>PMIF01000006.1 GCA_003157035.1 Rhodocyclaceae bacterium
GCGTGAGGCTGGTCCGTGTGCGTACAAGGCACCCGGGAGGACATCCTGCCTGGATCCGTTCAAGGCCTACGTCAAGGAACGCTACTGTCAACGGCCACTTAGAATTGACCCTCTTTGTGCCATTGAGAATTGACCCACCCGGGTCAGTTCTGTGTCGCAGGCGGAGCCGAAGCGACCACCTCCTCTCCGAGGGCCACGGCTCTGGCTTTGCGCTTCTCCTTCAATCGATAGCTGTCGCCTCGGATGTTGATCACGGTGGAGCGGTGGAGAAGCCGGTCCAGAGCTGCCGAAGCCATGACGGCGTCGCCGCCGAAGACCTGTCCCCAGTCGGCGAACGCTTTGTTGCTGGTGAGGACGACGGCCTGTTTGCGCTCGTAGCGCTCACAGATAGCTTGGAAGAGCAGACTGGCGTGGTGGGCCTCGAGGGACAGGTATCCGACCTCGTCGATGATGAGTAGCTTGGGGCGGACGAGGTTGTTGATCTCTCGCGACAGGCGGTTGTCGGCCATGGCTTTGGCCATACGGCGGGCCAGGTCGATGGCGGTCGTGAAGTAGATGCGGTGTCCAGCCTCGGCCGTGAGCATACCCAGGCCGATGGCGAGGTGGGTTTTGCCCACGCCGGGCGGACCCAGCAGGACGATGTTTCTGCCCTCACTCAAGAAGCGCAGCGTGGCGAGCTCTTCGAACAGCCGGCGGTCGATCGAAGGCTGTTCGGCGAACTCGAAGTCTTCGATTCGCTTCTGGTACGGCAGCCGGGCGAACTGCAGGCTGAGACGGACGGTCTTCTCGTGTCGGAAGCGCAGCTCGCCATCGAGGAGGTAGCCGAGGAAGTGAGTATAGGACCAGCTGCCCGCTGCCGCGGCCTGCGCCGCCCAACGGCGGAATAGTCGGCGTCTGTCCCCGGTTGTCTTGTCGCACCGATCGGCGCCTCAGCAAGCCGCCCCGTTGCACAAGTTCGTGTTCGGCGGCACCGACGGCAGATGTTGGCTGACGGAGTTGCAAATAGCGAAGTCGAACCCCGGACTCGCGTTCGGAGGGCCATTCTCGTAGAGAATGTTCTGGCTGGTGAGCGCAACACCAGGAGGTCCGTAAAATTGGATCCCGCAGTGGGAGTTGACCAGATCACTCCCGTTATGATCGATCACGTTGCCGATCACAGAGGTCAGCTGGGAAATGCCCGACATAATGCCTGCGCCCTTGTTGCTTTCGATGATGTTGCCGCTGACCAACCCACCGCCCACGCGTATCCCGTGGCCCAGGTTGCCGGCGGACGAGCTATTCCTGACCGTGCCGGCACCAGAGACATAAATGCCGTCCCCGACGTTGTTCTCGGATCGACAGCCGACGACTTCCGTCGACCCTTCGATCCCGACACCACCGTTGCCGCTTGCCACACTGTCGATCGCATGATCGGCCACGATCGCCCGACCGACGCCGCTGAAGGAAACCTGCACTCTGCGGACGACATCCGCACTCACACCGGCCCCTTGACCACAGCTCTCTGCGAGCACGTCCTCCACCAGGTGCGCGCCCTTGATGCACGCGCTACCGATACGCTTGACACTGCCGTTGCGCACTACGCCATTGACGGCCAGGCCCTGAACCACGAAATTGATTCCTACGCCGGGTCCGGGCGGGTTGCATACGACCGACGAACTCGCGGTCACGAAAGTGCATGTAGTCGACCCGGCAATCGAAAAGCCATTGAGATCGATCGTCACGTTGCTTGCCGTCACCTGGATAACGTCTGCGCTCGCATTCGTTTGAGTCAAGTTGGACGTCAACCGATAACTCCCCGGCTGGCTGATGACGTAGGTGCCACCAGCGGCGTCAAGCTTGACCTGATTGATTTCCAACACGCCGTCGGTGGCGTAGGCGCAGAAGGCCGCGGCAAACAGCGCGGCGAGAAGAGTCAGGCGTTTCATTTTGTTTCCTTTCGACCGGGAAAGAAGAAGATGGCAAGCGTGAGGACAGCGTCGAGGACGATGGTTGCCCACTCGCTGAGCGTTGGCACGGGCGTGGTGGAGCCGGCAGTGACGACTGGTGCGGTGACGCCGGTGCCGGCGAGATTCACTACCAGCGAGTTGTCCACGGCATCAGAACCGATGGTCAGTGTCGCCGCCCGGCTGCCTGTCGCGGCAGGCGTGAAGGTGAGCCCCAGCGTACAGGTCGCCCCGGGCGCCACAGCTGCGCCACAACTGTTGGCGACGAGCGCGAAGTCGCCCGAGTAGGCTCCGCCCAGAACGGTCGAGGCAACGTTCAAGTTGCCGCTGCCGGTATTGGTCAAGATGATGTTCTGCGTGCCGCTCGCCACCGAAATCGTCTGGCTGCCGAAGTCCAGCGGATTCGGGCTCGCGGTGACGAAGGGCGTGGCCGCCGGCAGATTGGCATCGACGATCGTCAGCGTGGCTGCCGCCGTGCCCAGACTCGCACCGCCGGTCGGACTGGTGAGGTTCAGCAGCACCGTCTCGTTGCCCTCGACCAGCGCATCGGTCAGGATCGGAATCGTGAACGTCTTGGCGGCCGCATCGCCGCTAAGCCAAGACAGCGTGCCGGTACTTGTGATGTAGTCGCTGCCGGCCGTCGCGGTGCCATTGGCCGTGGCGTAGTGCACCGTCACTGCACCGCTCGATCCGCCGGTGCGCGTCACGGTGATCGTGACGCTGCCGTCGGTCTCATTGGCGCTGTAGTTCGATAACGAGAATTGCAGCGTGCCCGCAGCCCCAGGCGCCGCCGCCTGGGCCCACAGACCTCTGAGGTTCGCCGCCCCCCAGAGCGGATAGATCGCCGCCGGGGAATAGGCCAGTTCCCAGCTGGCAGGCGCCGTGTATTCCAGAACGTCGCCAGCGCCGAAGGGCACGCCGCCGACCGCGCCGGCGATGTCGAAGGACATCAGCAGGTGGCCGTTCGAGAGCCGGTACAGGGCGTCGAGATTCGCCCCGGCCGGTACGCCGGCCGCGCCGCCAACAAAGTAGCTACTCCAGGTGCCCCCGGAGTAGCGAACGACATCCTCGGGCGCAGCAGCAACGCTGCCCACAGTGACCGACGTGTCGAAGGAGAACAGGAAATCCGAACCATTGGTGGAGGACAGCGCGTCGATCATCGCGCCGGCCGGTATCCCGCTGCTCGCGCCGGTGAATATCCTGGTGTAGGTCGTACCGTTGTACGACACCACATCCTGCGGCGTAGCGGTCAGCGTGCCACCGTTCAGGGACACCGTGGTGTCGAAGACCAGCCAATGTACCGAGCCGGTGTAGTAATAGGCGGCGACATTGCCGGGCAGGCCGGAGAGTGCCAGGGTCGGCGCACCGCCGAGCGTGTCGTTGGCCACGCTGTCGGGCGAGACCACTGTGCCGCCAAGATTCACCGTGATGTCGGTGCTGTAGCGCAGTGACGATAAGCCGGTGGCGGCGTGGCTGGCGAACGCGCAAGCCAGCAAACCAGCGGCCACGAGTATCTGTTTCATTACGTTCCCTTTCGACGACTCCGAAGTCAGACGAAATTTCGCCTGCTGAGGGTTCAGACGAGAATTGCGTCAAGAAGGGATCACCCCTCGGTACGGGGGGTTAGTTTTCGCGCTTGTGCTTCCTTTGTGCCGCGACCATAAGCTCTACGGACAAACCGCCGAACGGCACCAGTTGCTGCCGGCCGGTATGGAAATCGGGCCACCACTAATCTGCTCGGCCGGCAGGGGGCTATTGTTGTTGTTGCCGTAGAGGACGTTCTGGGTGTAGATCACGACCGATGGACCATAACTGATCCGGTCATACCCCTGCTCAGCATCCAGACCCACGCCCAGGTTGTTGGCAAGCGTGTTGCCGATCACGGTACTTGTTCCACCCACACCCAACCCCATGCTCTGGTTGTTGCTCACGGTATTGCCGCTCACCACAGCCGATACAGCCTCGAGCGCATAGGTGCTGGCAGAAGGATCGGCATTGAAGTTGAACTCGACGGAGTTGCGCGAGACAACGCCACCAGAAGCCTGCACGGGGCTAACGCAGTAGCTGACGGTGTTGTCCAGCACGTCGCGCGCCTCAATTCCGCCTTGGCTGTAGGTGACCTTCGAGTTCGTGACCTTGGCTGCGTTGATACCTCCGTTGCCGCAATGCGAGGCCTCGACATTGACCACCGTGCCGGCGCTTACGTTGTTGAGAGTATCGTAACCGAGGTAGATACAGCCACCGGCAATGCCGCTCACGCTGCCGTTCTTGACCGTCACGCGCGTCGGGTTGGCTGCGCCGCCGCTCGAGGCGGCAGCCATGATGGCAGGATAGCCAGCTGGGCTAAGTCTGCAGGAAAGTAGTTGAGTTGGCGCAGTGCCCGTCGCACTACAGACGTTATTGCCGGTGACCGCGAAGCCGTTCAAGTCGAGCGTTACGTCATCGGCCTGCACCCAGATGGCAGGGGCGACTGTTGGATTGTCCTGCTTCAGATTTCCCGTCAACCGATAACTCCCCGCCTGCCTGATTACGTAGGGGTAGCCGCCAGCGGCGACGACTTTGGCGGCATTGATCTCGATCACGCCGTCGGTGGCGTGGGCGGCAAACCCGGAAGACAGTACTGCCAGAACAAGCATGCGTTTCATTGCGATCCCTTTCGACAAATTCGACATCAGACGAAGTCTTGCCTGCTGTGGGTTCAGACGAGAATTGCGTCAAAAAGGGATCACCCCCTGCGCGGGGGGCTCGTCAACCGCCTGAGATGACCTGCTTCTGAGGCCACTTGCTGCTTACGACATCTCGGAAACATGAATCAATGCGAAGAAGACCACTACTGCAGGAATAAGCAGCGTCGCTACGCTCCATGCTCCCGCCGTCAGCAGAACAACCTGGTTCAGCACTACAAACACGGTGTACGAATAGGCAGCCCATCTCTTCATCATCCACAAGCCCACCATGCACGCCAACCCTATCACCGCGCTGAGCCCCAAATACGGTGGATACCAATAGCCAACTTGGCGCGCGACGTCAGAAAGCACCAGCGGTACAGAGATTAGCGCTCCAAGAAAACCGATGACACATATAGTCGTTATCGACGTCGGCCGCTTCACCGCGTTTGTCATTTCGCTCATGGTCATAGTGGGGGGCTCCAGTTTGGCTGTGGTCTAGCGAACGGTAGGGAATCGGGCGCTGCGTGCGTGGTCGGCGGCGTCGGCAAGGCCTGACCTAGTGAGTGAGAAATCGTCCGCCACGGTCTGCCTCGGGCGAAAAGACAAAAAGCAGACGCCTCGCGACTCAGGGTACCGCCGCCGCACCGAGGTCGGTGGTGGTTGCGGGATCCCGGCTCACGGCCTTGCTGAGCAAGGGATTGGTGTGATTGACCTGGAATTCGTGGTCCAGCAGGCCATTCAGTTCAGTCGGCAAGGCGCCGCCAGCGCCCTTGAGTATCGTCCTTCCCGCAGGGGTTGCCAGCAGGGTGATGGGATCGACGGGTGAGACTGCGCCGGTGATGAAATTGGCGCTACCCGTGATAACGCCTGAGCCATCCAATCCCAGAGGCCCTATAGGATCGCCAACATCGGCCCGATCAGGCCCTTGCGCTTGCCATGTGCCGGTAATCCAGTTCTTGCCCAGGTTGATACGCTCGAAATCATGCCGCGCCAAAAAGAACTCGGCGATATTGCCGCCTTGAGGCCGGGTTTCCAGGTGGAACACGTTGTTGAACGCCTCGATG
>PMIF01000174.1 GCA_003157035.1 Rhodocyclaceae bacterium
TCGGCTGTTTGATTGTTAAAGAACTGTGCTGCCGTGCAGCGAAGAGGGCCGAATTATACGTAGCGCCAGCGACCCGTCAATACTTCGCGCAAGTTTTTTTTACAGCAGCGTGACACGAGCGAACTTCCGCTTGCCAACCTGCATGACGATGGTGTTGCCGGCCGGCAAAGCCAAGCCCTTATCGGAGACCTTTTCGCCATCGATGCGGACGCCGCCCCCGTCGATCATGCGTGCCGCCTCCGAGGTGCTCGCCACCAGCCCGGCGGCCTTCAGAACCTGCGCCACCGGTCCAGCCGGCACGCTCACCTCGGGCATTTCTTCGGGCATGGCGCCGCGCTGGAAACGCGCTTCGAAGTCGGCCAGGGCATCCTCGGCATCCTTTAGCGAATGGAACCGGGCAACGATTTCCTGGGCCAGGATCACCTTGACGTCGCGCGGATTGCGGCCGCCGGCCACTTCTTCCTTCAGGCGGGCGATTTCGGCATTACCCCGGAAGGACAGCAAGTCGTAGTAGCGCCACATCAGGTCGTCGGACACCGACATCAGCTTGCCGAAGATCTCCTTCGGTGGCTCGGCGATGCCGATGTAGTTGCCCAGCGACTTCGACATCTTGTTCACGCCGTCGAGGCCTTCGAGTAGCGGCATCATCAGCACGCACTGTGGCGTCTGGCCGTAGTGCTTCTGCAACTCACGGCCGACCAGCAGGTTGAACTTCTGGTCGGTGCCGCCGAGTTCGACGTCGGCCTTCATGGCTACCGAGTCATAGCCCTGGCACAACGGATAGAGGAATTCATGGATGGCGATCGGCTGGCCGTTGGCGTAACGCTTGGAAAAATCGTCGCGCTCCAGCATCCGTGCCACCGTGTGCAGGGCTGCCAGCTTGATCATGCCCGCCGCACCCATCGCCTCAAACCAAGTGGAGTTGAAGCACACCTCGGTCTTCTCGGGATCGAGGATCTTGAACACCTGCTGTCGGTAGGTCTGGGCGTTGGCAAGAATCTGCTCCCGCGACAGCGGCGGCCGCGTCGCATTCTTGCCGGTCGGGTCGCCGATCATGCCGGTGAAGTCGCCGATCAGGAACATGACGTGGTGACCAAGGTCCTGGAAATGGCGCAGCTTGTTGATCAGCACCGTGTGCCCGAGGTGCAGGTCCGGAGCGGTCGGATCGAAGCCGGCCTTGACCCTCAGCGGCCGGCCGGATTTCAGTTTGTCGACAAGCTCCGCTTCGATCAGCAGTTCGTCGGCGCCGCGCTTGATCAGCGCGAGTTGGGATTCGATGTCAGTCATGGTGGATTACCCGTTCGCTTGATCCGGCGCATTGACGGGAAGGTGGATTTTGCTACACTCGCCCGGCCTTCCATCCCACTCCAAGTGCCTAGTGCAGAACGAAAAGACTCGGATTTTAGCGCAAGTGCAACGCTATCGCGACCACCAACCCGGTCGTTTCGCCACTGCATTGGCCGTTGGCAGCCTGTCGCTGTTCGGTGTCGTTGCCGCATTCGCTACCGCCACGCACGTCGAACCGGCAGTCGCAACACGTCCGGTCGTCGAGCAACTGGCGCTACCGGTAGCCGATCCATTCGATGCCGCTGACGAAGTCTTTGTCCGCGAGGAGCGTATCCGCCGGGACGACACCGTCGCGGCGCTGTTCTCCCGCCTGGGCATCCAGGACGCTGCTGCCGTCGAGTTCATGCGCTCCACCCCTGCGGCGGCCCCAATCTTCCGCCAGATGAGTCCGGGCAAAGTCGTCACCGCCCGCGTTGACGAAGACGGCGGGCTTGAACAGCTCACCTTTCCACTGAACGGCGGCGATCGTGCTCTGATCGTCTCCGCCGCCGATGGCGACGGATTCACTGTCAGCGACGACGCGCTTTTGGTCGACCGCCACGTTGTCATGAAATCGGCCCGCATTCGCTATTCGCTGTTCGGCGCCAGCGATGCCGCAGGCATCCCGGATACCGTGGCGACGCAATTGGCCGACATTTTCGGCGGCGACATCGATTTCCAGCGCGACATTCGCAAGGGTGATCGCTTCTCGGTGATCTACGAGTCGTTGGCCTATCTCGGCCGTCCCCTGCGCACCGGACGCATACTCGCGGCCGAATTCGTCAACGACGGCCGTACCTATCGCGCCTTCTGGTTCGATGACGAGCACGGCAACGGCGGCTACTACACCGCCGAAGGCAAGAGTGTCCGCAAGGCGTTCCTGCGCTCACCGCTGGAGTTCTCGCGCATCACCTCGGGCTTCAGCAGCGCCCGCATGCATCCGATCCTGCATCAGATGCGCGCCCATCAGGGGATCGACTTCGGTGCCCCGGTCGGGACGCGAGTCAAGACAACCGGCGATGGCGTGGTCGAATTCGTCGGCAACCGTGGCGGCTACGGCAAGGTCGTCATCGTGCGCCACCAGACGCAGTACGAAACGCTGTACGGCCATCTATCTGGTTTTGCCGCCAGCCTGCACGCCGGCAGCCGCGTGCATCAAGGCGACGTCATCGGCTTTGTCGGTGCCACCGGTCTGGCCACCGGGCCCCATCTGCACTACGAATTCCGCGTTGCCGGCGTCCACCGCAATCCGCTGGCAATTTCGCTGCCCGATGCGCCGCCCCTGGCCGCCGCCCAACTACCGGCCTTCCACCAGCGGCTGCAACCGGTCTTTGCCGACCTCANNGGCGAAGATACGGGCGGCAAATGGCGATTCCCGCATGCCGCCCATCTGCCGTATCCGCCAGACATTCGCCAGGACGCCCTGGCGTTGCACGACACCGGCACCGATGAATTGCACCGCGCAGCCTTGCTCGCCAACCACTTGGCGAGCCTTTACGCCGAGACGGTACAGGCCTTGCTCGCCAAGGCCTCGCTTGAGACAACGGCGATCACGGCCGTCGGTTGCCACGGTCAGACGATCCGCCATGCCCCCCGAGCCGGCTACACGACGCAGCTCAACAGCCCGGCCTTGCTTGCCGAACTGACCGGCATGACGGTGGTTGCCGATTTCCGCAGCCGCGATATCGCTGCCGGCGGCGAAGGTGCTCCGCTGGTACCTGCCTTTCATGACGCGCTGTTTCGCCGCACCGACCGGCATCGCGTCATTGTCAATCTCGGCGGCATCGCCAACCTCACCGATCTGGCGCCTGACCGCCCGACGACCGGCTTCGATTGCGGGCCGGCCAACATCCTGCTCGACGCCTGGATACAAAGACATCGCCAACAGGCCTTCGATCTCGACGGCCGATGGGCCCGACAGGGCCGGTCATTGCCGGCGCTGCTCGAGCGCTTGATGCGGCACGAATTTCTGCGCCTGCCACCACCAAAAAGCTGCGGCCGCAAGGAATTCGACCTCGCCTGGCTGGAGCAGCATCTCGACGGCAGCGAACGCGCCGAAGACGTCCAGGCGACGCTGCTGGCATTCACAGTCAATACTGTCGCCGACGCGGTAAGCCATCACTGCGGCGGCGCTAGCGAACTTTTCGTCTGCGGCGGCGGCACCCGCAATGTTGCCCTCCTGGAGGAACTTGGCCTGCGCCTGAATGGCATTCGCATCGCCACCACGGACGAACTCGGCCTGCCGGCGGAACACGTCGAGGCCGCTGCCTTCGCCTGGCTGGCCTGCCGCTGCCTGGACGGCGAGCCCGGCAACCTGCCGACCGTCACCGGCGCCCGCGGCCCGCGCATCCTCGGCGCCATCTATCCGGCTTAGGCGAAACTTCGCCGCTGGGCAGCCAACCTCAGCACATCAGTGGCCGCCAAATAAACCCTGCAAGCCGGTATACAGGGCAGCAGCGGTGGCGGCCGCCGTGGTCAGCGAACTGCGGATATCGTTGATCTTGCTTACCGTGTCCTGAATCTTCTCAGCGCTGTCGTGCGTGCTGGAAACCAGCTTCGCCAACTTGAGTGTCAGGCCCCTGGCCTCAAGAGTGTGCGGCCCCAACTGCCCGCGGCGCCACAACATTCTCCCGAGGGCCATGCCGGCCATGAAGCTAAAGGCGATGCTGGCCGCATACTCGATGAATTCCTTCCACTCCAGGCGGTCCTGGGGCAGCACCTGGGTATGGTCGACCAGGTGCGTAATCCCGCTCATGCCCACCACTGCGGTCGTCGCCAGGGCAAATGCAGCCATGCTCCAGATGCCGAAATGGTGCCAACGGCGACTGGTCAGCGTCAGCGCGAAAGGAAAAGGAATGAGCAGGGATACGACACGCAACCACAGCGTACTGGCGTCGTAGACGATGGTGATCAGCACGTGCGCCGCAAGAAGCAGCAGTAGGGGAAAAAGCCACAGTAGAACGGCCTCGCCGACGCGCGCAGATACGGTTGCAGGCAGCTCGACCTCATGGGCGACCGGCAGCGCCGGACTGGCGGTCGCAGTACCAGCCTCAAACTCCCTGACCTTGGCTTCCAGAGCCTCGATCTTGGCCTGCAGGGGCTTGAACAGGTAGACGTCGCGCGTGCAATTCGGGCAGGCGACTGCCTCGGCGGCGATTTCGGAGAGGCAGTAGGGACACTTCATCGCTCGTCAGGACTTCTACTTCGCGACTTTGAGCGTAAACACGGCGCTGGTCTTGCGGCCCTCAGAATCGGCCACGGAAATCTGTATGGCATGGGAACCCGATGGCGCCTCAGCGTTTTTCACATCGATGCCGCCTTCCGACAGGCCAGATTTGATGCGCCCCGAGAGGTCAATCGGCTGCGCCTTGAGGTAGGTGACCTTGACACTGGACGTATCGATCTTCGAGCCACCGCGTGGTTGAAAGATCACCTTGAGATTGAACGGCACGGTCACCGCAGCATCGGGGTCCGGCGCCGCCATTCTGATACCCGGTCCGCGGGTAATGCCGCGAACGACCAGAGCAGTTGGCGGGTCCGGCAATGCGGCTTCTTTCTCGCTGATCAACTTGAAGGCGTGACTTGCCGCAGACACACTCATCAATCCGCAAGCGATCAACCCAGCGATCTGGTTTCGACTCATGACTCAGCCTCCAGCCATCAGCAAAGGCGTTCAGAATAGCCGATAGCTTGCCGCGCGACCAGCCCCAGTGTTTGCGCCTGTATCCAGCCCGACTATGACGACCATCTGGCTCAAGGGAGGTATCAGGAATCGCTAATGCCCCAGCCCATCGCCAACAAGGCTGAACGGCGCCCAAAAGGCCGGATGCCCGAACTGATTCTTGTCGTCATTCATGACAGCCAGCATCGACTGGCGCAACGCTTCTGCCCGCGGCATGGTCGGGTG
Source organism: Rhodocyclaceae bacterium (assembly GCA_003157035.1). Lineage (GTDB taxonomy): Bacteria > Pseudomonadota > Gammaproteobacteria > Burkholderiales > Rhodocyclaceae > Fen-999. Next base: position 5,234 of record PMIF01000174.1, read on the forward strand.
GCCGGCTTGCTGACGGAACAATCCCGTCGTCAACAAGCGTGCGGATACGGTCTCAACCGCCCAGTTGGAGACCAGCAAGCTGCGCGCGCCGGCATAGAAGAACGCCCGGCCGAGGCCGGAAACGGCCTCGCTGGCGTTGCCGTCTGAACTGGCTGTGTTGCACGCCGACAAGACAACCCATTCGGCATTCAGCTTCAGACCAAGCACGTCTTCAAGCGTCAGAAAACCGTCGTTGTCCCGGTCGTCGGTCAGCGCCGGATTGGCCATCGCCAGGGCAGGTTGATCCAGACCGACGATGTCGCCAGGCACAAGACCGTGAGTGGCAAAGGCGACGATCCGATAACGGGAGAGATCACTCGCCTTGACATTCAATTCCGTTGCCCTGGCGCCGAGAAATAAGTCGCTCTTCTTGTCGGCACCGGTAGTCTGGGCGATATCCGTCAATTCTGTCGCGGTATCGGGAAGCGCGGGCAGCATGGAAAACGCCACGGTCAGCGGCTGACTGCTGACCGCAGCGGCTTCGCCCACAGGCATGGCCGAACGTCGGCCTTGCTCTACCAAACGCAAAGTCTGGTCCTTGGCAGACGCCAACCGCAGACTCCGGAAGTGGCCACCCCGCTCCGCGCCAGCAGCAGCGCCGGCGGCGAACAGCGGGTCGCCAAAGCCGATGAAAGGTTTCTGTTCAGCCGTGACCGGCGTATTCCTGCGCAAGGCCAGGAAGCCGCTGGCGGAGGCTTGCTGGGCGATGGCGACCTTTCGTATCAGCCACGGCATGTTGCCGTAGGCCGGCGCTGTCTTCGCCCGTATCGGCGCCACGGGTGCCGTCAGCAGGACCGCAAAGGGCAATTGGCCCAAATCGGCATGGGGTATGACCGTAATTGCCTTGGCCGCCGCCCATTTGGCCGAATCGGGCGCGAGGAGCGTGGCATACAACCGATAAGCCTTGGCGAAATCAAAATCCCTGACGCGACCATCGCTCAAGTCCAGGCCATGGCGGATGCTGGCAACATCCTGAGCAATTTGTGCCCGCGGTACCGGAGCGATGCGGAAACCAACTTCGCTCTTGGTGATCGTCCACACGTAGCATTGACGATCGCCGCTGTAGATGGCGACGACTGCTTCGTCTGGCCACAGGACTTGCTGGATATCGGCCGGAGTGGCCGGCTGCGGGTCGATCAGATTCGCGTAGTCTGGAAACTTCTCGACGATTTCCTTTCTTAGCGCCACCCGTTTGGCAGTCAGGCTTTCGATATCGCCCTGCATGTCATCAACGACTTTTTGCAATCTCTGGCCCTCCGGTGCCGACGCCAGATGCACCAGTAGCTTGCTCAGTGACTGAATCTGGTTGCTGGCGTCCTGTTCGCGCCTGGCCAGCTGTGCCAGTTGCGCATCGGCAATCGTCGCTCGCGCGGCGCTAGCGGTGACCGCCCGCTGCACGGAGGAATTGCGGGCCACATCGGCAATCTTGAACGCCTCCGTCACTACATCCAACCCGGCCGTATCCTGTCCGCTGGCACGCAATCTGCCAAGGAGTTCGAGGTAACCTTCCAGGATCAAGCGCGTTCGATAGACCCTGATGAACCCGGAGTTCTCGGCGTCGCTGTCGTCGTGGATGCCGCTGATAAGCGTCGGCAGCGCCATCTTGAACAGCGCGAGGGCCTGGCTGTCGTCTCCCTGTTCGGCCAGCGCGACGGCCAAATAGCCTCTTAGCTGAGCCACATAAACCGGATTGGCAAATGGCTTTTTCAAGTTGAAATTGAGAACTCGACGCAGCATGTCGGCGGCTTCCACGCTTTGCCCGGTCTTCAACAAAGCCATCGCCCAATCGATTTGTCGGGAACCAAATTTCGTAAACTGCTTCGGATTGCTGCGCAGGCCCTGATCGCGCGCGGCAAACACCCTCAAGGCATCGCTCAATCGTCCCTGAATACAGTAGATCAGCCCCAACTGTGCCCGGCGCTGGGCCAGGACGGTCGAATACGGCTCCACCGACGATTGCTCCAGTGCCTGCGATCCCAACTCGACATAACGGGCCGCGTCTGCCACCTTGCCCTGTTGCAGTTTGATCATACCGAGCGTCGACAAGGCGCTGCTGGTCGCAACCGTGCTGAAGCTCGAGTAGGCAATGGTCTGCTTTAGCGCCTCGTTGGCGAAGTATTCCGCCTCGCCCATCTTGCCCTGCGCCGACAGCGTGTTAGCCAGGTGCCGCGTCGTACCGGTCACGGCACCTCTGGCTATCCGCACTAGCTGCGAATCCTCGCCGAGCTTGCTCAGCGTGAGTTCCAAGTATTGTTTTGCGTCAGCGAGCGACGCCCGACGCAGCCGTTCGGCCCCGACATAGTTGCCGCGCAATTCTTGCAGCCAGGCGGAATACCGGCCGTAGTAGTCCATCACGCTGTGCTGCTCCGTGGCCCAATCCTGGCGCGTCTTTACCTCGGGCAGTACTTCGCTGGCCCGACGAAAGGCTTCGTCGGCTTCGCGCAACATGCCCATTTCGACATATGGGTTGATCATGAACAGCTGGCTGAAGAAGTAATGGCGCGTATGGGTTCGCCGCGCCTCGACACCGACGGCCCGCAAGTGTTCCAGTTGGGCAAAGTGATCGCCAAGAGCGGCAAGAGCGCCGGACAAGTCGCATTGGATACGCCAGCGATTGCACCAATTGTTCGGTGCCGGCCGATTCGGCTGGTTCAGTGACAGCGCCTGCTTCAGGTCATTGACCGACTGGTCGTAACGTCCGAGCCTGAAGTCGGCTATCCCTCGCTTATGAAAGTGCACGCAGAGGTCCTGGGGGTCGCTGGTGTCAGGCGGCCCTTGGCTTGCCTGCCGTTCCACGTCAGCGAGCAATTCCTTGCTCAGCTCCGGACCGACGACCGGCGCCAAGTCTTCTTGAGCACGGGCTCCGCTAACAGCGAGAGCAGCCAGGAGGATGGCGACGGCCGCCTGACGACAGAATCCGAACATGTGATTCCGCATGGTTCCCCCCATCGCCCGACTAGACCCACTATTGCGGCGCCCGCGGCCACGGTACTACGGCAGAGTCAGCGAGGCATCGTCCGCCCAACCGGTTCCCGAATCCAGCAGCAGGAATCCGACGTCGACACTCCTGGTGCCTGGACGAATCGTGACCGCGAGATCCACTCTTTGCCAACCAGACGTGCCGGTGAGCGGCTTGGACATGACCCTGCCCATGCATCCTTGGGCACCATTCATGGCCACCATCATCACCCACCCGTCGGGGCCGACGTCGCGCGTCTTCAACCGGGCCGAGAATGTCAGTTGCTTTCCGGCTGCATCGCTGGGAACCGGTACCGTCTGGTGAACCAGAGCGTAGACCTGTTTGGTCAGGCGCGTCAGACGGAGCGACTGGCTGCTGCCGAAGCTGGCTCCGGAGTCCATGGTCACCTCGTAAGCGACCTCTCCGGGCGGACCGACATGCTCCTCAATCTCCCAGCCGGGAATGCTCTCCGCGGCCGCTTGCTCCTCGAATCCTGGATTGTTCAAGGGCAGCTGCCGCCCGACAGGCATCGTCTGACACCCAGAAAGCAGCAGAAGGGGCAGGGAAACGAGGCAGGTCAACCCAAACCGTAGACGCATGAAACCAAGCCGAAGTGGCCACCATGTCGCTTGTAACTCGACCCCTTTGGCCTGGCAATCATTCCGTTCCCGCATTCGCTGTACCCGACAGATTCCGCTTTGAGCTGCCGTGCCGATCAATGCTTCTCTTCGACGCGGTATTTCTCGTGGCAGCCCTTGCACGACTCGCCGAGCTTGCCGAACTGGGCCTTGACGGCAACGGCATCGCCACTGGCAGCGACTTTCGCCATCTCGTTGGCCGCCTCGTTGAACGCCTTGGCGACCTTGCCGACGCCTTCCTTGTCGGTGAACAGCTCCGGCTTCACCTCGGTATCCTTCCAGCCCTTGCCCTTATCGGTACCGGGCAGGTAGAGCTTGCCCATGCCGGAGTTGGCAATGGCCTGAATCACATTGGCAGCCTGGATGACTTCGTCCTTGTTGAACTGGCCGTCGAGATTGGCCTTGATGCGCCCCATATTCCAGGCCATGAACTTGTAGCCCGACTGACGGAAGGTGATGGCGTCCTCCGGCTTCACTTGCGCCAGTGCCGCCCCCGACAGAACCACCAACGACAAGGCAGCAGCAGCCATTTTGTTGAACCTGATCATCGTTATCTCTCCATGTAGTTGAGGAAGGTAGTGCTAATCCATACCAATGTCGAAGGCATGCTTCACCCGCAGCATGCCGCCGTTCTTGACCAATTCAAGCAAGCGGTCGATATTCGGATGCTTGCCCGGATGTGCCTCGGCATCGGTCGTCTGCTCGGCATAGAGTTCGAGGCCTTTCTTCGCCGCTTCGGCGGTGATGGCGCCATAGATCTGACCAAGGTGGTTGTAGACCGACAGCGAGCCGGTCTGGCCCGGCTTGTTCTCGATAGTCGCGACGATGCTGCCCGACGCGTCGAGCAGTTCAATTGCCTGTAGGTGCGATATACGCGGCAGCGTTTTCAGATTCTCGGCAAACGCCATCAGATCGCTCTCGCCAGTTGCGCGGCGATGCCGGTGTAGTTACCCGGCGTCATCTGCAGCAAACGCTGCCTTTCGGCTTCGGGAATCGCCAGGGTCCGAATGAAGGCATGCAACGCATCCTTGTCGATGCCTTTGCCACGGGTCAGATCCTTCAACTGCTCGTAGGGGTTCTCGATGCCGTAGCGGCGCATCACCGTCTGCACCGGCTCCGCCAGCACTTCCCAGCAGGCATCGAGGTCTTCGGCCAGCCGCTGCGGATTCGCTTCCAGCTTGTTGAGGCCGCGGAGGCTGGAATCGTACGCCAGCAGCGAGTAGCCAAAGGCAACACCCATGTTGCGCAATACCGTCGAATCGGTGAGGTCGCGCTGCAGGCGCGAAAGCGGCAGCTTCGCGGACAAGTGGCATAGCAAGGCATTGGCCAGGCCCAGATTGCCCTCCGAATTTTCGAAGTCGATCGGGTTGACCTTGTGCGGCATGGTTGAAGAACCGATTTCACCGGCTTTGGTCTTTTGCTTGAAATAGCCAAGCGAGATGTATTGCCAGATGTCGCGGTCGGCATCGAGCAGTATGGTGTTGGCGCGGGCGACGGCGTCAAACAACTCGGCCATCGCATCATGGGGTTCGATCTGGATGGTATGGGGATTGAACTCGAGACCGAACGCCTCGATGAAGCGGCGGCTGAACGCCGCCCAGTCCAGATCCGGATAGGCCGACAGGTGCGCGTTGTAGTTACCCACCGCGCCATTGAACTTGGCCGTCAGGCTCACTGCTGCAATGCGGGCACGGGCGCGTAGCAGACGCGCCGCGATATTGGCCATTTCCTTGCCCAGCGTCGTCGGGCTGGCCGGCTGGCCATGCGTGTGCGCGAGCATCGGCAGTTCGGCCAGGGCGTGTGCCAATCCGCGGAAACGGGCAATGACGGCGTCGAGCGCCGGCAGCAGGATGGCGTCGCGCGCCTGCTTCAACATCAGCGCATGGGAGACATTGTTTATGTCTTCCGAGGTACAGGCGAAGTGGATGAACTCGGCCACCCGAATCACTTCCGGATTAGCCTGGAAGCGCTTCTTCAGCCAGTATTCGACGGCCTTGACGTCGTGGTTGGTGGTCGCCTCGATGGCCTTGACGGCCTCGCCATCTGCAATCGAAAATTCGGCCACCGCGCGATCAAGATCGGCCACTGTCGCTGGCGAAAAGGCCGCCACTTCGCTAATCTCGGCAGCGGCGGCCAATGCCTTCAGCCATTCGATCTCGACCCGGATCCGATTGTGGAAAAGTCCATACTCGGAAAAGTACGGGCGCAGAGCATCCACCTTGCCGGCATAACGGCCATCGAGCGGAGAAAGTGTGGTCAGGGGAGAAAAAGGCATGGGCGAATATCCAGGAGTGATTGCGAAATTTTATCACGCACGGTAAAACAGCCATGTAAGCAGTAAGTCAGTCCCGGTACGCATGCTTGCTATAATTTGCCAAACTATTCCAAGGTTGCTCCATGAAGCTGATCGGTACCCTAACCAGCCCCTACACGCGCAAGGCCCGCGTTGTCCTCGCGGAAAAGAAGATCGACTACGAATTCGTCGTCGATTCGCCGAACTCTGCCGACAGCAGCGTGCCGCGCCACAACCCGCTTGCCCGCGTGCCGGTGCTGGTGCTCGACGATGAATCGTCGATTTTCGATTCGCCGGTGATTGTCGAGTACCTGGACAACCTGTCGCCGAACAACAAGCTCTATCCGCAGCCCAACCGCGAGCGCATCCAAGTCAAGCGCTGGGAAGCGCTGGCCGATGGCCTGATGGACGCCGCAGTTGGCATCCGCATGGAATCCCTGCGGCCGCATGACCAGCGCAGCCAGACCTGGATCGATCGCGACCAGGCCGTGGTTGCGGCCGCACTGGCGGTGATGGACGCCGAACTCGGTGATCATCACTGGTGCATGGGCACACCGTTCACTTTCGCCGACGTCGCCGTCGGTTGCGCGCTCGGTTACCTGGATTTCCGCTTCCCGGACATCGACTGGCGCGCCAAGCAGGGCAATCTGGCCCGCCTCTATGAGAAGGTGATGCAGCGGCCTTCGTTCGCCGAATCGGTGCCAACGGAGTAACGTCGACTCGGCTTGCGCATCAGCCGACGATGATGCCGCCCCCGAGGCAGACGCGCGACTCGTAGACCACCACCGACTGCCCGGGCGTCACCGCCCACTGCGGTTGGGCGAAGACGACCTCGCAACCGTCGCCGTCCAGGTGATCGATTTCGCAGGCAGCGTCGGGCTGTCGATAACGATTCCTGGCGGCATAGACCCAATGCGTATGCGGCAACTCACCGGCGATCCAGGTCAGGCGTTGCGCCGTCAGCTGTGGCCGCAGCAGCGCCGGATGGTCATGGCCCTGGACGACGTACAACACGTTCTTCGCCATGTCCTTGCCAGCAACATACCACGGCGCTTCCGGAACATCCTTCATGCCGCCGATACCCAGGCCTTCGCGCTGGCCGATGGTGTAGTACATCAGGCCCTGATGCTCGCCGATGACGCGATCGTCGTCGAGCCGGCGCAGTTCGCCCGGATTGCGCGGCAGGTAGCGGGCAAGAAATTCGCGGAACGGCCGCTCGCCGATAAAGCAAATGCCGGTCGAGTCCTTCTTGGCGTGGTTGGCCAAACCTGCCTGCTCGGCGATCGCCCGCACCTCGCGCTTGTACAAGTCGCCGAGCGGGAACATGGTCCGCGACAGTTGTTGCTGGTTGAGGCGATAGAGGAAGTAGCTCTGATCCTTGGTGCCGTCTTCGGCCTTCAACAGTTGCCAGCGGCCGAGAAACTCGCGGACCTGCGCGTAATGGCCGGTGGCGATCTTGTCCGCACCCAGCGCCAGTGCGTGGTCGAGAAAGGCGCGGAACTTGATCTCGGAATTGCACAGCACGTCGGGATTCGGCGTCCGGCCCGCCTGATATTCACTGAGAAATTCGCTGAACACGCGCTCCTTGTATTCGGCGGAGAAATTCACCACTTCCAGACCGATGCCAATGACATCGGCAGCAGCGACGGCATCGACAAGATCCTGGCGCGACGAGCAATAGTCCTCGTTGTCGTCGTCCTCCCAGTTCTTCATGAACAGGCCGACCACTTCATGGCCAGCGCGCTTGAGCAGCAGTGCCGCCACCGAAGAGTCGACGCCACCCGACATGCCCACCACCACCTTATTCGACAATTTCACCTCCGCCTGCCAGCCATTCTTCCAGGGACATGAGCAGCGGCGGCTTGAGGGCGCCGCCAAACCAGCTATCGACGACGAAGCGTTTGCCGGTCCGATCTTCAATCACCGCCGACCAATGCTCCATGACCAGAAAACGACGTCGCAGCACGCGGTCCTGCACACGATGGAAACGCAGCCAGCCGTGCCGCTCGATCATGTGCAGCAAACGATCTGCAGTTGTCGAATGGTCGATGCAGTCCATGCGCCCCTCGCGTCCCTCGTCGGCGAGATTGCCGCCCCGGTCGCCACCGATCGGCGTTTGTTCGGCTGCCCAAGCGTAGAGACGGCCGACCGCCACGGCTATGGCCGCCCGCTCGCCCTCAGCGTTACTCGCCGCAGCGAGGCGCTCGCGCACCGATTCCAGCTGCACGTCGCTGTAGCGTACCGTCTCCTGGCGCTGGCAGCCGTAGTTGAAGCAGACCGCGATGCTGTCTTCGGCACTGGCCGTCGCCGCCCAGAGGGCGATCGACATCAGCCACGGGGCTTTCATCCGTGGTGACGGATCAAATCGATCGGGAAACGCCGTCCAGCCAGCCAGTCCTGAACGCACTGGACGATCAGCGGGCTACGGTGCTGCGCCTGGCAGGCCTCGATCTCCGCTGCTGTCAGCCAGACCGCGCGCAGGATGCCGGTATCGAGCGGCCGGCCGACTTCCTCAGCGCCAAGGTCGCCGGCAAAGGCAAAGCGCAGGTAAGTGATGTCGCCACGCGGCCGCGGCCACTGATAGACGCCGACCAGTGCGGTCGGCCGAAAATGCCAGGCTGTCTCTTCCAACGCCTCGCGGGCGCAGGCCTCGACCAGGGATTCGCCCTGTTCGAGGTGCCCGGCGGGCTGGTTGTAGCGCACACCGCCTTCAGTTTCCTCTTCGACCAGAAGGAAGCGACCATCGCGCTCGACGACGGCGGCAACGGTGACATTGGGTTTCCAGAGACGCTGCATGGGAAGATTTTAGCGCACCGGAATCGGCTAAAATCGTCTTTTCCCCAAGAACTCCCCGGAGACTGACCATGTCCATGGCCGACCGCGACGGTTTCATCTGGTACGACGGCAAGCTCGTGCCCTGGCGCGATGCAACCACGCACGTACTGACCCACTCGCTGCATTACGGCCTGGCTGTCTTCGAGGGCGTACGCGCCTACAAGACCGTCGACGGCACGGCCATTTTCCGCCTCAAGGAACATACCGATCGCCTGTTCAACTCGGCGCACATCTACCGGATGCCCATGCCGTGGGATCGCCAGACCTTGATGGCCGCGCAGAAGGAAGTTGTCCGCGCCAACCAGCTTGAGTCCTGCTACATCCGGCCGATCGCCTTCTTCGGTTCCGAGAAGATGGGTATTTCGCCCAAGGGCGCCAAGACCCATGTCGCCATCGCCGCCTGGCCGTGGGGCGCCTATCTCGGCGAGGAGGGCATGGAAAAGGGCATCCGCGTCAAGACCTCGAGCTATGCCCGCCACCACGTCAATGTCTCGATGTGCCGCGCCAAGTACTCGGGCACCTACGCCAACTCGATTCTCGCCAACATGGAAGCGCTCGAACAGGGCTACGACGAGGCGCTGCTGCTGGACGTGGACGGCTTCGTCGCCGAAGGCTCTGGCGAGAACCTGTTCGTGGTCAAGGACGGCCAGATCTACGAGCCGGAAATCGCTTCGGCGCTGATCGGCATCACCCGCGCTTCCGTCCATGCGCTGGCGCGCGAACTCGGCTACTCGGTGATTTCCAAGCGCATCACCCGCGACGACGTTTACATCGCCGACGAAGCCTTCTTCACCGGCACGGCCGCCGAAGTGACGCCGATCCGCGAACTCGACAGCCGGCAGATCGGCGCCGGCCACCGCGGACCGATCACGACCCAGATCCAGAGTCTGTTCTTCGACGTGGTCAACGGCAAAGTGCCTGCCCACGCCGACTGGCTGACGCCGGTCAACGCTTGAGGACTGTCATGAGCCAACTCGACGAAACGACACGCGAAGTCTCGGTCACCGCCGCCGATCTGCCCCTGCATTGCCCACGCCCCGGGGCGCCCCTGTGGGCGCGCCATCCGCGCGTCTTCCTGGATGTCCTCACGGACGGCAAGGCCACCTGCCCGTATTGCGGCACCGAGTACTGTTTCACCGGCGAGAAGCCGAAAGGGCACCACTGAGTACCGGCAAGAAACACGAAGGGCCGCCCCGAGTGTTTCTTGGCCCCGTGGGGGACGAAGCCCATGCGGGGGGGATCCTNNCTCCTGGAACGCATGCCGGAAATCCACCGCATCATCGACAGCCCGTTCCAGCATGGCCGCTTTGACCTCGCCGCCCGCTGGCGCCTCGGCCGACAGTTGGCCGCCATGGGTTACGAGCAGGCCTTTGTCCTGCCCAACAGCTGGAAGTCCGCGTTGCCAGTATGGTTTGCCGGTATTGCCAAGCGCAGCGGCTTCACCGGTGAGGCGCGTGCCGGCCTTCTGAACGATCGCCGCCGTCTTGACGCCAACGCCACACCCTTGCTCGTCGAGCGCTACGCTACGCTGGCCGAGCCGCCCGACTCGCCGTTGCCGAGGCCTCTGCCAACGCCTCGACTCACCAGCAGCAAGGTCCAGCAGCAGGCAGCACTGACGGCCCTCGGTTTGCCCAACGATGAGCCGGGCATCGTCTTTTGCCCCGGTGCCGAATATGGTCCGGCCAAACGCTGGCCGGCCACTCATTTTGCCCGGCTGGCCGAGCTGATGGGCGGTCCGGTCTGGCTGCTCGGCTCGGCCAAGGATGCCCCGATCGGTGCCGAAATCGAACGACTGTCGGCAGGACGCGCGCGCAACCTGTGCGGACAGACGACGCTGGCACAAGCGATCGACGTCATCGCCAGCGCCCGCTGCGTGGTCAGCAACGATTCCGGCTTGATGCATATCGCTGCCGCACTCGACCGTCCGCTGGCCGCCCTCTTTGGTTCCTCGAGTCCCGGCTACACGCCACCGTTGTCGCCGCAGGCGCGTATCATCTCGCTCAGACTCGAGTGCAGCCCGTGCTTTCGGCGAGAGTGTCCGCTCGGGCATCTGCGCTGCCTGGTCGACCTGAGCCCGGAGCAGGTGGCGGCGACACTGGACCCACTGACATGACTGCGACAAAAACCATTTTTGCCTCGGCAGTCGATGTCGAGGCCGCCTTCTACGAAGCGCTGGAACGCGGCGACGTGGAGGCCATGATGACCGTCTGGGCTGAAGACGAAGAGATTGTCTGCGTGCTGCCGGCCGGCGCCCGACTGGCCGGCTATGCCGCCATCCGCGAAGCCTGGCGACACCTGTTCGAGCGCGGACCACGCTTTCGGATGCATCTGTCACGGCAAAGCGTCACCCAGAATCCTTTCTCCGTCATCCACAACAATATCGAGCAACTGACTGTTGTCGACGACCAGCAGCAGACGGCGACGATCATCGCCACCAATGTCTTCGTCCGCAGTCCGCTTGGCTGGCGCCTGCTCTTGCATCACGCCTCGCCGGCGTCCGCAGAAATACTCAGCGAGTCACCGAAGGTTCTCCACTGACACCTGCCATCACTTACATCGAGGTATTGCCATGCGCCATATCGCCCCGGAAATCTTCAAGGCTTACGACATTCGCGGCATCGTCGACCAATCGCTCACCGCTGCGGCCGTCCGCACCATCGGCCGCGCCATCGGTTCCGAAGCGCACGACCGCGGCCTCAAGACCATCGTCATTGGCCGCGACGGTCGCTTGTCCGGCCCGACGCTCGCCGCGGCACTGGCCGCTGGCATCACTGCCGCCGGTGTCGATGTCGTCGGCATCGGCTGCGTGCCGACGCCGGTCACTTACTTCGCCGCCTACGCACTCGGCACCGACAGTTGCGTCTCGGTCACCGGCAGCCACAATCCGCCCGACTACAACGGCCTCAAGATGGTGCTCGGCGGTCAGACGCTGTTCGGACCGCTGATTCAGGACCTCAGAACACGTATCGAAACGGGGCGACTGGTGCACGCTCTTGGCCATGGCCAGGTGCGCAAGGAGGACGTGCGCGAAGCCTATCTCAGCCGCATCGTCGGCGATGTCAAGCTCGCCCGACCGATGAAGATCGTCGTCGATTGCGGCAACGGCGTCGCTGGCGCCTTCGCGCCGGAACTGTTCCGCCGCATGGGCTGTGAAGTCATCGAACTGTTCTGCGACGTCGACGGCACGTTCCCTAACCATCACCCCGACCCTTCGAAACCGGAGAACCTCCAGGACGTCATCCGCACCCTCAAGGAAACGGATGCCGAGCTGGGTCTGGCCTTCGATGGCGACGGCGACCGCCTGGGCGTCGTCACCAAGGACGGCGAGATCATCTACCCCGACCGGCAGTTGATGCTCTTCGCCGCCGACGTACTGACCCGCAATCCCGGCGCCCAGATCATCTTCGACGTCAAGTGCTCGCGCTGGGTCGCCGAGTCGGTGCGCTACCAGGGCGGTCAGCCGCTGATGTGGAACACCGGCCACGCCTTCATCAAGTCAAAGCTCAAGGAAACCGGCGCGCCGCTGGCCGGCGAGATGAGCGGCCACATGTTCTTCAAGGAACGCTGGTATGGTTTCGACGATGGCATGTACGCCGGCGCCCGCCTGCTGGAAATCGTCTCGCGCTGGCCGGACGCCAACTGGCCGTTGCAGCACCTGCCCAACGCCCTCTCGACCCCGGAACTCAACATCAAGATGCAGGAAGGCGAGCCGCACGCGCTGATCGAGAAATTGCAGAAACACGGCCGCTTCCCGGGCGCCCGCGAACTGATCACCATCGACGGCGTGCGTGCTGAATATAGCGATGGCTTCGGCCTTGCCCGCGCCTCGAACACCACCCCGGTAGTCGTGCTGCGCTTCGAGGCCGACAACCAGGCTGCGCTGGAACGTATCCAGGGTGAGTTCAAGAGCGCGCTGGCGTCAATCTGGCCGGGGTTGGCGGTCAGCTTCGCCAGCGGCGGTCACTGAAGCCAGCACGGAACTGGGGGCTGTCCCCTGGTTCCTTATAACCGCTGCCCGACCCAGCCGACGACAGACGCCAACGCTGTCGGCAGCGCCGCGGCATCGGTGCCGCCGGCCTGAGCCATATCCGCCCGGCCACCGCCCTTGCCGCCCACCTGCTGGGCAACGAAATTCACGAGTTCGCCGGCCTTGACCTTGGCGGTGAGGTCGGCCGTGACTCCCGCGATCAGGCTGACCTTGCCGTCACTTGCAGCCGCCAGGACGATGACCGCCGACTTGAGCTTGTCCTTGAGCTTGTCCATGGTCTCGCGCAAGGCAGTCACGTCAGCGCCTTCCATCGTGGCCGCGAGAACCTTGGCGCCCTTGACGTCGACTGCCTGAGCGGCAAGATCGTCGCCCTGCCCGGAGGCGAGCTTGGCCTTGAGCCGCGCCAGTTCCTTTTCCAGTGCCCGCACGTTGTCGAGGATGCCGGCGACGCGCTCGGCCAGTTCGTCGGGCTGCGTCTTCAACAGCGCCGAGACGCCCTGCACGCGGCGCTCCTGCTCCTGCACATAGCGCAGCGCATTGTGGCCGGTGATGGCCTCGATACGGCGCACGCCGGCCGCGACACCGGACTCGAAGACGACCTTGAACAGCCCAATATCGCCGGTGCGGGCCACGTGCGTACCGCCGCAGAGTTCCTTCGAGGAACCGATGCCAACCACGCGCACTTCGTCGCCGTACTTCTCGCCGAACAGCATCAT
>PMIF01000264.1 GCA_003157035.1 Rhodocyclaceae bacterium
GCTTCTTCACTCTGCTAGGAAAGAATGCTTTCGATAAGGAAAACTTCACGCACTAGTAGGTTTTCGGCGACGTGCTTATCTCGGAATTCACAGCTGCCGATGCCGCCGAATTCCTTGACGTATCCGTGGCAACATTCCGCCGGTATGTTCAAGCCAAGAAGATGGTTCCTGCCCGCGTTGTTGGGCGAAACCAGTTCTTTGATCCAGGCGCCTTGAAGGCGCTGAAGAAGGCTTTACGAGAAGTTCGGCGGCACTAAAGACTCAAACAGCGGCAGCGAGTCAGCGTCGAATTGGAGGAGTCCAATCGGCAAAATCGGCCAGGACGGGACGCTCGACAAAATGCTCCATAGCCGACGTTCATTTCAGGCTTACTCGAATCCGGCCATTCAACTGGAGCCGCCGAACTTGACGGTCTGAACTTCGGCTATGCATTGGTTTGCGGTCATTGGTGGCTGAAATCTCTACTTTGGTAGCCGGCCATCAAGAGACACAGCAGCTGCAACAAGTCGTCGGGCGTGAACGGCGGGTAACGTATATGAAACCCGCCGCTCGGTTTTCAAGCGTGTGCGCATGCTACACGGCAACGTCTGTGCGTCACTAAGTATTTGCCAAGCCAACGCGTTCCTTAACATTGCGGCGAGCTGTGTCAAGGATCCGTTCTGAGAGGTCGGAATTCGTGATGGCCCGAGCAATCGTCATGGCTCCGACCATCTCGGCAACCACTGAGGCGGCGAGTATTTCCGGCTGCGGTTTGTCCAGTATCTTCAGAACATCGGTGAACGCATCGGTCAGGTGTTGTATGCCAACCTCGAAGCGCTTTCGCGCAACGAGCGGCATCCGCGCAATGTCGCTGGCAAGGCTTGCTACCGGGCACCCTTTATCCCGTCGGTCACGATGGCGGATACTTAGGTAAAGGTCAATGTAACTGGCCAGTCCCTCGGCCGGCTCAGCGCCTGCCAGACATTTCCGAAAAGCCTCCATGCGATCTTCGAACATGTGTGAGATCGCTTCGGCAACGAGATCATCCTTCGAATTGAAATGGGCATAAAAACCGCCATGGGTCAGCCCAAGCTTGGACATCAAACTCGCGATGCCGATCTTGTCCGGTCCATGCTGGCGGATGGCGTTGGCTGCTTCTTGCACTACCTTCTCGTGGGTCCGCTGCTTGTGTTCAGTGTCGTAACGCATGACATCCTCCACCATCAATGACGTTCATCATATCAACCGTTCCAGCCTCCGCCTAGCGCACGGAATACTGCGACCGAGGCACGTGCTTCCTCGGATTTCGCTGCGGCGAGCCTGTCGGACGCGGCGAGAAGTTCGCGGTCTGCGTCCAGCACATCGATTAGCCCGACTACACCATTCTGGTAGGCGAGCTGCGTCTGTTCGCGGGCGGTGCGCAGGGCGACGACCTGCCGATCGAGTATCTTGGTCTCGATGCCCCTTTGGGTCAGGCGCGACAGTGCGGTTTCCACATCTTCGGTTGCCTTCAGGACGGCATTGCGATAGGCCGCCAGCGCTGCGCGCTCGCGGCCACGGGCTATGGCAACTTCGGCGTCGATGCGGCCGAAGTCGAACAGTCGCCAGCGCAAACCAGAGAAAGCCTGGCCTTGACTTGCGTCGCGACTGAGGAGCTCAGATGTGGCCATGCTGGCGAAACCGACCGCGGCGCCGATCGAAACGTGTGGGTAATATTCCGCGATAGCGGTACCGATTCGCGCATTGGCAGCCATCAATTGGTGCTCGGCGACCACCACGTCGGGGCGACGACGCAGTAGATCTGTCGGCATCGGACTTCCCGATGGAGTTGGCGTTCTCGGCACAACGGCGGGCGGCAGCAATTCGATTCGATAGGTTCCTGCCTGCGAACCCATCAGAACATCGAGTCGATTGAGTTGTCCATCGATGGCCGCACGCAGTGGCGGAGTCGATGCCCTGACGCCTTCGAGCGCCGCGACCGCGCGTTGAAGCTCGCGATCGGATGAAACACCCTCGTCGAAGCGCTGCCGAATCAACTCGACCAATCTGGCTTGAGTCTGTTCCTGCCCTTCGGATACGGCAAGACGGGCCTGAAGTCCCCGCAGCCCGATGTAAGCATCCGCCACCTCAGCCGCCACCGATAAGCGCATCGCGCCTGCACCGGCCTCGGCTGCCTGCTCGTCGGCGATGGCCGCTTCGCGGACGCGCCGCAGGCGACCAAAGAGGTCTATCTCCCACGATGCCAGAGCGCCGAGCGTGTAGTCGCTGTAGTTGCGGGAGGCGCCGAGGGCATGCGATATCTCCCCGGTCGGGGATTTCATGGAGCTATGCATACGCTCGGCCGACCCGCTGACTTCTCCTGAGGGCAAGAGATTCGCGCCGGCCAGCTGCGCCGCAGCCCGTGCCTGCTCGACGCGCGCCTGAACTTGGGCTAAATCGAGATTCTGCGACAAGGCGCGTTCGACGGCTCGGTCGAGCTTTGGATCGCTAAAGGTTCGCCACCAGGTATCTGGCATGGCTACGGCGACGATCGCGTTGCTTCCGATGTAGGAAGTGGTCAGGGGGAGCTCTGGCCGCTGGTAGTCAGGCCCTACGGCACAGCCAGTCAGTACGGCGGAAGCAAGTGCTGCAAACGAGAATGGGATTGCACGCATGAAACGTCCCCGGCTAGTGAGAGTCATTGGGCGATGGTCCGGCGCCGCCAGCAGCCCGCTTGGCAAACGGCACCATCACGAGAGCCGCGACAAACATCCAGGCCATCAGGCGGAATACATCGTCGAATGCGATGGCGAGCGCTTGTTGGCTCACCGCTCGGCCGACTAACCCCTGCGCCTGCAACAGGGCTTGAGCCGGATCAGGCGTTACCGTTGCCAGTCGTTGCGCGATGCCGGCAACAGCCTCATTGAATGCCTGTGGGGTCCGCCCCAGCGCTTCGCCGAACCGTGCCATGGCAATGCGCGCGTTGTCCTGCAACCACGTGTTGACCAGCGCAATCCCGATTGCACCGCCCAGGTTGCGCATCAGGTTGAACAACCCGGAGGCATAGCCAAGCTCCATGCCTTCGAACCCCGTTAGCGCAATGCCGACGCTTGGTACGATGCAGAGCATGATCGCCAGCCCCCGCACGAGCTGCGGAACCAGAAACTCTGCAAAGCCCCATTGGGCGGTCGCCTGGGAAGTCAGCCACAGGCTGAATGCGAACAGCGGCATGCCGACCGCGATGACCAATCGTGGGTCCGCTTTTTCGGACAATCGGGCAGCAATGATTGTGCTGAAGAACTGAGCCAAGCCGACCACAAATACCGTGGTGCCGATCTGCAAGCTGTTGAAGCCACGAATGCGCGCCAGATAGACCGGAATCAGGTACGTCGAGGCGTACAGTCCGAAGCCGATCACCAGATTGAACACGCAAGCAAAGACGAAGCTGGGACGGCGAAAGGGCGTGAGCCTGACGATTGGGGAGGTCGAGTAGAACGAACGCTCCAGAAACAACACGAACGCGACGACAGACAGCCAGGCACAAATCGTGATTCGGCTGTCGCCGAACCAGTCGAGGCGTGGCCCCTCTTCAAGAACATATTCCAGGCAGCCCAGGCAGGTTGCCATGGCAACGAGATGCAGCCAGTCGATGCGTCGAAACATCGAAGGATCGGCTCGGTCGACGTGAAGCAAGGATATCGTCAGGAGGGTGACGGCTATGCCGGGAACGACGTTGATGAAGAATATCCAGCGCCAGTTGATGTACTCGGTGATAAGCCCGCCGACCGTGGGGCCGAGCGTCGGGGCGAGCACCGAAACCATGCCAAGGATGGCGGGAATGATGGCGCGCTGCTTGCCCGAGAAGAGGGTGAAGCCGACCGCAAAGACTGTCGGGATCATGGCTCCTCCGGTGAATCCCTGAAGGGCCCGAAACGCCGTCATGGATTCGATGCTCCAAGCCAGTCCGCACGCTATGCTTGAGAGCGTAAAGAGGCCGGCCGACGCGGCAAATAGCCAGCGGGTCGACATGGCCCGAGCCAGGAACGCGGAGAATGGAATCATCACCAGTTCGGCCATCAGGTAGGCCGTCTGTACCCAACTGATTTCATCCGGGCCGGCCGATAGACCGGCCTGCACCTCGTTCAGGGAGGCGGCAACGACTTGGATGTCGAGCAGCGCCAGAAACATGCCAAAGGCCATGACGCCNNCAATGGGGCTTGCGTGCCGCTTTCGATAATTATATGATACCGATCATGCTAAAGCCAGTCACGAGACCACGACGATGAGCGAACCCCATGCGACAGTCGGCCAAGTATCCGATGCCGGGCTCGGTTCCAGCCAATCTCCTGCAAGGGGAGGCAAGCGACTTCCAATGCCAGCGAGACGCACATTGATCGCGGGCTTAAGCGCGCTCGCGGTAGCTCTGGCCGGTATCGCCTACATACTCGTGCCGCCGTCCACGCAGACTACCGACGATGCCTATGTAGGTGCCGACGCTACGGCCGTCGCGCCAAAGGTGCGCGGCCTCGTTGCACAGGTTCATGTGCAGGACAACCAAGTGGTACATACCGGCGACCCGCTGGTACGGATCGATCCGGAGGAATTCGATGCGCGGGTGTCCACGGCAGTTGCGGAACTCGCCTATACCAAGGCCGGCGTGGCGTCGGCCAAAGCGGCATTGCTCAGCCTGGACGCGGAGGAACGTTTCGCTGCCGCCAACGTCCGCGCAGCGGAAAGCTCTATTCGCACAGCCACGGCGCAAGCCGAGCGGGCGAATGCCGACCGCAAGCGTTACGAAAATCTTGTCGCCAGTGGCGCAGTGGCCGTTCGCGATGCTGACACCTATCGTGTCGCAGCAATTGCAGCCGAGCAGGACGTCGCGCGGGTTTCAGCCCTACTTGACGTTTCGCGGGATTCGGAAGCCATGACCCGCTCCAGGCGAGCCACGCTCCAGGCTGCGCTAGAGAAAGCCGAAGCGGCCACGCAGCGTGCCAGCGCTGCGCTCGATCTTGCGAAGCAGGATCAGCGGCATGCGGTGATCGTTGCGCCCATCGATGGCATCGTTGGCAATCGTCAAGTTCAGCAAGGGGACTACGTGCAGCCCGGGACCCGCCTGCTGACGCTGGTTCCCCTGCAAGAGCGCTACGTTACCGCCAATTTCAAGGAAACACAGATGGGCCGAATGCGGCCGGGACAGCGTGCTCGCGTAGAGGTCGATGCCCTGTCGGGACGGGAATTCCTTGGCACTGTGGAAAGCCTGGCTCCGGGTTCTGGCTCGCGCTTTTCGCTACTGCCTTTCGAGCCGGGCACGGGCAATTTCACCAAGATCGTACAACGTGTGCCGGTGCGCATCCGCTTCGATCCAAACCAAGCGGATCTCAATCAGCTAAGGCCTGGGCTATCGGTGACCGTGAAGGTCGAGCTTAAGGGTTGATCGGCAGGAACACCATGAAAATACAGGGTGAAATCGCGTTCACCATCACCGACCAGTCCCCTGAATGCGTGCAGGCTGAAATGCCCGTACGGCCGGGCATTCTCAATCCGTATGGTGTTGTAAACGCCGGCGCCCTGCTGTGGTTTGCCGACGCCTGCGCGGCACTCCTTGCATACGGCAACGACGAAACAGCTGCCGGTGGCCTGGGTGTTGTGGTCGGTCTGAGCGTCAAGGCCATGGTGGTCGGCAACCAAATGGACGGGGCCCTCAAGGCAAGTTCCAAGTTCGTCGCGCGCGGCGACGAGTTGAGCATCGTGTGTACCACCATTACTGGAGCCAATAACCGAATCATCGCGGACGTCACAACCAGCTATATCGCGGCAAACAAGCAATAGGAGCCAGCAACCATGCTTTATCTGGAGGACATTACCGTGGGGCAAATCTTCCGTTCCGGTCGGCTGCGAATCGACACGGACCGGATCAAGACCTTTGCTGCCGAATTCGATCCGCAGCCCTTCCACCTCGACGAAGCAGCCGCACAGAATTCGATATTCCAGGGCTTGGCGGCCAGTGGTTGGCATACCGCCGCGCTCACCATGCGGCTGCTGGTCGACAGCGAGTTCAAACCCGCCGGCGGCATTATCGGCGCCGGCTTCGACGAGTTCCGCTGGCTACAACCGGTCCGCCCAGGGGACGAGTTGCGGGTGGAGAGTGAAGTCCTCGAGGTACGACCGTCAAAGTTGCGGCCGCGCCAAGGCCTGATCAAGGTTCGCGCGACGACGATGAATCAGGATAACGACGCGGTACAGGTCTTCGTCGGCAATCTCGTCGTGCCGCGTCGTCCCGGCTGACAACCAGATGGCCTATGCACTGAACGTCGATCTCAAACGCGAACTCGCGGCCGGGCCGCCTGCGGACGTATCGCAGGCGCGGGCACGACTGCGCGACAAGGCGGTTGCCGTAGCCATCGCCGAGAGTCTTTTCGAGGCAGCCGCCTACAGTTACGAGATCACTGCCCTTACTTCACCACCTGGTCCGTTGCTGCATGCCGGAGGCGAGGTGTTTGACGCTCCGCGCTTGATTCCGGAGTCCGGCGAACTTACCGCCGTCGGATGTGGCGCTGTCACGATCGGCGCTCGACTGGAGGCGCGAGTCAGCTCGCTCTTTGCGGAAAAGCGCGCATCTCTGGCCATGTCGCTCGACGAACTTGGAAATGAGATGCTGTTTGCGGTGAGGCGATGCATGCAGGATCGGATGCTTTCGGAGTGCAATCGCAGACGCCTCTCCATGGCCGGCGAACTGCGTGCCGGTGACCCAGGTCTCGATCTTTCGGCACAGGCGGCCGTACTCAGACTCGCCAGAACGGAACGCATCGGTATCGCGGTCCATGGCGGCGGACTACTGACGCCGATCAAGTCGCTCTCGGCAATGCTCGGCATCGGGCGCAATCTCCCCGAAGCGAGTTGGTCGCGCTGCGATAGCTGCCGATTCAAGGACAAATGCAAGGTCGCTCTCCGCACTAAAACAACCATCGAGCCTGCCACTCAGCCACTTCCCCAACTCCTCGCAGCACGCTACCGCGTCATTCCCTGACCCCCCGGTTTTCCGATTCTTGCTATCCACGAAAGGACACATCATGAAACTCACGGACAACACCATCCTCATCACCGGCGGCGCCTCCGGCATCGGCCGCGGCCTCGCCGAGGCGTTCCACCAGCGCGGCAACAAGGTCATCATCGCCGGCCGCCGCAAGGCGCTGCTCGA
>PMIF01000094.1 GCA_003157035.1 Rhodocyclaceae bacterium
TTGACGAAGATGGTGTCGGGCGCGAAGGCCTTGTCCATGGTCGGCGGTGCCGCCTGGTCGACGCCGAGCGTTGCCACGGCCGGATCCTGGTTGTTGCCGGCCGTGGTCTTCAATTGGCCAGCGGCGATCAGGTTGATGTAGGTNNGCCGCCGCTGGCGTAGGTGACGCTGGTGCCGTCGCCGGCCACGCTCTTGGTGCCGGGGCAGGTGCCGCCGGCCGGACCGGTCGCCAGCACATGGCCGGGCAGGGCGTCGACCAGGTCGCTGCTCAGGCTGATGGCGCTGGCGCTGCTGTTCGACAGCGTAATGGTCAGCGTGGAGGTACCGCCGCTGGTGATCGACACGGGCGAGAAGCGCTTGCTGACCGAGGCGGGCGGCAGCACCGTTAGCGTGGCATCGGCCTGACCGGCGTTGGTGAGTCCCTGGTCGTCGACCAGGCTGCCGATGGCGATGCTGTTCGGGTAACTGCCAGCTGTGTTCGAGACGACGTCGGCGTAGAAGGTACAGCTCGCACCGGTAGCGAGCGCGGCTCCGACCATGGTCAGTGCGTCGGCGCCGGGATTGGCGGTGACGACGGCATTGCTGCAGGTGGTGCCAGCATTGGTGTTGCCGGCGATGGAGAGTCCCGTCGGTAGCGTATCGTCAAGGTTAACACCGCTCAAGGCGGTGCCCGAACCATTGGTGATGGTAACGGTCAGGCGCGTCACCTCGCCGATATTGACCGGCGACTTGGCGAACTGCTTGGCGATGGTCGGCTGGGTGACGACATTGAGTCGTGCAGTGGCGGCATTCTGGTTGGTGACACCCTGGGTGCTGGTGACACCGAATTTGGCAATGGTGTTGTCGTAGGCACCGATGTTCGAGGCCGTCACATCGACTTCGACCAGGCAGGTCGAACCGGGTGGAATGGCGGCGCCGCTCAGGGTGACGGCGCCCGTGCCAGTCGTCACGGTGGCATGGCCGCTGGAGCCATCTGAGCAGGTGGTCGAGGCGTTGGGCGTGGCGGCGATGACTACGCCGTTGGGTGGGCTGATGGGCAGGGTATCGGTCAAGCTGACGCCGGTGAGCGTGGTTGGCGACACGGCGTTGGGATCGAAGGTGCTGACCAACGTGATCTGCAGGTGGGAAGTCTGGCCCGCCGCGATATAGGCTGGCGCAAAGGCCTTCATGACGCCCAATCCCTGCAACGTCGACAAGGAGGCCGAAGTGGCCAGGGAGTTGGTGTAGCCCTCGGCGCTGGTCACCGAGTTGGCGGGAATGGTGTTGGTCAGGTTGAGGAACTTGACCGAGGTGGTGGTGACGTAGACGTGGCAAGTGGCATTACCGGCGAGCGTTGCGCCGCTCATGATGACCTTGCCGTCGCCGGGAATGGCCGTGACGTGGCCACCGGCGCAAGTGGTGCTGGCCGCGGGCACCGAGTACACCTGGATACCGGTGGGGAAAGTGTCGGTAAAGCCGGCGCCATGGACCGCCACCGCCGCATTGTTGATCACGTCCAGGGTCAGTACCGAAGGTTGGCCGCCGGTGACGATCACGGGATTGAAAGACTTGTTGATGCCGATCGAGGCACCGGTGTTCGACAAGGTGGCGCTAATGGGACTGGTATTGACGGCCCCCTCGGCACTGGTGATCTTGCCGGCCGGGATGGTATTGCTCCAGGACGATCCGCTGCCGGTGACGACATCGAAGGAGAAGGTGCAACTGGCGCCGGCGTTGAGCGTGACGCCCTGCAGCTGGGCGCGGCTGGCGCCCGGATTGACGATCAGGCTCGGGCCGCCGGCGCAGCTGCTCGCGGCATTGGCCGGGTTGGCGACCGTTAGGCCGCTGCTGAAGGTATTGTCGTCGATGGCCAGGTTGGTCAGTTGGCCATTCGAAGTGTTATTGACCGTGATGGTCGCGCGCGAGACGCCCCCCGGGGTAACGGCGGTGGGCGAGAAGGACTTGCTGCCGGTGATGCCGGTGGTAATGGCCAGCGGGGCGGTGGCATTGCCGGAAATCGTGCCGCCGGAACTGCTGAAGTCCGAGGGCTGGATGATGTTCTGGTAGCTGCCGACCGAGCCGCCGGTGACCTGAACGGTGACGACGCAACTGGTCTGCTGGCTGGTATCGGGGCGCGCCGCCAGCGAACCGCCGGTAAGGGTGAGGTGGGTATCGCCGGGATACGCCTGGAGTGTGCCGCCGCAACCATTGGTCGGCGCCGGGTTGGCTGCCAGCACCAGGCCAGTGGGCAGATGATCGGTGAGGTTGATCGCCGAGACGGCGCTGACGTAGCGGTTATAGACCGTGATGCTCAGGGTCGACAGCCCACCTTGGGCGATGGAGGTGGGCGAGAAGGCCTTGCCGAGGGCAATGGCGTCGACGGTGGTGACGTTGGCCGACGGCTGGGTGTCGGGGTTGCTCACCGGATTGTTGTTGTCAGAACGGACGCCGGTGACGCTGTCATAGGGAATCTGGTTGCTGAAGCTGAGGCCGCTCGTGGCGCTGGCCGGCAGCAGGGCGCGGATGTGGATGGTGCAAATGCCTGGCGTCGCGCCCGAGCCGGCGACGATGCTGCCGCCCGACCACTGCAGGCCGGCATCCGCGGCCGATACCGGCGCGTTGCCCGTGTCGGTGCCTGCGGCCGTCAGGCCGGTCCAGGTGCCACCCTGGCAACCGGCACTGGTCGTGTAGATGCCGGAGGTGCTGGTAGCACCAATGGTCGCTGGGTCGACGACGACCATCTGGTTGCCGCCGGCAGCAGGCAGCAGGTCCTTGAACTGTATGCTGTCGACCTGAACGCCGGTAAAGTTTTCGATGGTGACCGCGAAGTCGGTCCATTGTCCCGGCGCGACGCTGCCGACCGAAACCGTCTTCAGCACGACCAGTTGTCCCTTGGCGGTCAGGGAGGCCGAGGCGGCCGTGCTGGCGAAGCCGTGGCTCGGGTTGTCGACCGTGCTCGTCGTGTTGTTGTGCGTGCCGTCGTAGTCGCTGGTCACATAGGCCGTGATGACGCAGTGTCCGCCTGGCCCGGCGACGGCGTTGGCGAGCGTGATCGCGGTGTTCTCCGTGTCGGCCGTCGCGGTCAGGGTACCGTTGCTGGCGCCCGTTCCCGTACAGGTCACGGCCGGATCGGCGGTGGCTGCGACGGGTGTCGATGCTGTGTTCAGCACCTTGAGGGTCGTGCCGGTGAGATCGTCGGCGAAGCTGGCGATGTCCAGCGCATTGACCGAGCCGTGGTTGGTCACGGTCAAGGTCATCAGCGAGGCTTGCCCGACAGGAATCGGGTTGGTGGCGAAAGACTTCTGGATCTGGATAGGCGTGTTGACCGTCAGCGCTTGGCTGAAGCCGCCGCTGGGGAGTCCACGGGTGTTGCCGATGGCATTGGCGGCGACGACGTTGTTGAAGGTCTGGGAGGTGCCGCTGATGCCGGCGACGATTACGGGTACGGTCAGCACGCAGCTGCCGCTCTCGCCGATCGCGCCGCCGGTGAGCGTGACCGATTTGTTGTCGGCTGCGGCGCTGATGCTGCCATTGGCGGCGTTATTGCCGGTGCAATTGACCGCGGGCGTGCCATTGACCAGCATGGCGTGGCCGAGGCCGTCGTCAGGCAGAGTGTCGGTGAAGCTGGTCAGCGGCACATCGGCACCGGCATTCGGATTGCTGAGCGTGATGGTCAGCGTCACCAGGTTGCCGGCATAGGCCGAAGTGGGCGAGAAACTCTTGTTGCCGGTAAGCGGGTTTAGCGTGTTGACCGACAGGGTGGCATCGGCTTCGGTTGTATTGGTGACTACTACACCGGTGCCGTTGGTCGTCGCTTGATAGCCGGAGTTGGTGGCGTTGGGCGTCGAGTTGGCCGGAATGATGGCGGTCCAGTTGCCTGGCGCGGTGGCGGTGACGTTGAGCTCGAAGGTGCACTGCGTGGGGATGCCCGGAGCGCCGGCTGCAATGGTTCCCCCGACCAGCTCCACCGTCGATCCTCCGGCGGCAAGCGGTTGGTTGACCGTGAAGTCGCAGGTGTTGGCGGTGACAGTCAGCGGCGCAGCAACCATGATCTGCGACGGCAGTACCACGGTCACCACGGCGTTGGTCAGGGCCGAGCCCGTGTCGTCGTTAGTGACGGTGATGGCATAGGTTGAGATGTCGCCCGGGTTGATGGTCGCCGACGTGAACTGGTGGTTGATGGTTGTCGTCGCGCCCGCTGGCGAGGCCAGGAAAGCCGCAGCGGCCAGGGAGAGCAGGGGCAACAGGAAGGCGTGCCGCGCTTGCCGCCATGGCAAAGTGTTAAGCCGAGAGATCATGGGGGTATGGGGACGAAGGAATATTGTTATGGAATCGACTGAGCCCGGAGCGCAGCGTCTTCGCGGAGCTTACCAAAGAGAAGGCGTGAGACGCAACTCCCGCCCGGCCTGCTTTCGAGCACAATACGGAAATCGTCTTCTGATTGAGCACCGATGTCCGCCCCGAACATTGCGCCGCCCTGGCTGATTCGCGTTCACCATCGTCTGCGTTCCGCCTCCTTCGCCACTGTGATGTTGGCGGTGTCTCTGCACATGCGCGACAAGGACTACGGCTGGCCAAGCTGGCTGTTCATGGTCCTTGTCTTTCTCGTTTATCCGCAACTTCTCTATTGGCGTTCGCTGCGCAGCGAACATGCGGTGGCCAAGGAGCTGCGCAATCTGCTGCTCGATGCCATGCTGCTCGGTCTGGCCATGGCGATGCTGGGTTTTCCGCTTTGGCTCACTGTTGCCGTGACCATTGCGGCGCTGGTCAATAGCGCAACGAACACCGGTTGGCCAGGGGTTGGCAAGACGCTGTTGGCCGCTGCGGCCGGCATGGCCTTTGGCTATCTTGCTACCGGCATGCGCTTCGAGCCGGCGACGAATTGGCAGGTCACGGCGACCTGCATCCTCGGCTTGGCGATTTATTTGGTCGTGGTCGGCAATGTCGGCTTCGTCCGGAACAGCCAATTGCGGCAGACGCGGGAGGATCTGCGGCAGCGAAAGGCGGACCTTCTGTCCGCCAATCAACGTTTGCAAGTACAACTGACCGAGATCGCCGCCTTGCAGCAGCAGTTGCGCGAACAGGCGATGCGCGACCCGCTGACCGGGTTGCACAACCGCCGCTTTCTCGACAGCGTACTTGAGCGAGAGGCGGCGCGCTGCCTGCGCGAAGAGCAACCGCTGGCGCTGCTGATGGTCGATGTCGACTATTTCAAGCGCTACAACGATCGTTACGGCCATCAGGCGGGCGATCAGTGTTTGCGCGCCGTCGCCGGCTGTCTACAAGCGGCTGCCAAGCGCGCCACCGACTTGGCGGCGCGCTACGGCGGCGAAGAGTTCTGCATCGTCCTGATTGACGCCAACCTGGACATGGCGCGCCGGTTGGCGGAGGCGCTGAGACATGCGGTAGCCGATCTGGGGATGGCTCACGAGGATTCGCCGCTCGGCCGCGTGACTATCAGCGTCGGCGTCGCGGTCATGCGGGGGGATGGAGGTTGTCGTGCCGATGACCTCCTCCGTGCTGCCGACGAGGCGCTCTACTGTGCCAAGCAAAACGGCCGCGATCGTGTTGAGGTGGATGCTGTCAGCGCAGTCGAGGACGATCGCGTAGCGATGGGCGGCCTGGTCAAGCTAGTCTGGCATGCCTCCTACGAGTGCGGGCGAGCGGAAACCGACGACCAACATCGCCTGCTCTTCGGCCTCGCCAACCGTCTGTTGTCCGCCATTGTGAGCGGAGCAGGCGCGGATGTCGTTACCGACCATGCCGATGCCTTGCTGGCCTATGTTGGCGAGCACTTCCGCGAAGAGGAAGCACTGATGGTCAAGCATGGCTATCCCGAGCTTGCCGAACACGTCGCCATCCATCAGCAATTGTCGGTACGGGCAACCGAACTGGCCGCTTGTTGCCGGGCGGGTCATTGCGAGGTTGGCGACATGTTCGAGTATCTGGCTCAGGAGCTGGTGTTCCGGCATATCCTCGGGGCCGACCGCAAGCTGGCTGCCTACCTCGCCGAGCGCCAACCGCCGGCGGCGTGAAATATCTGAACCAAGCCGGTCGCGAACGGTCCGGGGCTGCGCTCAGCCTGTAAAATCCACCCTCCAGAGGCCCCTCCCGCGACGACCATGAACCGCGTTTCCATCTACGACTCGACACTGCGTGACGGCGCGCAGGCGCAAGGCATTTCCTATTCCGTCGAGGACAAGCTGAAGATCGTCGTGCACCTCGACGCGCTCGGGGTCGCCTACATCGAGGCCGGCAATCCCGGTTCGAATCCCAAGGACCTCGAGTTCTTTGCCCGCGCGGCCGAGTTGAAGCTGACCCAGGCGAAGATTATCGCCTTTGGCGCCACGCGCAAGGTCGGTATTGCCGTCGAGGCTGATGGCAACGTCCAGTCGTTGCTGAGAGCCGGCACGGCAGCAATCACGATTTTCGGCAAGAGCTGGGATTACCACGTCACGGAAATTCTACGTACCACGCTGGATGAGAATCTAGCCATGATCGGCGACACCATCCGCTACCTCAAACAATGCGGCAAGGAAGTCGTCTACGACGCCGAGCATTTCTTCGACGGTTACAAGGCCAATCCCGGCTACGCCCTGGCGACCCTGGCAGTGGCAGCCGACGCTGGCGCCGATTGCCTGTGTCTGTGCGATACCAACGGCGGCAGCTTCCCGTGTGACATCTACGACTTGGTCGGCGCCGTGGTCGGCCGCCATGATCTACCGATCGGCATTCACTGCCACAACGACAGCGAGCTGGCGGTGGCCAATTCGATCATGGCCGTCGAGGCCGGCGCCCGGCAGGTGCAGGGCACGATCAACGGCATCGGCGAACGTTGCGGCAACGCCAATCTGTGTTCGATCATTCCCGACCTGCAATTGAAGCTCGGCTACCGGTGTATTGCCGAGCAAGGCATGGAAACGCTGGTCGAGGTCGCCCGTTCGGTGGCCGAGATCGCCAACATGCCGCTCAATGACAAGGCGGCCTACGTCGGCGCCGATGCTTTCGCCCACAAGGGCGGCATGCACATCGACGCCGTGGTGAAGAATCCGCAGTCCTACGAGCACATCAATCCCGAACTGGTCGGCAACAGCCGGCGGACGCTGATGTCGGAAGTCGCCGGGCGCAGCACCCTGCTGGCGCGCATCCGGGCGATCGATCCGACGCTGGACAAGGATTCTGCCGCGACGCGCAAGGTTCTCGAGCGCTTGAAGGAACTCGAGCACGAGGGCTATCAGTTCGAGGCGGCGGAGAGTTCGTTCGAGCTGGTGGTGCGGCGGATGCTCGGCCGCCACACGCCTTTCTTCGAGTTGGTCGAGTTCAAGGTCATCGTCAGCGAACCATGCACCAACGAGATGAACTCGTCGGTGATCATCAAGGTGCGCGTCGGCGACCAGGAGGTGCTGACGGTCGCCGAGGGCGACGGCCCGGTCAA
>PMIF01000165.1:0-393 GCA_003157035.1 Rhodocyclaceae bacterium
AACCGGTGGCAAGCAGTATCGCGTTGTCGCCGGCGAAAAGATTAAGGTAGAACAGATACCGGCGGATGTGGGCGCAGAAATCACGCTTGACCAGGTGCTCATGGTCGGCGAAGGCGAATCGGTGAAAATCGGTACGCCTATCGTCGCTGGCGCCACGGTTACGGCGAAGGTGATTGCGCAAGGCCGTCATCCCAAGGTGAACATTTTCAAGATGCGCCGCCGCAAGCATTACCAGAAACATCAGGGGCATCGGCAGAACTACACCGAAATCGAGATTGCCGGCATTTCGGCGTAAGTACAGGAGTTACCAACCATGGCACATAAAAAGGCAGGCGGTAGTTCCCGTAACGGCCGCGATTCAGAATCCAAACGCCTGGGCGTCAAGCGCTTCGG
>PMIF01000165.1:536-11436 GCA_003157035.1 Rhodocyclaceae bacterium
TCGCGATAGGGCCTTTTTTGTTTCGGGCTCAGCAATGAAATTCTTCGACGAAGCCAAGATTGAAGTGGTTGCCGGCGATGGCGGCAACGGTGTCGCTTCGTTCCGGCGGGAAAAGTTCATTCCCTTCGGCGGTCCCGACGGCGGTGACGGCGGTCGCGGTGGCACCATTTGGGCCATTGCCGATCGCAACCTGAATACGCTGATCGACTACCGCTACACGCGCATCTTTCGCGCCCAAAAGGGCGAGAACGGCCGCGGCGCCGATTGCTACGGCAAGGGCGGCGAGGATATGGAGTTGCGCGTGCCGGTCGGAACCGTGTTTACCGACATCGGCACCGGCGAGGTCATCTGCGACCTCGACGCTGACGGCAAGCGGGCGTTGATCGCCAAGGGCGGCCAGGGCGGACTCGGCAACCTTCATTTCAAGTCGAGCACCAACCGGGCTCCGCGGCAATGTACGCCCGGCGGCGAGGGCGAACGGCGCGATCTGCGCCTCGAGCTGAAGGTGCTGGCCGACGTTGGCCTGCTCGGTATGCCCAATGCGGGCAAGTCGACCTTCATCCGCGCTGTATCGGCGGCGAAGCCAAAGGTGGCCGACTATCCATTCACGACGCTACAACCCAATCTCGGTGTGGTGCGCGTCGACAATAACCGCAGCTTTGTCATCGCCGATATTCCCGGCCTGATCGAGGGTGCCGCTGAAGGGGCCGGTCTCGGCCATCAGTTTCTTCGTCACTTGCAGCGTACTCATCTCTTACTGCACCTCGTCGATATCGCACCCTTCGACCCGGAGGTCAATCCGGTCGCCGAGGCGAAGGCTATTCTCAAGGAATTGAAGAAGTACGACGAAGCACTTTACAAGAAGCCGCGTTGGTTGATCGTCAACAAGATCGACCTGGTGCCCGAGGAAGAGCGCAAGGCAAGGATCGCAGCGCTGGTCAAGGGCTATGGCAAAGTGGCGCGGCATTTCGTCATATCGGCAATCGATGGCGGAGGTTGTCGTGAGCTCACTTTCGCTATCATGGAACACATGGAACAAACTCGGTCCCATGAGAACCCGGATCGCGCAGAGTAAGCGGCTAGTGGTCAAGGTCGGCAGCGCGCTGGTCACCAACAACGGTGCCGGACTGGCGCTCGACTTCATCGGCGATTGCGCCCGGCAGATCGCGGCGCTACACACCGCCGGCCGTGAGGTGCTGCTGGTCTCTTCTGGGGCCATCGCCGCCGGCATGCAGCGCCTGGGCTGGTCGGCGCGGCCGCAGGCGATGCACGACCTGCAAGCCGCCGCGGCAGTCGGCCAGATGGGTCTTGCCCAAGCCTATGAGTCGGTGTTCGCCGAGCTCCGGCTGAAGGCGGCGCAGGTTCTTCTCACTCACGAGGATCTTGCCGATCGCAAGCGCTATCTCAATGCCCGCTCGACCTTGCAGGCCTTGCTCGGTTACGGCGTGGTGCCGATCATCAACGAAAACGATACCGTCGTCACCGACGAGATCAAGTTCGGCGACAACGATACGCTCGGCGCCCTGGTGGCCAATCTTGTCGAGGCCGATGCACTGATCATCCTCACCGATCAGAAGGGTCTTTACACCGCCGACCCGCGGCAGGATCCTGCCGCGACGTTGATCGATGAAGGCCGCGCCGATGATCGTGCCTACGAAGCCATGGCTGGTGGCGCCGGCAGCGGCATCAGCAAGGGCGGCATGATCACCAAGGTGCGTGCGGCGCAACGGGCGGCGCGCAGTGGCGCCCACACGTTGATCGTCAGCGGCCGGGAAAGTGATGCGCTAGCAAGAGCGGCAAGGGGCGAAGCGATCGGCACCCTGCTCTACGCCACCGAATCGCCGCTGACGGCACGCAAGCAGTGGCTGGCCGATCACCTGCAACTGGCCGGCAGCGTTACCCTCGATGAGGGCGCTGTCAAGGCCCTGTCGTCCGGCCGCAGCCTGCTACCGGTCGGCGTCAAAGCGGTTGACGGCGATTTCGAACGTGGCGCCGCCGTCGCCTGTCGCACCGGCGATGGCAACGAAGTCGCTCGCGGCCTGGTGAATTATTCGAGTTCGGAAGCGCGGCGAATCGCCGGCCACGGAAGTGCCGAAATCGAGGCTCTGCTTGGCTACCTCGATAACGAGGAGTTGATTCACCGCGACAACCTGGTGCTGCTGTAGCCAGCAGGCCAACGAAATTCTCGTGTCAGGTTCATGGTTTATTGCTACTGACAGGTGGTGCTAGTATTAATTTGCGTCCACCGATAGAACAGCGCGAAGGGGTTGACGCTGCACCTGCCCAACAGGAGGAGTCGCCAAAATGAATAGCCCAATCGCGAACTGCATCGACCCGGACGCCAAGCGGAATCGGTCTGCATCGCCAAGCTTAACGGGTAGGTGTCTGCACCCTACGCTAGGCGCCGTCGCGCTCGGCGTGTTTCTGTTGGCCGGATGTGCCGGCGAGCCGCCGGCGACCACCGCCGCGGCACCTGCGCCGGCGGCTGCGCCTGCGCCTGCGCCAGTACTGGTACCCGTACCGTTCAATGAAGCCGTCCGGATCGCTGCCCAGGAGGTCCTGACAAAGGCTCAACTCGCGCCGAACACGAAGGTTCCGCTGATCGTCGATCCGCTCGTAGACGGTGGTTCCGGCGTGCAGACGGTGGCCACCGCCGCGGTGGGCGAGATGGTCGTTGACATGGTCCGCAGTGGCTTCCCGCAGGTCGAAGTGCAGCCATTCAGCGAATCGGTCGTGGCCAAGCTACCGCTGATCATCATCGGTACCTTTACGCCAGTCAACTTGCAGGGAAAGGCGGACGGCGAGAAGGATGTCTATCGCGTTTGCTTTGCCCTGGCGGACCTTAAGACCGGCAAAATTATCAGCAAGGGTCTGTCACGAGCCCTGCCTGCGGGCATCGACGCTACGCCACAGCCCTTCTACCGCGACTTGCCGGTGTGGCTGCGCGACAGCGCCGTAGAGGGTTACATCAAGACTTGTCAGGGCACCAAGGCCGGGGATCCGATTCACCCGGCCTACGTCGATAGCATCCTTGCCGCAGCGACGATCAACGAAGCCAAGCTTGCCTACGAGGACGGGCGCTATAAGGACGCCCTCGCCCTGTATCAGGCAGTCCTCAAGAATCCGGCCGGCCGGCAAGGACGCGTTTACGGCGGCATGTATCTGAGCGACCTCAAGCTCGGCCGCAAGGCGGATTCCATGAAGGCCTTCTCTGAGCTTGTCGCTATGGGTCTTGCCGGCGACAGGCTGGCGATACGCTTCCCCTTCAAGCCGGGCGCAACAGCGTTCACCGGCAACGAGCATCCCTACCAGTTATGGCTGACGGAGATCGCCAAGCAGTCTGTGGCTCAGAGCGGCTGCATCGAGGTGGGAGG
This sequence comes from Rhodocyclaceae bacterium, assembly GCA_003157035.1. Taxonomy (GTDB): domain Bacteria; phylum Pseudomonadota; class Gammaproteobacteria; order Burkholderiales; family Rhodocyclaceae; genus Fen-999. The sequence goes on from PMIF01000165.1 coordinate 3,911, forward strand.
CCACACGACGCGCGGCGCCTCCGAGCCTTTGAATGAGCGCCTGTCGCTGCAGCGCGCGGAATTCATTCGTCATAAAGCCAGCGCCATCAAGCCTGCTTTCGCAAAGAAGTCGTCGGCGCAAGGCTACGGTTCACGCCAGACGTTGATCGGAACCGGCAAGGGCGACGCGTCCGATGCGCTTGACGAGCGAATCGAGTTCCGCAAGACCGGTTGCTGAGGCAGATGGCCTTGTCTTGCCTCGCACCGGCCGAGCGGGCGGGAATTCGCCGATTGCTCTGCGTCGGCGCGGCGGTGTTGTGCCCGGTCGCCGCATTGGGTGCGATTGAGCCAGCCGAAGCCCTGTCGCTGCGAATCGAGACGGGCACCCACATCGCACCTATTCGGGCAATCTCCGCCGACCGGGCTGGCCGCTTCGCCATAACCGCCGCGGAGGACAAGACGGCCCGCGTGTGGGACATCACAACGGGACGGCTGATCCAGGTATTTCGCCCGCCGTCCGCGCCCGGCAACGACGGCAAACTGTTTGCAGCGGCCATGCTTCCCGATGGAAGCTTGTTTGCGACCGCCGGATGGTCGGCAAAGAATGACGTCTACCTGGTCAATCGGTCCACCGCAGAAATAGCTCACCGGATCACCGGCCTGCCCAACGTGATCACCGCGATCGCGTTTTCTCCGGATGGGCGCCTGCTGGCCATTGGGCTCTGGGGCACCGGTGGCGTGCGTCTGTTTGCCAGCGATGACGGTTGGCGTAACGCCCGCGAAGTTGCGGGTGATGCCGACGTCGGCGGCGACATTCGCGGTCTCGCATGGTCGCCGGACGGCCATCGATTGGCGGTGACGTCCGCCGATGGGGCACTGCGCATCTACGAAGCAATGCAGCAAGGCCTGCGGCTTATCAAGCGTCAACCCGCACAGGGTCGGGAGATTCCGTACGGGGTCGCTTTCTCGCCGGATGGCAAGCAGCTCGCCGTGGGCGCGGCCAACCTGCCGGTCATCACGGTGGTCGATGCCGCCGACTTGCGACGGGCGTATGCGATCACTGCAGTCAGCTCGTCGCCGGAGGGCTTGAGCGCGGTGGCCTGGGCTGCGGACGGGCAGCGCATCTACGGCGCCGGCACGCGGCGGAACAGTCTGGGCCGGTTCACTCTCTGTGTCGCCCAACGACAGAAGTCGACCTGCATGAGCGAGTCGCCAATCGCCAAGAACACCGTCACCGGACTCGTTGCGCTCGGCGACGGTCGCGTGCTGTATAGCGCTGCCGATCCGTCCTGGGGGAGTGTCGATTCCGCTGGGCAACGCGTGGTGGCGGTCTCGCCCGAGTTGAGCGACTACCGCGGTATGCGTCGCGGGTTTGTTTTGGCCCCGGATGGGGCCGCAGTTGCGGTGCGATCGACCAGCAACCCGGAAAGCGCTTTCGATCTGCGCAGCCTGGCGTTGGTAAAGGCCAAGGGAGACTGGTCGCTGCCGATGGCAAATGCCGGACGCACTTCGGTAGCGGGCTGGTTCGAGGGATCCGCGCCGACCGTCAATGGTCGCTCCGTGAGACTCGAAGACAACGAGGTGTCCTTGACTGCTGCAGTTTCGCAGCAGGGCGACCGGGTGGTCATTGGCACAAGTTTCGCCGTCCGCTGCTACGACGACTCCGGGCGCGAGTTGTGGCGCACAAGTGCGCCTGGGACAAGCTGGCAGGTGAACCTGAGCGCCGATGGTCGTTGGGCAGTCGCTGCTTTCAGCGACGGAACCGTGCGCTGGTACAGAATGAAGGATGGTAGTGAGCAGATTGCCCTGCTGCCGCTAGCGGACGGACGACGCTGGGTCGCCTGGACGCCGGGCGGATATTTTGCGGTGAGCCCGGGAGGCGAGGATCTGCTCGGCTGGCAAGTGGATCGGGGCCTTGAACGCGCCGCAGATTTCTTCCCGGCATCGCGGTTTCGCGATAAGTTCTATCGCCCGGAACTCATTGCTGCAGTCTTGGGGCTCGGGGACGAACAGGCCGCCTTGGCCGCAGACAAAAGGGTCGGTGAGCAACCGACAGGTGACCAGAAGGTGGCCGAGCGACTGCCGCCGGTCGTCCGCATCGTCTCCCCGGACGACGGCCATCTTGCCAATTCGAGCCAGATCCGCATTGTGGTCAACGTGCAGGCACCGCCAGACGCACCCATGCTTCGTCTGCGCGTGCGGGTCAATGGCGCCATTGTCACCGTTCCGGAAGTCGCGGCACTGCGCGGGCTCGCGATGAGCGGCGCCAAAGGCCGGGGCGACACCTTCGAAATCCCGCTTCCGCTTCCGGAGAGCGACGCTGACGTCATGGTGTTCGCCGAGAACCGTCATGGCGTCTCGCCTCCCGGTGTGCTGCACGTCAAGCGCGACGCCAGCGATTCGGCGCAGCGTCCCGGCGCCACGGAAGCACGCGAACCTGTTGCGGCCGCGCCAGCCAATGAGGGCACCCTCGAGAACAGCCTGCTCCCGGCCCTCTACATGCTCTCTGTCGGCGTCAGCAAGTATGCCGACAAGACGATCCAATTGGCGTACTCAGCCAAGGACGCCACGGATCTTTCGAATCAGTTTCGCACTCAGGACGGCCGTCTCTATCGGAAGGTCGTGGTGAGGTTGTTGACCGACGAGCGGGCTCGCCGGGACGACGTCCTCGATGGACTTGAGTGGATTCGCCGCGAGGTGACGGCACGCGACGTCGCCGTGGTCTTTCTTGCCGGCCACGGGGTCAACGACGCGGATGGCGTGTACTACTATCTGCCTTACGATACCGACGTGAAGCGCCTGAAGCGCACCGGCGTGATATTCACTGAAATCCGCAATACGCTCGTCTCGCTGCCCGGCAAAGCGCTGTTCTTCGTCGACACTTGCCACGCCGGAAATGTACTGGGGACCGGCTTGCGCGGCCTGGCTCCAGACACTACTGCGGTGGTCAATGAACTTGCAAGTGCAGAGAACGGCGTCGTGGTGTTTACAGCGAGTACCGGCCGCCAGTCGGCCCAGGAATCGCCCACCTGGGGCAATGGCGCGTTCACCAAGGCGCTCATCGAGGGCCTGAGTGGGAAGGCGGACATGGCCAAGTCAGGTCGAATCACGCACAAGATGCTCGATCTCTACGTGTCAGAACGCGTCAAGGCCCTCACAGAGGGCAGCCAATCGCCAGTCACCATCGTGCCGCGCGGAGTACCGGACTTTCCGCTGGCGGTCGCACGAGCCGTTCCGGGGAAGCGGCGGCGATGACCAACTCGCGCACAGAGCCGCGGGCCATTTCACTGGGTCGTTACACTGCCGGCAGCCGTCATATGGTCGGCCTCTTCGCCTCGGGCAGACTTTCCGTAGCGATCCAACAGTTCGCCCGTCTGGACAGCCATCAAGCGCATTATCGTCCGCCGTGCCGCCGTACCCATAGAATGGCGCAGCGACAGATCGTGTGACAAGCGCCGGATACAATCCAACGCTTGCTCTTCGGTCACCACGAGAAAACCGTTGCTGCCGTGTTCGATTAGTTCGGCAGCGCCAACCCGCTGCCGAAATAGCACCACCGGCAGGCCTGCGGACATCGCTTCCATGACCACGGTACCACTCGTATCGGTCAGATGAGAAGGTATCCGATAGACGAAGCAATCCAGTCCGTCGAGAAATTTCGCGACGCCGCCGGGCGTTGCAGTTTCGGGCAGCAGGGAAACGTTGCTCCCCGCGGCGTCGCTTCTCAGCGCAACCGCAAGCCGCGTTCCTCCGAGGATCCGAACCTGATAGCCTTCACTGATCAATCGCCGGAAGAAGGCCGGATCGTTGGCATGAAATTCCGCATCGCTGTCGCGGCTATGTCGCCCGATGACCATTGCCCCTGCCGAAGCCGGCACGGTAGGACGAGGGCATGGGTACGCGGTATCGATCAGCGGATACTCCACCGCCCCGGGCAGGCCAACTTCATTGCGAAACCATGAGGAAGGATATGTCAGATCAATCGCGAAGCCCTCCGGAATCTCTTCCAGCTCCACCAATCGGGCGATCAACATGTCCATCCGGTCCGAGTCAACGCAGAGGGTGATCCTGGTCGGGCAGCTTTCCTCCAGCCAATGACCGTATCCGAAATCGATACCGATGAACAGAAAGTGGCCTTCGCCGGGAAAGCGCCCACCCGAAATATCGATAGTCTCGATTGGGTAGCGCTGCGCAAGTTCCGGCAACGGCGGCACCAACGACCAAAGGCGTACGGCCCCGCTTTGTGCCAGCGTCTCGTAGTAGCCCAAGGCGCGATGCTGCGACTCACCGACAGTACTAAGGTCGCCAATGATATGGAGCGGTCCGCATCGTGCCCCGCCTGGAGCGCCGACTACCCGCGCCACGTCGAATCGTTGAATCAGTTGGGCGATCTTTCGTCGCATCGAACCGTCGCGTTCCGGCTTGTACCAGCGCTGGCAACACCGACCTACTGCGTCGACGGCTCGGGGTACTTCGCCAAGCAGTTCGGCCTGCCGATAAAAGGACAGGGCAACATCGTAGCGCTGCATGTCTCGAGAGCAATCGCCGCACGCCAGGGCCATTGCACCTTGTGTCAGTACTTCGGGTGAAAGGTCAGCCAGCAGCCGCATCGCGGCTACAGCCTCGCCGGCCTGGTATGCCGCCAGTGCCTGCCTGGCAATTGCGTCGCCCGCCGCTGCCACAGTGGCAGGGGCTGTCAATTTTCCGCAGCAATGCTTGTAGCGCTTGCCACTGCCACAGGGGCATGGCTTCGTGCGCAGCTGCGCCACATTGGGTTGAGCCGGACGTTCGACCTTTGCCAGCGGCTTCGGGGGAGGGCCGCCCAGCCGCGCCAGGAGGTCCGATGCCGCTTCGCGCACGGTGGGGTCGCTAGCCGCCAACCATGCCTCCTTGCGGGCCAGGGCAAGACTACCGACGTGCTCCAGGTGAAGCGCTAGCCATAGACGGAACTGTCCGACGTAGGGAAGGAGTTCGATTGCGCGCTTTAGCGGCACTTCGGCGGACCGCCGCTCGCCGGCCAGTGACAATAGATGCCCCAGATAAGCCAGCGCGTTAGGGTCGTCCGGGTACTCCCGCAAGGCCTGCTCAAGAAGCGCCCTAGCCCGTGTCGAATCGCCGCGGCCAACGGACTCTATGGCACGAAAGGTGAACCGCTGCGCCCTGTAACCGTGGTAGGCACCGTCACCTTGCCATTTTGCCTGCAACAATTGAACGAAACGCTGCATCCGAACGCTATTTCGGTTATTTCCTTGGCCCGTGCCCGAAGTGCCCAGTTCAACGTGATAGTTGAATGTCGCCAAATCGATATGCGCAAAATCGGAGTACGTGGCAATTTGGGCGAAAAAGTCCCGATCCTCACAGATGTCCATGCTCTCGTCGAAACGGCAGCCAAGGTCAAGGACGCTCCGCTTGATCAGCGCAGCAGGAAATGCAAATAGGGGGGCATAGAAAAGCGACGACCGATTGAAAGGCAGCCCCATTACCGATCGCACCTCGCCATCGATACCCAATACGCGGGAAAGCGCGTAGACAACCAAATTGCTCGTCCCTTGTGCGGCGATAACAAGCTGCGCAACATGTTCCGCATCGAATGTGTCGTCATCGTCCAGGAAGCCAAACCATTCCCCCGTGACAGAGTCAAGGCCGACATTCGCGGCACGGGGTCTGGACAGGCGCTGGCCGGTACCGACTAGCCGAACGCTATGTCCCGGACGCCAGGCGAGATTCGGCAATGGTGGATGCGCACCGCCCGAGGCGTCGACGACAATGACCTCCAGCGACGGGTAGTGCTGTGCCGCCAGGGATGCCAGCGCCAACTGAAGCTCGGGGCGCCCCATGCTGCGGACGACAATTGACACCAGCGGCATTTCTTTGGTCGCAGCCTGAGTCAGGCTCGTGCCACCCTGCAACGTATCCGGCTCCGCCAGATGGGCGAGATAGTCCCGCACTGGTAGCCGTGCATTCAGGCTTTCCAGCCTGGCGACATAGTCATCACCCAGCCAGCGTTTCCCGGCATGATTGAAATGGGCAACGAAATTGTCTCCCGCCACCGAATTGGCATTGTGGAAGATATAGGTGTAGAGGTGCGGCGCCTCCAGGCCAAGGATCGGGCTACGCCAGGACAGTTCCTCGATCACGGGAGTGTCCTCACAATACTGGATCGCCGGAAAGGCCGGCAATACGGCTTTGCGGGCAAGGGTACTATTTTCCCATAGTCGGGCGCGCGAAATGCCTAGCCGATGTCTCTTTGGCCACCAGAGGGTGCACCGGTGCAGCAGGCAGGCATCGGCGCCGCTTGCCTGCAGCGCCGCCAGTTGCACTTCAACGCGCTCCGGGTCCGACAAGTCGTCGTCATCCCAAAGGCAGATGTACTCCCCGAGAGCGTTGGCAATTGCTAGGTTCCTCAATTCCCCGAGCGGTATTTTGGGGCCTGTCTGCCGAACGCAACGGATCCTGGCGTCGTTCAGGGTGGCTACATGCTCGAGCAATTCAACTGCGGAACCATCGACGACAATGACCAACTCGCGATTGGCATAGGTCTGACGCCGAAAGCATTCGACGGCGTATTGTCCGGGGGACAGGCCGCCACGGGTAATCATGACGCAGGACACCAGGGATGGGGCCGCAATCGGGCCACCTATCGTCAGGGTCACCTTTTGGGAGATTTGGCCGCCCACATATAGGGATCCCTGAAGCGTACGAGTCATGGCAAGAGCATCCTCCACGGAGAGATCGACCCTCAGCGGAAACCACGTTTCTGCGGAATCTCGATCTTGTAGGTGGTTTGTTCGGCGCTGGAGCTATTGAATGCCCACGCGTCCGCGCGTAAAGCGGGGGTCTTCGCTGGCGGTCTTGCCATCTGGGCAGGAGGACTAAATTGGGCACGCTTGCGGATGGCCATCTGATACCCCACATCCAGGACTTCGTACCAGCCAGCAAAGCATGCCAGGAAGGAGTCGACGGCCACTTGTGGCCTGAACCAAGGCTGGTCGGGGTATTTCGGCCAGGCATAGTCGTCGAAGATCAGAATGGCGTTGTCCGCCGCCAGACGCCATGCCAAAACGGTGTCTACCAGAACATCACGAGCCGTATGCGAGCCATCGATGTAGAGAAGGTCATAAGGTCCGATAAGCGTCGGCAGGATCTCGGCGCTCATACCCACGTGCACGTTAACCCGACTGCGCCATGCAGTGACGTTGCTCTCGAAGCGTGTTTGGAGGGACGACAGATCCAGTTCGCAGTGCTCCATGGCACCGGCAAAAGTGTCAATACAATCGACCGTGGCACCGTCACCGGTCAGTACATTCTCGAGTAACCAGCAGGTCGAGCGGCCTTCGAAAACGCCTATTTCGAGCGCGCGGACAAGGCTCTTGCCGCGAAGCTGGGACAGTAGTTTGGTCCAGGTTGGGATATTGTGACTAAACCAGTCTTGCGTGAACTCCATGTTCCCGTTCCTATTGCTATTGATGGAAGATTCTGACCTGCTGACCTGCCATCGAAGTTTCCGGCCATTTGCTGCTGGAGCAATTCTAGCAGTGCAGAAACGA
>PMIF01000105.1 GCA_003157035.1 Rhodocyclaceae bacterium
TTGACATCGGGAAGCTTGCGCATCTCTTCCGTGGTGATCACGTTGACAATATTGGGCGCTTCTTCCTGCGCCGCCCGCGCGTCGGCTTCTGTGGCGCGCTGCGCCTGAACGACGATTCTGTCGACCGCCGAGCCGGCCGGTTGGCTCTCTTGGGCGAAAGCGACGCCCGCGTAGGCTTGAATGATTAGAAGATAGATGATCGAACGCTTTTGATCGATGCCCAGCATGAGATGCCCCTTAGGTGAATTGTGAAATCAAGCGCAATATTCAAGAGCTTGAGAAATCATTGGTTCTGCAGATTGGGTATGCTGTGCGCATGGTCCGGCCTCGTACCAGCCACTGACGACGCTATGCAGAAGACAACAAGCCTGCCCTGCGAGCGATCAAGAGAGCCTTGGAGCGGCAATTGACGCCGAAGGCGCGAAATATCCCGGACACGTGCAACTTCACGGTCACCTCGGCAAGATCGAGGCGCTTGGCGATCTGCTTGTTGCTGAGACCCATATGCAACAGATGCAGGACTTCACTTTGACGTCCCGTCAGGAATGGCGATGCGCGCCTACTGTCAGCCGATTTGGCGCCGCCAGGGTCAAACCTCGGCACCAGCCATTCGCCAGCCATTGCTCGATGCACCACTGCGGCGATTTCGTGTCCCGGGGCCGACTTCGGAATGAAGGCGTCGGCGCCGCGTTCCACGGCCAGCTTTTGCAGACCCGCCTCTTCCGTGCCGGACACGACAATGAGCACTGCCTTGGGAAACTTGGCGCGGACCACTGAGACGGCATCGATACCCTGGAGATTCGGCAAGCCAAGATCCAGGCAGATCAAGCGGACTTCCTGTAGGTGGTCGGTCAGCATCAAGCCTTCCTCGGCGCTGGAAGCCTTGAGCACGACGGTGTCGGTAAGAATTGAAGCCAGCGTGTCGCCGAGCCCCTCGCGGTAGAGCGGATGGTCTTCGATGATCAGTGTGTAATGGGCCATGCCGTTGCCGCCACCTTCGCAAGACGTCAGTTGTGGAACCGATTTCGGGCCACGTCGCGAGTCCGGTTCCCGCAATCGCAGCGGGGTCAGAGTAGCGCAGCCATCCGACTTTGAAAGCTGTACGGAGGTATATGTTTTTCAATGCCTTGCGTCACATTCGTGTCACATTCCGGTGGTAACTACTGGCGGCACATCCGACTCCTTTGATCCCCGCCATGCGCTTTCTGCAATGCACCAGTCTCAATAGCCAAATACTGCTTTCAGTAGTGGCCGCGGCTGCTCTGATGTTCTCAGTGGTGTCGGGTTCGACCGCAATGCACGAGCGTGACCGGATGTTCAATGCAGCCCAAGAGGAAGCCCGGAAGAATGTGGCGCAAAACCTCTCGGGCATCTCCCGCGACCTGTGGAATTTCGATGTCGCCGGCCTCACAGCCTTCATGAAAGGCATGACGCTGTCGGGCTCGATCGTCCAGGCTGAAGTATTGGTTGGCGACAAGGTCGTCGCAGGCTTGCTGCGTCCCGACCAAGCCCATGAGCCGGATGGCGTGTGGACGGTCGACCTGATGGCGCCGGACGGCTCAAAGAAGATCGGCACACTCCGCGTAACGGAGTCATACGAAGAACTGCGCAAGGTTCTGATGGACAACGTCCTCGCCGAAATTGCCGCGGAATTGCTCCAGATCGGCGGGCTTGCCGCGGTGCTGTTCTTCATCGTCCATCGACTGGTCATACGCCATCTGAAAACGCTGGCCGAGGAACTGGAAGCGACGAATCTGCGTCAACATGGCGCGGTGCCGCCGATCGCCCTGCATCGTCAGCGACCGCGTCACGACGAACTGGATACCCTGGTGCAGGCGATCAATCGCTTTCGCGACGAACGCGCCGATGCGGAAGAAGAGCTGTTGCGCGATATCGCCGAACGTAAGCGGGTCGAAGTAGCGCTGCAGAAGAGCGAAGCGTCTCTCTCCGAGGCGCTGAAGATATCGCGCCTCGGCTATTGGGAATACGACGTCGGACGTGACGAATTCACCTTCAACGATCAGTACTATTCGCTCCACCGCATTGGCCATGCAGCTATCGGTGGCTACCGCATGTCGGCAGGCGAGTTCGCGCGCAAGCTGCTTCATCCGGACGATGCTGGTGCCGTCACGGCAACACTGCGGGCAGCGATCGGCATGACCGATGCCGGCTTTCTGTCACAAACAGAGGCTCGCATTGTCTGTGCCGATGGCGGTCTGCGTTGGGTGCTGATTCGGTTCAAGATCGAGACAGATGAGGGCGGCCGCACGACCAAGCTGATCGGTGTAAACCAGGACATCACCGACCGCAAGATTGCCGAGCAACAGAGTGACCTGGTCGCCTGCCTGACCGTGCAGAAGGAGTCTGCAGAATTGGCGAACCAGGCCAAATCGAGATTCCTGGCGGCGGCCAGCCACGATCTGCGGCAGCCGGTACACGCCTTGCACCTGTTCCTCGGTACGCTGCGCAGCCTTGACTTGCCACCTCAGGCGCAACGTCCATTGGCGAACGTTCTGCGCTGCACGGAGTCGATGGACGAAATGTTCGTCGCCTTGCTCGATGTATCGAAGCTGGATGCCGGCCTGATCGAGCCACAGTTTTCCAACTTTCCGGTGATGACTTTGCTCAGCAGGATCCGTCACGAGTGCGAGCCACAAGCCCAGGCCAAGGGCCTTCGTTTGCACGTCGTCCCCAGTTCCGCCTGGATACGCAGCGACCCACTCATGGTGGAGCGCATCTTGCGCAATCTGGTCACGAATGCCATTCGTTACACGTCAGCGGGCAGGATTCTGCTCGGCTGCCGAAGGAAGTGCAACGGCACATTGGAGTTGGCCGTCTATGACTCGGGCGTCGGCATTGCCGTCGACCAACAGGAGATGATTTTCGGCGAGTTCTACAAGGTGAGCGCAGATCAACTTGACCAACCCGGGCTGGGACTTGGACTGTCGATAGTTGACCGCTTGGCAAAGTTGTTGGGCGCGCCGCTCCGGCTGGCTTCTGCGCCGGGACACGGGTCGATGTTCGCGGTACGCTTTCCGCAAGCGACAAACACGGGAACCAGCAAGCGACCGCCACTGCGGGTGGACGGAGCGGTCAATTTCCGTGGCAGTACCGTGCTGGTCCTCGATGACGATCACGCGATCCTGGAGGCGACGCGTGGTCTGCTCGAACAATGGGGCTGTTACGTCATCGCCGCCGAGACGACCGCTGCTGCTATTGAGCAAGCCATGGATTCACCTACCGTGCCCGATGCTCTCATTTGCGACTATCGTTTGCGCGGCGCGGAAAACGGGCTCGATGCGGTAGCGATGATTCGCCAGGAGTTCAACTTGGATATCCCAGCGCTATTGATCACCGGCGATACGTCGCCGAGACGAATTGTGGCGCTCAACAGGACTGGTTTGCCGATCCTGCACAAACCGCTACGCGAGAGCGAATTTCGCGAAGCGCTGACGACCTTGCTCTTCTCGCGTGAGGCAGATCCGATCAAGGACATTGCCGGCAAGCAGGTTGGCCCCAAAGAAGCGCTGGTGGCCTGACCAACTGACCACGACCATCGGCCGCAGCTGATCGACTACGCCATGAACATATTCGCTGTCATCGTCCTGCTCATATCGACCGCCGCCTTCGGCCAAAGCGAAATCGTCTATCCCGCCGCCGAAGCCAACGGCGGCAACCGCTTTGCCGACCTGATCGAACTGCTTTCTGTCGCTCTGAAGAGAACAGTGCCGGAGTACGGTAGCTATAGGCTTGTGCCCTCCAAGCTGGAGATGAATGAGGAACGCTCGCTGGCCGAACTCGAGGCGGGAAGCTCGGTAGACGTAGTCTGGAGCTCCACGTCCGCGGCAAAGGAGGCCATATTCATCCCCATCCGTATCTGTTTGCGCAAGGGGATGCTTGGCTATCGCATCGCGCTTATCGAGCCGAAGAACCAGGCGCTGATCGACAACGTCAACACTGTCGACGACCTGAGAAAGCTGAACGTTGGTCAAGGTCTTGGCTGGGGCGACGTGGATGTGTATAGGGCCAACGGCATTCCGGTATTGACCGCCAGCTACGAATCGCTCTTTGCCATGGTCGCGCACGACCGCTTCTATCTCTACCCGCGTGGCATCAATGAGGTGTTCGCTGAACATGCGGCCAGGAAGTCCAGCCTCCCCCATCTGGGCATAGAAAAGCGACTGCTGCTCTACTATCAGTGGCCATACTATTTCTTTGTGAACAGGAACAATCGGCAATTGGCTGACCGCATCGATTTAGGGTTACGGCGCATGGTCGAGGATGGTTCCTTTGACGCAATATTCTGGAAATACAACGGCGATGCCATTCGCAGGGCCAACTTGAGCCAGCGACGCGTCATTCGCCTGGATAATCCACTCTTGCCCAAGGGAACCCCGCTAGACGCTCCTCATTGGCTTTCGCCAGACCAACTCGAGGGCTACATTTCTCAGCATTCACGACGGACCAAGCCTTCTGCGCCCTAATTGCGGCAATGGCCAGCCGGCCGTGCCAGAACAGCAAAGCCCAAATCAGCGAACCCAGGGGCAAGACAACGCCCACGCCGAAGAGAATGATCTTGCACGAACGACCCAGGCGCGAGCGGGCAGTAAACATGATGCCGGTCGCCTGAGGCAAGCGGCGAGCCCAAGTGATGTAGCCGCGCAGATACGCAGTGGGAAGAGTCATGATGGCCCGCGAGCCGGAGTCCAATGTGCTGCCAATTGTCGGCGACCGGCGTTGCCGGGACATGACGGTATAGGGTCCTGTCACTGAACGGCCCAGAGTGGCCGTCGGCCAACGGCCGCAATATTCCTGTCATGCCTTCTTCTTAATATCACTCGATTATCGTTATCGCCGAGTCGACAATTCCCATCATGAATATCGCTACCGCAGCATTGCCGACCTCGTCGTCGCGCCCCCACCTTGACCACAAGCCCGGCCCCATCACTGCCATCATATTCTTCGGCCTGCTGGCAATTGGCCTGTTGTTTACCGGCTATAGCCTGGTCAGCGACATCACCGACGCCGGCGGCCAGATCGCGACGTGGTTGCCCTACATCCTGCTCGGGGTGGCATTACTCATCGCCCTGGGCTTCGAATTCGTCAATGGCTTCCATGACACTGCCAACGCAGTGGCGACGGTCATCTACACCCACTCGCTGCCGCCTAACTTCGCCGTGCTCTGGTCAGGCTTTTTCAACTTCCTCGGCGTCCTGGCTTCGAGTGGTGCCGTCGCGTTCGGCATCATCTCCCTGCTGCC
>PMIF01000123.1:0-500 GCA_003157035.1 Rhodocyclaceae bacterium
GTAGCCGGGCGCGATGTCGGTGGTCAGCGGCCCGAGCGTATAGAAGGGCGCTTCCTTGCACCACTTGAGCTGGAGATCCATGTTCTCACGGATCATGTGCATGGGTACGTGGCCGGGCCCTTCGATCATCACTTGGACATCGTGCTTCCATGCGATGTCGGTCAGTTCGCCGAGGGTCTTGAGCTCGGCGAGTTGCGCTTCGTCGTTGGCGTCGTAGATCGAGCCGGGCCGCAGACCGTCGCCCAGGGAAAAGCCCACGTCATAGGCCTTCAAGATTTCGCAGATGTCCTCGAAATGCGTGTAGAGGAAATTNNATCGAGCCGCCGCGGCTGACGATGCCGGTCATGCGCCCGGCGGTCATCGGGATGTAGCGCAACAGCACGCCGGCGTGGATGGTGAAGTAGTCGACGCCTTGCTCGGCCTGTTCGATCAGCGTATCGCGGAAGACTTCCCAGGTGAGATCTTCGGCGCGGCCATCGACCTTCTCCAGCGCCTGGTAG
>PMIF01000123.1:609-9528 GCA_003157035.1 Rhodocyclaceae bacterium
GGCGAGATCTCGCGGCGCAGGGCAGCACCGAAATTCTCGCCCCGATGCTGGCGCCGTATGATCTCGGGCAGCGCGTCGAGGCGCTGGTTCTCGCGGATGGCGACGAACTCCATTTCCGGCGTGACCATGCCGCGGCGCGCATAGTGCATTTGCGTCACGTTCATGCCAGGCCTGGCGCGCAGCGGCAGGCGCTTCAGGTCGAAGCGCAGGCCGGCGATTTCGGCATCCGTGGAGCGTTGCCGGCCGTAGTCGGACGAAAGCCCCGACAACTCTTCAGTATCGTTGCGCTCGGCGATCCAGGCCGCCCGCAGGGCGGGCAAGCCGGCGCGGATGTCGATCTTCGCTGCCGGGTCGGTATAGGGTCCGGAACAGTCATAGACGCAAATGGGCGGATTCGGCTCGTCGGCCGTCGGCGTCTGGGCAATCTCGCGCATGGGCACGCGGATGTCGGGGCGGCTGCCGGTGACGTAGATCTTTTTCGAGTTCGGCAGCGGTCGAATCGCTGCTTCATCGACATGGGCGCGGGTGGCTACGAATTGGTCTTTTGCGTTCACTGGAGTGCTCCTTGGGGATAGTCCCGACGCTACTGGAAACCCCCAGGGAATGCAACCGGGCGGCATTTGGGGCTAAAGTATGTATTCTAGTGACCGTAAAGACTGAAACGGCAAAATAAATCAGGGGCTTTCAATGCGTGTCTCAACTACTTTCTCAGCTTTGCTGGCGGCGACGGTATTTTCCGCGACGACCCAGGCTGCCGATTGGCAGGCGGTTGCCACTTCCGGCGGCGAGCGCGTGGAGATCGACAAGGCCCGCATTGTCCGCACAGCGCCCGGCAAGACCACCGCGTGGACGCGCCTGACCCTCGGTCGCGAGGTCGCCGATGCCGGCGGCAGCTATTCGGCGGTCCAGGCGATGAACCGCTACGACTGCGGGGGCAAGCGCTTCGCCACGGTTCGCCGGGTGTACATGAAGGCGAACCACATGGTGCGCGAGGAGAGCATCTCGGCNNCGTACGGTCGGCGAAGCGCAGCAAGTGGCCGAGCTTGCGGCAAAGGCCGCTGCTCCTGGCAAGCCCGGCGTCATGCATGCCGACATGCTCTCGGCGGCCGAGACACCGGTGGCGCACACGATGCCGGTAGCGGATGCGGCCAAACCGGACACAACCACGGAAACCAGGTCGCCCGCCGAGCGGCCGCATTTCATCGACCTGCCGAAGATCGACAAGTCGCAGGTCGAAGATCCCTACGCTGGCGCCAAATCGCCGGAGACCAAGACTCCGCCAGCCAAGGCGGAAGCAAAAAAACCGGAAGCGAGGCCCGAACCGAAGCCGATGGCGCGTGTACCGGCGGCCAGCGCGCCGTCCTCGGCCATGACTCGTCACGAGCGCGAGCGCCAGCTCGCTACCTCGGGGCCGCTACGGGCGCCGGTTGTTCGCCGTAACGCCGAGGATGCAGTACTCGAACGCAAGAATATCCAATGGAGCTACGAAGGCGAAGGTTCACCGGCCAACTGGGCGAAGCTGCGGCCGGACTATGGGCTTTGCGCCACCGGGCATCGACAATCGCCGATCGACGTTCGCGACGGTATCAAGGTCGATCTGGAGCCGATCGCCATCGATTACAAGCGCAGCCAGTTTCGTATTGTCGATACCGGCCATGACATTCAGGTCAATGTCGGCGATGGCAGCACCATCAGTGTCATGGGCCGCAGGTATCAGTTGCAGCAAGTCCATTTCCATCGGCCCGCTGAGGAGCGCATCAACGGCAAGAGCTTCGACATGGGGATTCACTTCTTTCATCGCGATGAAGAAGGCAAGCTGGCGATAATCGCCGTGTTGCTCGAGCGGGGCAGTGAGCACCCGCTAATCCAGACGCTGTGGAACAACCTGCCGCTGGAAGTCGATCAGGAAGTGTCGCCAGCGGTCGCCATCGACCTCAACGACCTCCTGCCCAAGGACCGCAGCTACTACACTTACATGGGCTCGCTGACGACGCCGCCGTGCACCGAGGACGTGCTCTGGATGGTGTTCAAGCAGCCGGTGCAGATCTCTGCCGAGCAAGTGACGATCTTCTCGCGCCTGTACAAGAACAACGCCCGCCCGGTGCAGCCGTCAAACAGCCGGCTGATCAAGGAAAACCGCTGACGCTTACCTGTCCAGGGTTGCCAGAAGTCGCCTGATCGGTGCCGGCAGTGGTGCCTTGTCGAGCGAGGCGAAGTCAAGCCAACGGGCCGTGTTGTCGGTGACGCCAACGGCTTCGACCTGACAGAGCAGCGGCCGAATGTGCAGCCGAAAGTGCGTGAATGCGTGTCTCAAGTCGGGCAGTGTGCGCCGCGACAGAATCCGCCAGCCGCGCCGCGTCGTCTCGCTATCAGGGTCCGCTCTGGCATCGATCTCGGGCAGTGACAGCAGGCCGCCCCAGATGCCGGTTGGCGGCCGTTGCTCGACGAGTACTTTGCCGCCGCAAATCAGCACCAGCACCACGACCTGGCGTTCGGGCAGCGCCTTTCTCGGTCGCGCCGCAGGCAGTTCGGCAAGGCGGTCCTGGCGATAGGCGACGCAATCGTCCGCGAGCGGACACAAAACGCACGCCGGACGGCTACGCGTGCAGATCGTGGCGCCCAGATCCATCTGCGCCTGAATGTAAATGTCGACGTCCTTTCCCGGTAGCAGCGATTCGGCCAAGCGCCACAGCTCGCGCTCTACGGTCGGCGTGCCGGGATAGCCAGCGACGCCGGCGTGGCGGCAGAGCAGGCGTTTGACGTTGCCGTCGAGGATGGGCATTCGAGCGCCGAAACAGAATACTGCGATCGCGTTCGCGGTCGAAGGACCAATACCGGACAGCGAGGCGATGATCTCTGGTGCGTCAGGAAACCTGCCGCCATGTTCGGCAACGATGGTTTGCGCGCAGGCATGCAGGTTGCGTGCTCGAGCGTAATAGCCCAGCCCGCTCCATAGTGCCATCACCTGCTCGGCCGGTGCCGCGGCCAGCGCGGCAAAATCGCCAAAGCGGGCGAGAAAACGCAGGTAGTAGGGGATGACGGACGCCACTTGCGTCTGCTGCAACATGACCTCGGAAAGCCAGACGCGATACGGATCGCGCGTTCCCTGCCACGGCAGATCGTGCCGGCCGTGCAGCTTCTGCCAGCGGATCAGCCGATCCGCAAAATCGACCTTCCCCCCAACCCCCTTCCTGGGGAAGGGGGTGACGGCTGTTCGCCGCGGCGCGGCTCCGCATTCTGGCTGCGTCGTCCTTGGGGCGGCCCGGCGGACGACGGTCATCCCCCGACTGGCTTCACCTTCGACGCGGCGAGCTTGGCGCGGGCGCGCGCCTCGTCGATATTATCGGCCGCAGCGACGGCGACGCCCATGCGCCGCTTCCTGAAGCTCTCGGGCTTGCCGAACAAGCGCAAATCCGATTCCGGGACGGCAAGCGCGTCTGCCACACCCTCGAAAGCAATGCCCTTTGCCTCTATGCCGCCATAGACCACCGCAGAGGCGCCGGGCCGGCGCAGCGAGACGTCGACNNCCAGCGTTACCAGTCCGGTGTCGTGCGGCCGTGGACTGACCTCGGAGAACCAGACCTGGTCGCCCTTGATGAACAGCTCGACGCCGAAGATACCGCGGCCGCCAAGGTTGCCGGTGACGGCGGCGGCGATTTCGCGCGAGCGCGCCAGCGCCTTGGCCGACATGGGTTGCGGCTGCCAGGATTCGACGTAATCGCCGTTGACCTGGACATGGCCGACCGGTTCGCAGAAATAGGTCTCGACCTGACCCGAGGCGCCGACCGCGCGCACGGTCAGTTGCGTGATTTCGTAATCGAAATCGATGAAGCCCTCGACGATCACTCTGCCCTGGTTTACCCGACCAGAAGCAGCGGCGTAGTCCCAGGCCTTGGTGACATCTTCGGGGCCGCGCAGCATCGACTGGCCCTTGCCGGATGACGACATCACCGGCTTGACGATACAAGGATAGCCGATGCCGCCGGCGATGGCCGCCTGCAACTCGGCCAGTGAGTCGGCGAACTGGTAGGGCGACGTCGGCAGGCCGAGTTCCTCCGCGGCGAGCCGGCGGATGCCCTCGCGGTTCATGGTCAGGCGTGCGGCGCGTGCGGTCGGAATCACTTCCGCCAGCCCCTCGCGCTCGATCTCGACCAGCATGTCGGTGGCGATGGCTTCGATCTCCGGCACGACGAGATGCGGCTTTTCCTTCTCGACAAGCGCGCGCAGCGCGGCACCGTCGGTCATGGCGATGACGTGGCTGCGGTGCGCAACCTGCATCCCGGGCGCATTCGGATAGCGGTCCACGGCGATGACTTCGCAGCCCAGACGCTGCAGGGCGATGATGACTTCCTTGCCCAGTTCGCCGCTGCCGAGCAGCATGACGCGGGTGGCGGAAGGGGAGAGCGGGGTGCCGATGCGCATGTGGGTCTCCTGAAACATGGCGCTGATTCTAGCCCAGCGACCGTGCTGCCGACGGCGTTCGGCAGCTGCTGGCAGGTCAGGCGAAAGCCGCCCGCATCTCGTGTTCGCGCTGCTCGACTTCGCCGATCAGCGCCTGGTATTCGGCAGGCAGGGCGAAGTCGACGGCGGCGCCTGAGTCGGCATCGCGATAAAGCCACTCGAATTTGCCGCCGGCCATCAAGTTGGCGACATACACGACATCCGAAAGCGTTCGCGCCGGCAGCGGCATTGGCCGCGGCTGGTCATGATCGCGCATGGCATCGGCGACCGATTCGGGTAGCGACAAGGCAATCAATAGCGAGTGGCCGATGCTCTCGTGCCACTGGCTAATCAGGTGACGCACTGTATCCGGTCGTTGCCGCAGTTCTTGATACTGGCTGGCGCGGTAGAGCATGTAGAAGGCGCCGAGGTCGTGCACCAGCCCGGCCAGCATCGCCTCGTCGGGACTGATGTGGGTCATCTTGTGAGCGACGATTTCGGCGGCCACGGCCGTGCGCAGCGAGTGTTCCCACAGATGGTTGGCCAGATCGTTGAACGGCACCAGATCCTTGGACCGCAGCAGCTGGTTCATGGCGATGGCCATGGCCGTGGAGCGAACCGTATTCAGTCCCAGGCGGACAACGGCCGCCTTGACGCCGCGGACTTCCGGCCCGCGGCGGCTAAAGGCGGCGGAGTTGGCCAGGCCGAGCAGGCGTCCCGAGATCAGCGGCTCGAGGGCGATCATGTCCGCCAAATGGTCGATGGACAGATTGGGATCCTGCAGGGCCTTGCGTAGCCGCATGACCACGTCGAAGGCGGTCGGAAAGACGACGTCGCCCGCCAACTCGGCGGCGATATCCTCCAGCATCTGAAAGCGCTGGGCGGCCAGGGCACTGCCTTTCTTGTCGTCGGTGGTTCCGCTGTTCATGACAGATTAGATGCTCAGTGACCGGCATTATGCCGGTCACGAATGGGCTTACTGGCGTATGCTTACGGTTTCGGCACGAAGGGCCATGGCGTGCTCTCCTTCGACCGAGGCTTCATTGTACTATTGCCAAAGCATGCCTGATCTTCGAGTCTTTCATTGCCGTCGATGATTCGCGCTCCGCGGCCCCATGGCCGGCCGTCGATCCAAACCGATTTGCTCAATTCGGCATTCTCTGTCCTGGCGGCGATCGCGGTCTTCTGGGTGTTCGCCACAGCGGTGCTGGCCTTCGTCGGCCTGCGTGAGGAACTGATCAACGCCAACTCGGTGCGAATTGCCGGTTTGGCTGACTCCCTGGCGCGTCCGCTTTCAGTTGCCGATCGTTTCCAGACGGAACGGATACTGCATGCCTGGGTTGCCGCCAACGGTGCCAGCAGTGCGATCGTCCTCGATGCCGCGGGCGATGTGGCAGCGGTCTCGGGTGCCGCCGACAGCCAATACCGCTTTGCCGATGGCGCCGTCGGTAGCGCCACCGGGTTGAGTGAAGTGCGCATCAGCCATGCGGTCAAGGACGATGACGTTCGCGTTGGCCTGGTGGCCGCGACTTTCACCCTTGATGCCGTCTACCACCTGATCGTCTTGGCCGCCGCCAGCCTGCTGTTGCTGGCCATGTTGACCTTGTGGCTTGGTCGCTATGTGCTCAAACGCCTGGCCATCAGGGTTCTGAGGCCGTTGGCCGAATTGGCGGCGGTGGCCGATGCGGTCGCGCTCTCGCCAGATAACGGCCAGCGGGCGATCGAAGGCGGGCCGCGTGAGGTCGCCGACTTGGCCAAGGCATTCAACACCATGCTTGATGTGTTGCAGAACAAGAGCGAGGCTTTGGACCAGAAGATGCGGCAGTCGGCGCTTACCGAGGCAGAACTTGGCCGGCTGACGCTGACTGACCCGATGACCCATCTGGGCAACCGCGCCGGCTTTCTCCAGGAGCTGCCGCGCGTGGCGGAACGATCGCGGCAGGAAGGCAGCAACATTGCCGTGATTCACCTCGATCTCGATGACTTCAAGGTGATCAATGACTCGCTCGGTCATGAGGTCGGCGACCGGTTGCTGCAAGCCGTGGCCGAGCGTCTCAGCGCGCGGCGACGCGATGGCGATAGCCTTTGCCGCGTCGGCGGCGATGAGTTCGCGCTGATTCTTGCTTCGATCACTTCGTTGCGCACGGCCGTCGACGTTGTGGTGACGATGCTCTCGGCGCTGACCGAGACCTACGAAATCGATGGCCGCAATCTGCATATCAGGGCCAGCGCCGGCATCGCTTTGTATCCGGCGCAAACCGAGGATCTGGCCAATCTGGTCCGTTTTGCCGACCTCGCCATGCACCAGGCCAAGAGCGCCGGCAAGAATGACTACTGTGTCTATACGTCGGAGCTGCTATCGCGCACCAACGATAGGCTGTCGATGGAGAGTGAGTTGCGGCGCGGGCTCGACAATGACGAATTCGAACTCTACTACCAGCCCCAAGTCGATATTCAATCCGGCCGTGTTGTCGGTCTCGAGGCACTGCTGCGCTGGCGGCATCCGAGCGGAGAATTGATTCAGCCCGGGTATTTCATACCCGTGGCGGAACAGTCTGACCTGATTGTCCTCCTCGGTCGCAAGATCATCACCATGGCTTGTCGGCAGTGGCAGGAATGGCGTGAAGAAGGCATCGAACCGAGGCGGCTGGCGATCAATATCTCCGGCCGACAACTGGCCGACGACGATTTTGCCAGCGAATTGCTCGCCACCATGACCCAGAGCGGCTACCCGCTGCCGCGGCTGGAACTGGAAATCACCGAGAGCTTGCTGCTCTCCGGCATGAAGATCGCCAAGGGCACCTTCCGCCGCCTGGTGGCGGCAGGTCTGGAATGGTCGCTGGACGACTTTGGCACCGGCTATTCTTCGCTCACTTATCTGACCAAGTACCCGATCCACAACCTGAAGATTGATCGCAGTTTCGTCACTCGCTTGCCTGGCGACGAGAGCAGCGAGGCGATCGTCAAGGCGATCCTTGCCATGGCCAAAGGGCTGGGCATGCAGGTGGTTGTCGAGGGCGCTGAGACCAAGGATCAGATCGACTACCTCAAATCGATCGGCGCCGTCGTTGTCCAGGGCTACTATTACTACCGCCCCTTGGCGGCCGATGCGGTCAGCGACTTGTTGCGGCAGCAGGCAACGGTCGGCGTCAGCGGCTGAGCGTCAGTCCGGCGCGAGTTGGCCGGAACAGCAAAAGACATCTTCGCCGTTGTACCAGCGAGCCTCGGCGGACTGATCGTTGAGGGCTGCCAGGACGGCTGCGTTGAGTTCGTGAGCCGCGGCCTGGAGTTTGCGGTCACGATAGGCCTCGGCGGTGCCAGCCATCATGGCATCAGCCTCAACGAGCAGCTTGAGGTTCTGCGGAATCTCGGGTGACAGGGCCTCGCACTGCTTGACAGACAGCGAGTGGGCCTTGCGGCAGGTTGCGGGCCTGACCTCATAGATGGCGCACCGAGCGTCGACAAGAAAGGCGCAGCTCTGCCTTGTGGCGCCTCCACCAACATTGCGCTCGGTTGCGTGGCGCCGCAACTTTTCGATCAGGTCGGCAACTTCGGCCTCAGGTCGCTGGCGGATTCTGCGTGCAATACCAAAGATCTCCGGGTCGGTGGCTTCGACGCGGATATGGCAGCAGTACGAACAGCCAAGCTTGCAATCGGGAACTGGGCCGATCTTTGAGGCATGCAAGGCGACGCTGTCGAGGCTGCGATGCAGATTCGCCACGAACTCGATTGCCCGCCCGACATCGCTGGCTTGGGCAAGACTCTTGGCAGCCAGGTGGCGGACTCCAGCAATGGATTTGTGGAAGGCGATCCGCTCTTCGTCCGTAAGCATTCCGGTTGGCCTTTCTAGTCAGCCATCGGTTGGTTCACTTGGGGTCGGCAGCGTGAGTTGATAGAACGCCAAGTCGAGCCAGTGGCCGAACTTGAAGCCGGCCTGGCGAATCGTCCCCGCGTGCCCGAAACCCAGCCGCTCGTGCAATACGATACTGGCAGAATTGGCAAGGTCAATGGCGCCGACCATGACATGGTACTGCTGTTCGACTGCGGCCGAAATGAGTTGCTGCATCAGGGCGAAGCCGATGCCCGCGCCGCGGTGATTCCGCTGGACATAGACCGAGTGCTCGACGGAATACTTGTAGGCGGGCCAAGCCCGGAAGGTACCGTAACTGGCGAAGCCGAGAAGCTGGGCGGAATCGTCGACTGCGCCGATCACGGGAAATTGCCCAGCGATCTTGTTGTTGAACCATGGCACCATGCTTTCCAGCGTGCGCGGGTGGTAGTCGTAGAGCGCAGTCGAGTGTGCGATGGCCTCGTTGAAGATATCGAGGATTGGCAGGGCGTGTTGTTCGTGAGTGCAGTGTATGAAATGCATGGGCAGCGGGTTCATAGCGCCAAAGTCATGAATAGACTGTTGGGATCGGGCTTGTAGTCACCGAACGGCGCGCAACAAACGAAGCCGAAACTTTCGTACAAGCGCTG
>PMIF01000235.1 GCA_003157035.1 Rhodocyclaceae bacterium
GAGATGCTCTTGGTCATGGGAACTCCAAATCCTGTCGCTGTCGTGACGTGCGAACTATTCAGGAGCTGCGGATGTAAGTCCGTGCGCCTGGACACATAGTCGTCGTCACTGAGGGCGGACTGGGCGCGGGGCAGGCGCAAACGGCGCTTGCCTCTTAGCGCGCCGATCGCGACCCGGTCTTGCGCGGCCGCCCAGCAGCCGGATGGGCTGCATCTGCGCCACTCGTCGCCGGTGGCAACAAGGCCAGATTGGCACGTTGACGCACCACGGCCATCACCGATTGCTGGGTGAGTGTGGTTGGCCGTCGGGAGCTGACCGCCAGCATCAGTTTGCTGCGTAAGCGCGGGCGAATCGGTCGGGCATCGAAAGTGGCCGGCTTGCCGAGCACGCGTGCGGCGTTGGCGGAGAGGACAGCGCAGCCGGCACCATCGGCGACCAGATCGAGGATGGCGGCGATACCATCGATTTCCAGAGCGATGGTTGGCCGGCAGCCGATGTTGGCCATTTCCACTTCGAGCAGGGTGCGGAAAGCGTTCGGACGCGATGGGATGACCAGCGGCACCGCTGACAAGTCGCGCAGCGAGATGGGTTTGGTGCTGACGGACTTCTGCTCCTGGCGCTGAATCAGGAACAGGTCTTCCTCGAGGAGCAGGGTCGCATCGATATCCGGCGATGGCGTCGGGTTGTAGAGCAGGGCGATGTCCAGCCGTCCGGAAATCAGCAGTTCCTGCATGGTCGCGGTGAGGCCCTCGATGATCGACAGGCGCGCTTCGGGCAGGGCCGTGCGGCAGGCGCCGATCAGTTGCACGGCCAGCACCTTCGATAAGCTCGGTGGCAGCCCGAGGGCGACGCGGCCGGTGAGGCCGCCGCGCACGCGGTCGAGTTCTTCGCGGGTACGCTCGACCTGATGCAGGATGCCGCGTGCGTGTTCGAGCAGCAGGCGGCCGGCTTCGGTGGTGGTAACGCCGCGGCCATTGCGGATCAACAGATTCTGCCGCAGTTCGACTTCGAGCAGGCGGACCTGCCGGGAGAGCGCCGGCTGGGCGATGTCGAGCGCGGTGGAGGCGCGGGTGAAGCTGCCGAGTTCGGCGACGCGGACGAAATATTCGAGTTGCTTGAGGTCCATGGCTTGAATGGGCAGCCGACGGGCGGCAAGTCTAGGTCAAAATAGAATGGTAGCAGTGAAGATATCGCAGAAGTGCATATCTGCTAGCGCCTGCCGCACCTGTCCCCGGCGTGCCGGTCCAGCGACAATTGATCATTGTTCCGGAGACTGTCGATGACTTATCAAGCACCCCTGCGCGACATGCGCTTCATCCTCGACCATCTGGTCGACTTCGAAGCCATCACGGCGCTGCCGGGCTGCGAGGAGGTGACGGCCGACCTGGCCGGCGCGATACTCGACGAGGCGGCGAAGTTTGCCGCCGGCGTCCTCTCGCCGCTCGATCGGTTGGGCGACCGACAGGGCTGTCGTCTGGGCAATGGTGAAGTGATCACGCCCGATGGCTGGGCGGCGGCCTATCGCCAGTTCGCCGCCAGCGGCTGGGTGGGCCTGGGCATGGCGACCGAACATGGCGGCCAGGGGCTGCCGAAGATCCTGGCGACGCCGGTGGCCGAGATGTGGCACGCCGCCAATCTGTCGTTTTCGTTGTTGCCGCCGCTCAATGCCAGCGCCGTCGAGGCCCTGCGCCTGGCTACCGACGAGCGCGTCCGGGCGTTGTTCGTGCCGCGGCTGGTCAGCGGCGAGTGGGCCGGCACCATGGCGCTGACCGAGTCGCAGGCCGGCTCGGATCTCGCTGCCATCCGCACCCGTGCCGAAGCCCAGGTCGATGGCAGCTACCGGGTGTTCGGCCAGAAGATCTTCATCACCTACGGCGACCACCCGCTGACGTCGAACATCGTCCATCTGGTGCTGGCGCGCACGGCCGACGCACCGCCGGGCATCAAGGGCATTTCGCTGTTCGTGGTGCCGAAGTTCCTGGTGAACGAGGACGGTTCGCTCGGCGCGCGCAACGACGTGCACTGCATCGCGCTCGAACACAAGCTCGGCCTGCACGGCAGTCCAACGTGCGTCATGAGCTTCGGCGAAGCGGGCGGCGCGGTCGGTCACCGGGTTGGCGAGATCGGTCGTGGCCTCGAGTACATGTTCGTCATGATGAACGAAATGCGTTTCGGCACCGCCCTGCAGGGTCCGGCGCTGGCCGAGCGCGCTTACCAGCAAGCCGTCGCCTATGCCCGAGAACGCGTCCAGGGTCGGGAACGCGACGGCTCACCAGCGGCCATCATCCGCCACGCCGACGTCAAGCGCATGCTGCTGACCATGCGCGCCAAACTGATGGCATCGCGCATGCTCGCCTACTCGGCGGCAGCCTGGTTCGACATCGCCGCCCGTCACGCCGATGCCGCGGTGGCCGAGAAGCATCGGCGCCGGCTGGATCTGCTCATGCCGGTACTCAAGGGCTGGCTCACGGAGGTTGGCAACGAGGTTTGCGAACTCGCGGTGCAGATCCACGGCGGCGCCGGCTTCGTCGAGGAAACCGGCGTTGCCCAGCACTATCGCGATGCGCGCATCATGACGATCTACGAGGGCACGACCGGCATTCAGGCCGGCGATCTGGTCGGACGCAAGATCCTGCGCGAGCGGGGAGCGTCGCTGCTGGCGCTGCTGGACGATTGGCGGCCCTTGGCCGGCGAACTGGCGGCGGCGGGCTTTGCGCACCTGTCGTCGCGCTTTGACGCTGCCATCGGCGACGTTGCCCAGACGTTGGCTTGGCTGCTCGAGCGCGGCAACGAACGATTGGCCGAGGCGCAGGCCGCCTCGGTGCCGGTGCTACGACAATTGGGGCTGGTCTGCGGTGCCTGGCAGATGGCGCGGGCTGCACTGGTGGCGCGGCGCCTGGGTGATGACGTCTACCAGCGCGGCATCGTCGATCTCGCGGAGTTCTACTGTGCGCACGTGTTGCCACAGGCGGCTGCCTGGGCGCTGGCGGCGCGGGACAGCGCCGCTCTGTGCGTGGACTTCGACGCAGAAGCGTTGTAGCCGGCAGCCTGCGCAGAGCGCACTTTGGCGCCGACAAATGTTCTGGTATGCCGGAAACGCCATGCCGGGCGGGGTAGATATAGCAAAATGAGATAGCTGTTAGTTTTCTCTTCTCCTTGCGTTGGCCCCTTCCTGGAGACACACTTGGCACCGATTCGGTAGCGGATAGTCAGGTTGCCGGCACAATGAGAACAGGCTCGTCGCCAAGCAGTGTTCCCCCCGGCCTGCCGGGGATGATCGAGGAGGAGAGATGACAAGCAACGACAATCGTCGTGGGCTGGTGTTGGCTGCGATGGCTGCCCTGACCACGTTCATGATGCCCGGAAGTGCAACTGCGGATGAGCCGTTCAAGATTGGGCTCATTCTGCCCATGAGCGGCCCCTTTGCGTCTACCGGCAAGGAAATCGCCGCTGCGGTGCGCGTCTACCAGAAGAAGTACGGCGACAACGTCGCCGGCCGCAAGGTCGAGATCATCCTCAGGGACGACGGCGGCATTCAGCCTGATCTGACCAAACGACTGGCGCAGGAACTGGTGACCAAGGATCACGTCCAGGTCCTCGCCGGCTTCGGCCTGACGCCGTTGGCGATGGCGACGGCGCCGATTGCCACCCAGGCCAAGGTGCCGATGGTGGTGATGGCGGCGGCGACCTCGATCATCCCGACCAAGTCGCCCTACATCGTGCGCACTGGCTTCACGCTGCCGCAAGTGACGGCGCCGCTGGCCGACTGGGCAATCAAACACAAGGAATTGAAGCTCAACAGCGTCATCACTCTGGTTTCCGACTACGGTCCTGGGATCGATGCCGAGAAGACCTTCGTCGCCCGCTTCTCGGCCGGTGGCGGCAAGGTGGTCGACAGCCTGCGGGCACCGCTGCAGAACCCTGACTTTGCCCCCTTCTTGCAGCGCATCAAGGACGCCAAGCCGGATGCCGTGTTCATCTTCGTGCCTTCCGGCGTCGGTACGGCCGTCATGAAGCAGTTCGCCGAGCGCGGCCTCGACAAGGCGGGGATTCGCTTGATCGCCACCGGCGACCTGACCGATGACAACGAGATGGAGAACATCGGTGCTGCCGCCCAGGGCGTCATCACCAGCTTCCACTATTCGGCGGCGCACGACTCGCCGGAGAACAAGGCCTATGTCGCCGAGATGGCGAAGCTTGGTGTGCGCGCCAATTTCCACTCGGTCGGCGGCTACGACGGCATGCATGTGATCTACGAGGCGCTGAAGAAGACTGGCGGCGACAGCAATGGCGACAAGCTGTTGGCTGCCATGAAGGGGCTTTCCTGGATGAGCGTGCGCGGNNGTCAACGGCGTCTGGTCGAACGTTGAGTTCGACAAGGTCGAGAAGGTCAAGGATCCCGGTGTCTGAGCAGTGGGCCACGAATGGACTTCGACTGGCCGCGTGGAGCAAATGGTGTCCTGGCGAGCAGTGCGGACACCCCCAGTCGGCGGATATTCGTGGCCCCATTTTTCTTCTTCAGGTCGATAACCCGGCCTGGCAAAACCATTTCGGAGGAGACGACAAATGAATAATCTTGCCAAGACGTTGATCGCTTGCGCAGCGCTGGTTATGGGCTCGGCAGCGACGGCAGCCGAACCGATCAGGATCGGCCTGATGACGGCCTATTCCGGGCCGTTTGCCGACATGGGCAAGCTGATCGACGCCGGCGCCCGCGCCTATCTCAAAGCCAACGGCGATACCGTGGCCGGGCGCAAGATCGAAATCATCACGCGCGACACTACCGGCCCGGCGCCCGAAGTGGGCAAGCGCCTGGCGCAGGAACTGGTGGTGCGCGACCAGGTCGATTTCCTGGTGGTCGGCGGCTTTACTCCCGAGACCTTGACGGCCGGCAGCATCGCCACCGCTGCCAAGAAGCCCCTGCTGATTGCCAACGCCTCGTCATCGAATCTGACCGACAAGATTCCCTACGGCGTGCGCTATGCCTTCAGCTTCCGCCAGATCACCCAGCCGCTCGGCGTCTGGGCGGCGAAAGCGGGCTACAAGAAGATGATGACCCTGGTCTCCGACTACGGCCCGGGCATCGACTGCGAGACTGCCTTCAAGGATGGCTTCACCAGCAACGGCGGCACCATCACCGAGTCTGTACGCACGCCGCTGAAGAGCCCCGAGTTCGGCCCCTTCATCCAGAAGGTCAAGGATGCCAAGCCGGACGCCCTGTTCGTCTGGGTGCCGCAGGGCGAGCAGGCCCAGGGCGTGGTCAAGACCTACTTCGAGCGTGGCCTCGACAAGGCCGGCATCAAGCTGGTCATCCTCGGCGACGACATGGACGAGCCGGTGTTCAACGCTCTCGGCGACAAGGTCAAGGGCCTGGTCACCAGCCTGCACTACTCGACCGCGCACCCGAGCGCCGAGAACAAGAAGTTCCTCAAGGCCTTCGCCGAGGTGACCGGCAACTCCGTTCAGCCGAACTTCATGGCCGTGGCTGCCTACGACAGCATGGCGGCGATCTTCGAGGCCGTGCGCCGGCAGAACGGCGATCTTGCCGACAGTGCCAGGACGCTCGACATTCTTTCCGGATTGACTTTCGAGAGTCCGCGCGGCAAGGTCGTCATCGATCCGAAGACGCGCGACATTGTTCAGGCCGTCTATATCCGGCGGGTCGAAAACCATGGTGGTAAGCTCGAAAATGTCGAGTTCGAAACCATCCCCGACGTGAAACCGTGATTGGCAATTTTCTTGGCGTTTTGTTTGACGGCATTGCCTACGGCAGCCTGCTGTTCCTGATCGGCATCGGGCTGTCGGTCACCATGGGTTTGATGAATTTCGTCAATCTGGCCCATGGCGCCTTCGCCGCCTTTGGCGGCTTTGTTTGCGTCACGGCGATGAACCAGATGGGCGTGCCGTTTCTGGCCAGCCTGCCAATCGCCTTCGTACTCACCGCGGTGGTCGGCGTGGTGCTTGAACGCACGCTCTACCAGCGCCTCTACAAGGCGACACCGCTCGATCAGGTGCTGTTTTCCATCGGCCTCACCTTCATGGCGGTGGCCGGCATGACTTACGTCTGGGGGCCGATCCAGCAACCCGTGCGCTTGCCGGAGTATCTCACCGGCCAGGTGCATCTCGCCGGCCTGGACTTCGGCGTCTATCGGCTGTTCCTCATCAGCATCGTGGTGGTGGTGGCGGCGGCGCTGGTCTATCTGGTCGAGCGCACGCGCTTTGGCGCCCAGGTGCGCGCNNGGCTCGGGCCTCGCGGGCCTTGGCGGTGGTCTGGGCATCGATGTCCTCGGGCTCGATCCCAGCTTTCCGATCAAGTTCATGGTCTATTTCCTCTTGGTGGTTGCTGTCGGCGGCGCCGGCAGTATCAAGGGCACGCTGGTGGCGGGCCTGGTGCTCGGCATCTTTGACGTCGCCGGCAAGTATTACGTGCCACAGATCGGCGCCTTCATCATCTACGCGCTGATGGTGGTGCTGCTGGTGTTCTTCCCCACCGGACTTTACGGCAAGAAGGCATGAGCGAGCCCTTGCCACATCGTCTTCCGGATGGCCGCTGGCGCCCAGCGGAACTTGCTTTCTGGCTCTTGCCAGTCATCGCCTATTTTGCCGCGCCGAACTACCTGCTGCTCGGCAGCCAGATCTTTATTGTCGGTCTGTTCGCGCTGTCGCTCGATCTCATTCTTGGCTATGCCGGCATCGTCTCGCTTGGCCATGCAGCATTCTTCGGTGTCGGCGCCTACACGGCGGGCCTCTTGGCCAGCCACGGCTGGGGCGAGCCAATCTCCGGCCTGCTTGCCGGCGCCGTTGCTGCGGCGCTGGTCGGCTGGGTGGCAAGTTTTCTCGTCGTCCGAGGCCGCGATTTGACGCAGTTGATGGTCACCATGGGCATCGGCCTGATGCTCTTCGAAGCGGCCAACAAGGCGGCCTTCATCACCGGTGGCGTTGACGGGCTTTCCGGCATGGTCGTGGGCAAGGTGCTCGGGATCTTCGACTTCGATCTCGAAGGCCGGGTCGCCTATCTCTACAGTTTGGTGGTGCTGTTCGTCGTCTTTGTCGTCCTGCGGCGCATGGTCTATTCGCCGTTCGGCCTCGGCTTGCGTGGCCTGCACTACGGCCCCAAGCGCATGCCGGCCATCGGCGCTTCCGTCTATCGGCGCCAGATCGCCATCTTCACCGTTGGTGCCGGGGTCGCCGGAATCGCCGGGGCGCTGCTGGCGCAGACGACGCAATTTGTCGGTCTGGACAGCCTGAGTTTTCATCGCTCGGCGGAACTTCTGATCATGCTCGTTCTCGGTGGTAGCGGACGACTCTACGGTGGCCTGGTCGGCGCGGCGGTGTTCATGATCGCGCAGAATTATCTGGCCGATCTCAATCCGGTCTATTGGCAGTTCTGGATGGGCTTGCTGCTGGTGCTGGTCGTCATGTTCGCCCGCGGCGGCGTACTCGGTGGTTTGACGGCACTCCAGCGGCGCTGGGCGACGGGGACGAAATGACTGTCGCCCTGCGCACCGAGAACTTGTCCAAGCAGTGGGGAGCGTTCGCCGCCAACAGCGACGTCAACCTGACGCTCGAAGCTGGCGCCCGTCACGCCCTGATCGGGCCAAACGGTGCNNTTTCAGATCAACACGCTGTTCCCGGGACTGACCGTGCTCGAGTCGGTGGTGCTGGCGATATGCGAGCGCAAGGCAACGGCCGGACGCTGGTGGCGCACGGTGGCGTCGCAGACGGAAGAGATCGACGAGGCCATGATACTGCTGCAAAGCCTGGGCCTCGCCAATGACGCGGATACCGAGACCCGTCAGCTTGCCTATGGTCGCCAGCGCTTGCTGGAGATCGCACTCGCCCTGGCGACGAAACCCAAATTACTCTTGCTCGACGAGCCGGCGGCCGGC
>PMIF01000098.1 GCA_003157035.1 Rhodocyclaceae bacterium
AGCGCTCGACTGGCCCGACGCCTCGGTCGATCTGGTGGTCAGCCGTGGCTCGATCTATTTCTGGCAAGACCAGTCCCAGGGACTGCGGCAGATCTTCCGCGTGCTGCGTCCGGGCGGTTGGGCCTATGTCGGTGGCGGCTTCGGCACGCGCGAACTGCGCGACGAGATCCTCGCGAAAAAGGCCGACGACACACAATGGAACAGCGATCGCAGTGAACGCGGGCGTAAGCATCCTCCGGAGCACTTCCGCGCCCTGCTGGCTGAGTTGGCGATCGACGGAAAGGTCGACTCGGGCGACGAGGGCATGTGGATCGTTTTCACCAAGCCGGAGGCGGTATGAGCGAATACGCGCTGTTTGCCAATTTCGAAAATCCGTTCGGCGATACCGGGCGGGCGTTCCGCGAATCGGTGGATACCGTCGTCCATGCCGAAGCGCTCGGTTTCGAGCAGGTCTGGGTGACCGAACATCACTTCAACGCCTTCAGCGTTAGCGCTTCGATCTTTGCCCTGCTGGCGTACCTGGCTGCGAGGACCAGCCAGATCAAGTTGGGCGCCGGTGCCGTATTGCTGCCTTTCCATGATCCGGTGCGGGTGGCAGAGGATGCGGCCACCGTCGATGCCTTGTCCGGTGGACGATTGTTGCTGGGCTTGGCCAAAGGAGGGCCGTTCCCGGATCAGTTCCGTCATTTCGGTATCGGTCACGACGAAAGTCGCGAGCGCCTCTACGAAGGACTGGATCTGCTGGAGAAAGTCCTTGCCGGCACGGGCGTCAGCCACCACAGCCGGCACTACCATTTTGACGACCTGTCGGTCTATCCACGGCCGGTCAGCGCGCAGCTGCCGATCTGGCTCGCCAGCATGGTCGAAGAGAGCCAGGCACTGGCGGCAAGACGCGGCTATGGCCTGATGGGGCCATCGGCCGCGCCGGTGGCGAAGATGCGCGCCTTGCTCGATAGCTTCCATGCCCTGCAGCCTGCGGCCAGTCCGCCTTTCGTGCTCGCCCGCTATATGTTGTGCGGCCGCGATTACCAGCGCGCCCGCACGGAAGCTTTGCCGTTTATCCGCGACTTCGGCAAGAACATGCGTGCCGCGATTCGCCAGATTCCTGCAGCGCCGCCGCTGCTGCCGTTCGGCGAGCCGGAAGCCGCCTACCAGGAAGAGCAATTACTGGCCAATGCCATCGTCGGCGACCCCGCTGCCTGCATCGACCAATGCCTGGCCTTGCGCGCGGCGTTGGCGCCCTGGCCGGTGGTGCTGCTGCTGAAGCCGGCTTCTTACGACCCGGTGGTCAATCGTCGTTCGCTCACGCTCTTTGCCGAACGCGTGCGTCCGGCACTTCCCGATACCCCAACGAAAGGAATCACGCCATGTGCAACGGCCACGGAATGAATAGATCAGCCGCTTCCTCATGTGCCTGCAACGGGCATGATAACGGCAGCGGCGCTCGTACAGTCGATGCCTCCACGGAACTCGTCCTGCCGGCCGTCGCCTTCCCGACGCAACGCGTGCTGAAGATTGCCGGCGAGGAGAATCTGCGCCAGCTGACTCGCCGCCACCATGCGCTCCTGCAGGCGAGCCCGATCGCCGGCCTGTTCACCAACGATCCGTGGGCCTTCGCCAAGTTGGCCGAGAAGGTCGCCGACTTTGTCGTCGAGGCCTGTGGCGGCGCCACTGCCTATTCCGAGCAGCAGGGCGATACCTGCATGCGCACGCGCCANNGCCATGGAGGATGTCGACTTTCCGGTCGAGGTGCGCGACGAATATTGGACCTGGCTGGAAGCCTTTAGCGTCCGCATGATCAATCGCCGCACCATGAAGGCCCAGCCGGTGCGCATCCCGTTTGTGATGGCGCAACTGCGTTTCGGCGGCCGTTCCGGCGGTGCTCCGCAATGCGGGATCGGCATCCGTTTTTGTCCGCATTGACCCTTGCGCCGCAAACCGACACAGGCCATCTCAAATCGAATTTCAAACTACGCTCAGGGAGAGCATTGATGAAACAAACAAGCCTTCGAGTACTGCCTGCGGCGTTGGCCGCCGCGTTCGCATTGCCGGCCGTGGCCGCCGATACCTTCCANNATCACCGCCAGTGAGCTCGAGCAGTTCAATCGTGATACCGTCGGCCAGGCGGTGGCCCTGGTGCCGGGCATGAGCCTGTCGCACAACAGCCGCAACGAAGACATCGTTTATCTGCGTGGCTTCGATGTTCGCGAGGTGCCGCTGTTCATCGACGGCATTCCGACCTATGTGCCCTATGACGGCTATGTCGACTTTGGCCGCTTCACCACTTTCGACCTGGCGGAGATTCGCGTTGCCAAGGGTGCGGCGTCGCTGCTCTACGGTCCGAACACGCTGGGCGGCGCCATCAACCTGGTATCGCGCAAACCGACACGCGCCTTCGAAGGCGATGTGCGCGCNNCCGCCGAGGACGGCGGCGATCGCAACAACGCCTACCATACCGACAAGCGGGCCTCTTTCAAGCTGGGCTTCACGCCCAATGCCAGCGACGAATTTGCCATCGGCTATGTCAAGCAGGAAGGCCAGAAGGGTAACCCGCCGTACGCCGGCACCGCAGCGGGCGGCATTCGCTATTGGCAGTGGCCGTACTGGGATGTCCAGAGCACCTATGGTTTGGCGAATATCGCCATCGGCAGCAAGCACATCGTCAAGGCGCGCATCTACGACGACACCTATCGCAACAGCATTCACGCCTTCACCGATGGTACCTATGCGACGCAGCTCAACAACACCAGCTTCCCCAGCTGGTACGACGATGGCAGCCGCGGCGCTTCGCTTGAACTGACGAGCTATGCGCTGTCGGGGCAGGAATTGCGCTTCGCCTACCACTACAAGGAAGACCGGCACAAGGAATCCAACCCGAGCATTCCGCCCAAGCAGTTCAAGGACGTGACCACCTCTTTCGCCGTCGAAGATGCGATCGCCTTCGGCAGCGCCTGGCGCCTGCGCCTGGGCGCCAGCCACGACGCACGCGATACCAAGGAGGCTTACACCTACACCATGAGCGACACCAGCAAGAACAATGCGCTGGCCGAATTGACCCACGACTTTGGCGGCGGCAGCGAAGGCTACGTCAGCCTGGCGCGCAAGTCGCGCTTCCCGACCATCAAGGACCGCTATTCCTTCCGCCTCGGCACTGCGCTCTACAACCCGGCGCTGCATGCCGAGACTGCCAGCAACTTCGAGCTCGGCATGAAGGCCAGGCCTTGGGGCGGCGCGGCTGCCCAGGCGGGGGTGTTTGTCAGCCGCATCGAGGACCTGATGCAAAACGTGGTCGTCAATGCACCGGGTGTCTGCGCGTCGGGGCCGACACCTAACGTCACTTGCAACCAGTTGCAGAACGTCGGCACGGCCCGCCACAGCGGCATCGAATTGGCGTTGGAACAGCGGGCTGGCGACTGGAGCGCTGGAGCCAACTACACCTATCTCGATCGCAGCAACCTGAGCAATCCGTCAATTCCGCTTACCGACACGCCGCGCAACCGCCTGTTTGTCCACCTCGGCTGGAAGCCCGGTGGCGCCTGGGAAGTGCAGGCGACAGCCGACGCCGAGAGCGGTCGCGTCGTCGCGTATGGCAGCGGTTACCGCACCCTCGCCAGCTTCGCTACATTGGGCGCCAAGGGTGTTTGGACACCGCGCGCCGACATCAGCGTTGAACTGGGTGTCGCCAACCTGTTCGACAAGAACTACGAACTGTCGGACGGCTACCCGATGCCCGGTCGCACCTGGTTTGCCAACGCCAAGTACAGCTTCTGAGCGAGTCCGACGCACTGAAGGGAGACGATGATGAGTTCAAGGTCAAGGATGCGCTGGGCTGGCGTGTTGAGTTGTCTGGCGGCCGCGGCGTCTGCGAGCGCCGCCGATGAGTTGGACCTGGCGATCAAGATGGGCTGTATTTCTTGTCACCGCGGGGCGCAGAAGCTGATCGGCCCGCCTTACCAGGCGGTCGCCGAGCGATATGCCGGGCGCCGGGACGCAGTGGCGGTCCTGGCCGAACATATCCTCAAGGGCACCGGACCGGATGGGCTTGGCTGGATGAAGGAGGGCCGGGCCAGCCTGCCCTTCATGCCTGCCAATGAACGTGTCACGGCACAGGAGGCTGAACGTCTGGCCGCCTGGGTTCTCGCCATGAAAGGCGAGATCCCCGGGTTGCGCGAATATGTCACGGATCGCCTGAGTGTTACCGGCAATGTCGAGCACGCGCTCGATCTGAGCGTCGACGAGCTGCG
This sequence comes from Rhodocyclaceae bacterium, assembly GCA_003157035.1. Lineage (GTDB taxonomy): Bacteria > Pseudomonadota > Gammaproteobacteria > Burkholderiales > Rhodocyclaceae > Fen-999. The sequence continues at coordinate 4,245 of PMIF01000098.1, forward strand.
AAACTTTCCGGCGCCAGAGGTGAAGGAAATCGCCCTGGTCTCGGAGTCGCCGGCCACGGTCGGGCGGCTCGAGACCTTCAGGGGCGTGCCGCTGCGTACCTTGATCGAGAAGGCCAAACTGGTGACGCCCGGTCGCAACGACCTCAAGAAGACCATCTTCATCGCCACCGCCAGCGACGACTACGCCGTGGTCTTCACCTGGAGCGAAGTGTTCAACACCGAGGTCGGCGACGGCGTGCTGGTCTATTTTGAGAAGGATGGCCGGCCACTGACCGAGGCCGAGGGCCGGATTGCCATGCTTTCGGCGAAAGACATTCACCGCGGCGCCCGGCACGTGCGCTGGCTGAAGAGCATCGAAGTTCGCAAGGCCGTCGACTAGGCGCCTGATTGCCGAAAGGATCGCAAATGCGCAATTCAAACTCGCCAGCAGTATCGCGGCGCAATTTCATCAAGGCGGCAGGAGGACTTGGCGTTGCCGCCGTAGCCGGCTGGTCGCCGCCGCTGGCCGCCAAGCCCGCCGATATCGTCGTCGTCACCAGTTATCCTGATGAAGTGGTGTCACGCTTTGAGGCGGTCTTCGAGAAGGCCTTCCCCCAATGGCGGCTGCGCATCGTCTGGCANNCTGAAAGATGAGCGACTGCTGCGGAAACTGGATATCGATCGCAGTGGCTTGCCGGGGCGCATCGGCAATACCCGCATCGACGACACCGACGGCTATTTCGCTGCGACGGAGACCGCCGGCTACGGCTTCGCGGTCAATCCGGATTACCTCAAGCAGCATGGCTTGCCCGAGCCGACGGATTGGGTGGATTTGGCCGATGGGCGCTACGCCGGCCACATCGCCTTGCCCAATCCGGGCAAGGTTGGCTTCGCGCCGGTAATGGCCGATATTCCGCTGCAGGCCTACGGCTGGGAGAAGGGTTGGGCAATGTGGAGTGCCATCGCCGCCAACTCGGTGTTGATTGATCGCGGCGGCACCTTTGTTGCCGACGAGCTTGGGTCAGGGCGGCGCGGCATCGGCATCTCNNGCTTTCGTTGCCTTCCTGCTCTCGGACGTTGGCCAGCAAATGGTCACCCATGCCGATATCCGCAAACTGCCGGTACGGCCCAGCGTCTACGCCAAGCTCAATGGCGGCTATCACAATCCGTTCGTGGCTGCCGCTGCCGGCGGTTATGGCTATGACAGTGATCGCGGCCAGGGGCGGCTGCCGGTGATTGCGGCGCTGTTCGATACCGTGCTGGCCCAGCGTCGTGACCTGCTTGCGGCGTTCTGGGGCAAGGCGCGCGCGGCGGGCGGCGAACGTGGCGAAAAGGCGAAACAGCTGCTATCGGCGGTGCCGATCAGCGAAGCGCAGGCCGACTGGCCGGAAATGCAGCGCGTCTTTGCCAATCGGCGTGACGACGCCAAGGCCGAACTAGTGGCCGCCGAAATGGAACGCCAGTGGGCGATTGAGACGGACGCGCGACTGGTACAGGCCGGCAAACTCATGGAGGCAGTATGACGCGGACGATTCTCTTGTGCTTGCTGGCCTCGGGCACCGTCTGGGCGCAGGACAGCAACTTGCCTGAGGCCTTTGCCCAGCCGATCCCGGGCTTGAGTGACAACGAGCGCGAACAGTTCTTCCAAGGTCGCACGCTGGTCAGACAGAGTTGGGTGGTGGCGCCGTCGAGGGACGATCAGGTTGACGGGCTTGGGCCGCTCTACAACCGCTTGGCCTGCGTTTCCTGCCATCCCCGCAACGGCCGCGGCAGGCCGCCGGAGAGCGAAAATGAGCGCATGCTGTCGATGCTGGTGCGCCTGTCGGTGCCGGGGCATGACGATCACGGCGGGCCGAAGCCGCATCCGGCGTATGGCGGCCAGTTGAACGAGGAGGGCATCCCCGGTGTGCCCGGCGAAGGTCGCGCCGTCGTCAAGTGGCGGCAGGTCGCCACGGTCACGCTCGCCGGTGGCGAGAAGGTGTCGCTACGCCGTCCGCGCATCGAATTCCGTGAACTGGCCTATGGCCCAATTGTCGGCGTGCTGACGTCGCCACGCGTCGGCGAGCAGATGGTCGGCATGGGTTTACTCGATGCCGTGTCGGCCGCGACGCTGGAGGCGATGGCGAAAGAAGCCAAGCCGGACGGCGTCAAGGGCCGGGTCAACCAGGTCTGGAATCCCCAGACTCAGCGCATCGAAGCCGGCCGTTTCGGCTACAAGGCCAATATGCCGACGCTGCGCGCGCAGGCGGCGGGGGCCTTCAACGGCGACATGGGCATCACCTCGCCGCTGTTTCCTGAGGAAAACTGCACGCCGGTACAGAAGGCCTGCCGGCAGGCGCCCAACGGTGGTTCGCCGGAATTGTCGGCAGCACAACTGGATGCCGTCGAGTTCTACCTTGCCCACCTGGAACTTCCGCCGCGCGGCAACGCCGACGACGCGACCGTTCGGCGCGGCGAAGCCAGGTTTGCCGAGATCGGTTGTGCGTCATGTCATCGTGGGGAGTTGAAGACTGCGGCGGACGCGCGCTTGCCCCGCCTGGCCGGGCAGACCATTCATGCCTATACCGATCTGCTGATTCACGACATGGGCGAAGGCTTGTCCGATCACCGGCCGGACTACCTGGCGGGCGGCCGCGAATGGCGTACGGCGCCGCTGTGGGGTCTGGGGCGGACGGCAGCGGTAAGCGAGTCGACGTACTACCTTCACGACGGCCGTGCCCGGAGTCTTACCGAGGCAATCGTCTGGCACAGCGGCGAGGCGAAAGCAGCCAGAGACCGCTATGTCGCGTTGTCAAAACAGGATCGCAAGGCCCTGGCCGCCTTCCTTGGTTCGCTTTAGCGCGGCGTCGAGCGGCGCCTGGGCATGACGGCGCTGATACTGCATGGCTCCTACGAGCGCGCCAAGTTCATGCCTCAGGGAATGCGCGATGTCGGCAGTGCCATGCACAGCAATGCCAGCCGGCTGGCCGTGGCAGCAAAGGATGCGGGTGCCACCGGCGATCTGAAACCGGTGCTTGAAGCGATGGCGAAGGTGACTGCCCAATGCGTGGCCTGTCATTCGGCGTACCGGGTGAAGTAGGCGCCCCTCGCAAGCAGGCCATCTGGCATGATGGCGGCCATGTTCTTTGATGTGGCCGGCATCACTGTCCCGCTCTGGCTGCCGCCTTTGGCAGCCTTCGTCGTCTCGTTCTTCGGTTCCATGGCTGGGGTGTCGGGTGGCGTGCTCCTGCTGCCCTTCCAGATGAGCGTGCTGGGTTACGTGGCGCCTTCGGTGTCGGCGACCAATCTGGTTTTCAATGTCGTGGCGATTCCGGGCGGGGTTCTGCGCTATGCGCGAGAGCAACGCATGGACTGGCGTCTGGCCTGGGTGATCGGCGCCGGTACGTTGCCCGGGTTGCTGCTCGGCTGGTGGCTGCGCGTGCACTGGCTGCTCGATCCGGGCGTGTTCAAGGTGTTCGTCGGTCTGGTGATGCTCTGGCTGGCGATGCGCCTGGCACGGCATCAGGGTCCTGGTGGCTCAAAGGCTGCCGCCTCGATCGTCGCACCCGGTGAATGGGATGTCGCTTCGGTGATGCCGATCGCACTGGTCATCGGCGTGATCGGCGGTGCCTACGGCCTTGGCGGCGGTGCATTCATGGCACCGGTGTTGGTGACGATGCTTCGGCTGCCCATCCATGCGGTCGCCGGGGCGACGCTGTTCGGCACGCTGGTGACCTCGGTGGCCGGCGTGGCGCTTTACCAGTTCCTGCCCGCTCCGCCGGGCATCTCGACGCATCCCGACTGGGCACTGGGCATGCTGTTCGGTGTTGGGGGATTGGCCGGTATGTATGTCGGAGCGCGCACGCAGAAACGCGTGTCCCAGCGGATGCTCGAACTGGGTATGGCGGCGGTGCTGGCGCTGCTTGCGGGCGACTACGCAGTGGAGTTCTGGNNTGCCGCGCTCACCTTCGCGGCTGATCAGGCGGTGGATGAGCCAGCGGCCGTCGCGCATTCGCCAGGCGGTCAAGGCTTCGGCATAGGCGGCGACCTGGTAGAACTCCTCGTCGTCGTCCGAGCGCATATCCGTGACCACGAAACGCGACGAGTAGTAGCACGGCTGCTCGTCCTCGTCGCGGCCGATCAGGCGCTCGGCGGCCATTTCATAGTCGCGGAAGCGTTCGATAAGCAGCGGCGCGATGACCAGACGCCGCCACTGTTTCGGCAGATTCTGCTGCCAGTCGAAGGCGGCTTCCCGTCGCCGGCGAGTTGCCGTGACGCGGGCGATCTGGGTCGTGCAATTGCTCATGGTCGCTCTTTCGCTGTGTCGGCTTCGCGACAGCGATGCCNNTGCGGATTCGGCAGGTCGTGGAACGCACCGCGCAGGGCTTCGCTCCAGCGGCAGCGGATCATGGCGAAGTAGGGGTGCTCGTCGTCGATGGAGATATGGCGGTCGACCTTCATGGCATCGCGGCGGATGAAGACGAGGTCGAGCGGCAGGCCGACCGAGAGGTTGCTGCGCAGCGTCGAGTCCATCGAGATCAGGGCGCACTTGGCGGCTTCGTCTAGCGAGGTGCCCGGCTTGATGACGCGGTCGATGATGGGCTTGCCGTATTTCGATTCGCCGATCTGGAAATAGGGTGTATCGCGCGTAGCTTCGATGAAGTTGCCGGCCGAGTAAATCTGGAACAGGCGCGGCGCTTCGCCGGCGATCTGGCCGGCCAGGATCAGCGAGGCGTTGAACTCGACGCCGAATTCGGCGAGGGCGTCGGCGTCCCGGTCGTGTACTTCCCGCACCGCTTCGCCGACGCGAATCGCCGCTTCGAACAGGTTGGGCGCGTTGAGGATGTTCGGCTCGCCTTCCATCGAGGCGGCGCGCTCGTTGAGGACGTTCACGATGGCCTGGCTGATCGCCAGGTTGCCGGCCGTGAGCAGCACCAGCACTCGATCGCCGGACTTTTCCCAGACGGTCATCTTGCGGAAGGTGTTGATGTGGTCCATGCCCGCGTTGGTGCGCGAGTCGGACAGCAAAACGAGCCCCTCGTCGAGGAGCATTCCGATGCAATAGGTCATACCGTTATTGTCCCATGCCGATTTGTTCCACGCCTATTGCTGTTGTTGTTCTTGCTGTGTCTGCACGCTGACGTTGGTCGACATGGCCTCCAAACCGCCGCCGTGGCGGATGCCGCGCACCGG
>PMIF01000205.1:0-17788 GCA_003157035.1 Rhodocyclaceae bacterium
ATGTTCATGGAGAACAGCTTGGCCTCGCCGGTTTCGTCCATGGCGCGTTTCATGGCGTCATAGACCAGCGGGATCGTCTTCTTGATCGGCGCGAAGACCTGATTGCCCTGCGGTTCGTCGTTCTTGATGAAGTCGCCGCCCAGCCAGAACTGGTAGGCCGCTTCGGCGAAGGGCTCGGGACGCAGGCCGAGCTTGGGCTTGATGATGGTGCCGGCAATGTAGCCGCCGTCCTTGACCGGTCGGCCGAGGATACGCCACAGCTCTTCGATGTTGGTGGCCGGACAGTCAAACTGGCGGATCACTTCCGGCGGCACGTGGAAGTCGATCATCTTGGCGTGGGCAATGTCGCCCATGCCCTGGTTGTTGCCGATGGTCAGCGTCAGGAACGAGACCATCATAAAGCGGCCGTCGAGCACGTTGCGGTCGAAGAGATCCAGCGGATAGGCGATGCGCATGTCCTCCGTGGCTTCATCGATGTGGTAGACCAGCGCATCGACGCCCTTGGTGAAGTCGTCGGTGGTGGATACTTCGACGTTGGTGCCGGTCGAGGACTCGGCGGCAAAGTGGGCAGCGGCTTCCAGATAGCCGGTGCCGGCCTTGGGCTTCATCTTGTAAGCGCACAGGATATGACGGCCACCCTTGATCAGGTCGGCTTCCTTGAGCGTCAGATTGGCGTAGCGGTTCGACTGGTCCATTGATCTTCTCCTGTTTCTATCGACGTGAGCGTTGAGCGAGTGTTGTGCATCCTAGCCGTCATCGTATATAAACGAAAATCACATATTATGATCGTGTATATAAGTGATAGCTTATGGCAATAGAGCGCGCAGCGACGTCAGCGTCACGGCGCACAGATCAGGCAGCACGGCCAGCGCGCCGCCGAAGTCCTGACCGCACGTGTAGTCATTCGCCGTGATGATGCTCGGCAGGCCGGCGGCAAGCGCTGCGTCGAGGCCGTTGCGGGAATCCTCGATGGCCAGGCAGGCCGCCGCCGGCAAGTGCAGGCGTTCGAGCACCCAGAGGTAGATGTCCGCAGCCGGCTTCTTGGCGGCAACGACATCGCCGGCACCGATGACATCGAACCAGCCGGGAGCATCGCCGCCGAGTGTGCTGGCGAGCAGCGTGGTGACGTTTTCCGCCGTCGTCGTGGTGGCGATCGCCAGCCGCACGCCGGCCTGCCGCGCTTCACCGAGCAGTTCGCCGACACCGGGGCGCAGCGGGATGCTGCCGCGACTGACCCGAGCGAGGTAGTGGCGCGTCTTGGCGGTGTGCAATTGGCGGATCAATGTCTCGGCATCCGGGCGGGCCAGGAAGTCGGGATCATGCAGTTGTGCATAGTGGCGGATGCGCTCCTTGCCGCCGGTGACGGCAAGCAAGTCACCATAGCACGACACGTTCCAGTGCCAGGCCAGGCCGTGCTCGGCGAAGGCGGCGTTGAAGGCCGGTCGGTGGCCGTCGCGCTCGGTATCGGCGAGTGTGCCATCGACGTCGAAGATCAGTGCTTGCAGGGTCATGAAGCGACAGCCTAGTCGCGGCGATCCATAAGTTCCAGTCATGGTTTCTTATGCTGATGATAAAGTAGCGCCGATGAGGAATGTGACCTTTCGCCAACTCAAAGTCTTCGAGGCAGTCGCCAGCCACTTGTCGTTTTCGCGGGCGGCTGAGGAACTGCACCTGACCCAACCGGCGGTGTCGATGCAGGTGCAGGCGCTGGCCGATCAGGCCGGCCTGCCGCTGTTCGAACAGATGGGCAAGAAGATTTTTCTCACCAGCGCCGGCGAGGAATTGCTGCGCCACGCGCGGCGCATCGCCCAGCAACTGCGCGAGGCCGACGAGGCGGTGGCGGCGATCCGCGGCGCCAAGGGCGGCCGGCTGATCCTCGGTGTCGTGTCGACCGCCAAGTATTTCGCGCCGCGCCTCCTGGTGGCCTTCAAGAAGCTTTTCCCGGAGAGCGATCTCAGGCTCCGCGTGCATAACCGCGAGACCATCGTCCGCCTGCTGGAGGAAAACCAGATCGATCTGGCGATGATGGGGGTGCCGCCGAAAGATTTCGCCACCGTCGCTTCGGTGGTGACTGATCAGCCGCACGTGGTCATCGCCGCCGCCGGCCACCCGCTGGCGCGCAAGCGGAGCATCGAACCGGCCGAACTGGCCGCGCAGCCCTTTCTGATTCGGGAGAGCGGCTCGGGCACGCGCGGCGCCATGGAGCGCTTCTTCGCCGAACGCGAAGTTGTCCTGGCCGACACCATCGAGCTGCTCGGTAACGAGACCGTCAAGCAGGCGGTGATGGCCGGCATGGGCATCACCTTCATTTCGGAGCACACCATCGGCCTCGAGTTGGCGGCTGGTCGTGTCGTCAAGCTCAATGTCACCGGCACCCCGGTGCTGCGCAAGTGGTACATCGTGCACCGGGCCGACAAGATGGTGTTGCCGATCACGGCCGCATTCCTGGAGTTCATGCGCACCGAGGGGCCGCGCCTGATCGTCGAACAGGCACCGATCGTGGTCAAGAGGAAGTAGGCAATCCTTGTTTCCCCAGCTCCGGTAGGTTGTGCCGGGAGGCACAACACAACTCTCTCGCTCGGCAGCGTCAACAGGACGGAGCTTGCCGCCCAGTGGCCGCAGCACTCAGATTATTGCCGTCCTCCAGCTTTCTCCGATCCAGCCGTTTCGCCAAACTCCATGTCCACGAATCGGAGCCCCATGAAGCTGCCATCGGCGACCTCACCCTGCTGGCCAGGAGCGGCCCTCCGAGCCGATCGCCCAAACCGGCCATTCGGCGAAAAGAGATCATTCAATCACGCCCCCGATTTTGATTGACGAAACGATTGCAGTCCTCGCCACCGTGAGTGCTAACCTGTTTTGCATCAATCACAGGGAAGCCGATCATGGGCAATCTCGACACGACTGAGCCAGTAAGAAACCGTCTTATAAGGGCAGCGCTGGATTGCTTTCTCGCTGACGACTACCACCGCGTCACCACCCGGCTGATTGCGCAACGAGCCGGGGCCAACGCCTCGATGATTCGTTACTACTTCGGCAACAAGGAAGGGCTCTACGAGGAGATGATCCGCGAGACCCTGAATCCGATGCTTGATGTACTTGATGGCCGGATGCTGGCGTCGGTCACAGGATTCACCGACTTCCTCCGCTTGTATTACGACACCATGACTGCCCGGCCAGAGTTTCCCAAGCTGATCCTTAAAGTGTTGGCACTCAACCAGGGTCCGGGGCGCAGATTCATCCAACAGTTGCTGGAGCGCGGACGGACACGGGGTGCCCGCAAGGTATCTGACCTGAAGGCTCAAGGACAGATCGGATCCGGCATCGACCCTGACATCTTGCGATTGGCATTCGTCAGTCTGGCGATGACGCCAATACTGCTGAAAGACATCTTCGAAGAGCAGATAGGTCGCCCGATGGATGCCGAATTTCTGGACAGGTTGGCCGCATTTAATGGGCACCTGTTCTCAGCGGGATTAACGCCGAACACGTGGAAATAGCGAGAGGACGATCAATGTCGTTTCAACTGAATGCTGGCGCTGTACGTCGCTTCGCCATAGCCATGAGATTTGGCGCATGGCTGCAAGCCTTCCCGAACAAGCTCACGCCACCGCCGTTCAGGCTGATGCAGATCGGTTCGGCCTTCTGGCAATCCCGGGCACTCTATGTCGCTGCGCGGCTGGATATCGCCACCGTGCTGGGAGACGAGGAACTCGATGCAAACATAATTGCCACTCGCGTGGCGGCCACGGCCGATGCCACTGGACGTTTGCTGCGTCTGCTGGCCGCTATAGGCGTGTTCGAGGAGAAGGCGGCTCATGTATTCCGCAACAACAAAATCTCTGCCTTCCTGCGCTCCGACAATCCAAAAAACGTGCGGGCAATGATCCTTATGCATAACGCCGAGGCCTTGAGCCGCCCCTGGTACGAGCATCTGGAACAAGGTATACGGGAAGGGGTGCCACCTTTTCGCCTTACTCATGGGGAGGATTTGTTCGACTACCTTGACCACCATGCCGATCTCGATGCTTTGTTTTCGGCGGCGATGGATAGCGTCGAGGCACTGACCGGCGATAGCTTCGCTACTGATTTCGACTGGGGTCGCTTTGAACGAATCATTGATGTGGGCGGTTCCCGTGGCGCCAAGTCACTCGCCATTCTGAAACGACACCCCAGACTGACGGCCCTCGTGGTTGACCGTCCCCAGGTGATCGCCGAAGCTAAGCAATACTGGGCAGAGCATAGCGCCAGCGCTATTGAACGGCTGCGCTTTCAGGCCGGCGACGCCTTGACCACGATCCCTTCGGCGCAAAGCGAAAAGGATATTTACCTGCTCTCTGCCGTACTGCATGGCTTCGACAACGAAACTTGCATCACCATTCTGCGTAATGTTGCCAATGCTTGCGGTCAGACGGGTGCGCGGATCGCTCTCTTGGAAATGGTTCTGCCGGAAGTTGGTGCGGATGTCGCTGCTGCGTCGTTCGACATGCAGATGTTCATGGGTTCGCTCGGGCGCGAACGCACACTAAGCGAATGGACAGCGCTATTCGACCATGCAGGCATGGTACTGGATGAGGTGGTCGGACTGCAATCGTTCGGGAATATCCTCGTCTTGCTCCCGAAGAAATGAATGGCTGCAATCGGCACTTGGATTCAACCGGTCGATGCAACACACTAGAAACTGCGAGAGCAGAAGGAGTGTTGCAAATGAAGCCGAGGCCGCGGATCTATTACACGGATAGCCAGAAGGCGCTGATGTGGGAGCGTTGGCGAATTTGTCGGTCCTCGCTGGTGGGTTGGTATCATAGTCTGGAAGGATGCCGACCAGGGTTCCGGTGGCCCCGCGGCGCTTTACACTGCCGAATCAGCCTGAACGCACACAACTTTGGTTGCAACAATGGGATTCCGCGACCACTACAACGTCTATGTGATCGAACTTTCAAGAGATGTTCTTTACGAAGGCCGTTTCATGAAATGCAACCCCGGCTATGTCCTGGGAAAGCCGTGCGTTTACGTCGGCATGACGGGAATAGATCCTGACGTGCGGTTCGACAAACACATGGCCGGAATTCAGTCCAATCGCTACGTTAAGAAATTCGGATTGCGCTTGTTGCCGGAACTCTACGAAATCTACAACCCGATGCGCTACGAAGCGGCTCTCGACATGGAGGTGGAGTTGGCGATTGACTTGCGTCAGTCCGGGTATGGCGTATGGCAGGCGTAAGTAGGGTTCTGCCGAGGCGTCCAACGATCGAGGAGTGCGATTGAATTGTCCCCACAGATTTCGGCAGCAGATAAGCTCGGCATCAATCCGGGGCTACGTGTATCGTTGGCTCCGCCGCATTGGCCGTTTATGGAATCCCATCGAAGCAAACTTTTCCGCGTGACGTAGTGTCGATTCCTGGAGGTTGTCAAAGCCACCGATGCGCTCAACTCGTGCCACAGCAGCTGTCGCCCGGCTAAATTCGCGGAGCGAGGACCATCAATTCCGGATGGTCCTGGCGGGGTCTGGCCTATTCATTCTGCGCGAGCAGATTGACGGCGGGGATAAGGATCGTTCCGCTGCGCTTTCTCTTGATGACTTTGTGCGCCTTGTAGATTCCATGGGACCGAAGAAGATCCCTCGCACTACGAGGAACGAAGCTGCCTTTTTGAAGCAACTGGTCAAGAAGGACCCGTCGCCGTGATCAACCAGGTACACCTCGACGACCCAATATTGCGGTACGGACTTGCCGGCGGCGGCTTGGTGCGCGCTGTTGCCCTGGCCGAGCAAGCACGAGGTGGTCCCCGACCGGCATTCCACGTGGCTATCTCGCCGTGGACGGATCTGTGCGTCCGGAACCCGGGCTATGCCGCCAACGCGGCCGTGGCCCCGATCATTACCAAAGCGTTTTCGGAGTACGCCGCAAAGCTGTACCTCGGCGATCACATCCGTCGCCCGACAGCGCTAGGTCGGTATGTCACGGGAGGCGATCACTTCGATACGATCCTGCATGAGTTTCGTTGCTGAGGAACAGGATATGAAGAGCACACGGTGTGGGTGTCTGGTTATCATAGTCGCGGCAATGCTTGGCGAGACTGCGGCCAGAGCGGGAGACAATGAACCTGCTGCGACGCCATACCGTCCCTCGGTATCGAGCCCCGCCGCATTGCCCACACCAGGCTGGCTGGACATGGAACTTGGCGCGCTGCGTGCCAGCGGTGGAGGCGACAAGCGACGCGACAGCATTCCCTACGCGGCCAAAGTCGCGTTCAACGACAGGTGGGGAGTGGTGTTGGGCGGCGAACTGCAGGTTCGACGTGTCGATCAGAGCGGTGCCGCGTATACCGGCGTTGGTGATACCACATTCTTGCTCAAGAACCGCATTGCCACTGCCGATGAGGGTACCGCTTGGGGCATCGCGGCCGGTTTCAAGTCACCGACCGCGAAGGACACGATCGGCAGCGGCAAGAGCGACGCCATCGTGACAGGCATCTTCAGCTCGGACTTCGCAGGAAGTTACCACGTAGACGCCAACCTTGGCGCGACCCGCCTGGGCGTCTGGGGTGTCGGNNTATCTTCGTCGAGCCGAGTGGCTCGCGTCGCGCTGGCACGGCATCCACAGCACAACTCATGTTCGGGGCGACCTACAACGTCAGCAAGCGGCTAGTGCTGGACATCGCCATGGCTGAGGGGCTCAACAAAGCGACGCCGGACTGGCAGTTGATGTTTGGCCTGACCGCATTGATTGGCCAACTCTGGTAGACCGTTCGGGAGTGTTCGTTCGTCCACCCCGGACTATCCCACGTCAAAGCGTGTGGAGATCAGCGCTATGACTGTGGCAAGTGAGCAGGTTGTGCCGCCAGGCACAACATAACTACTGACCAATTGCGCGCATGATTTGCGGCTGCCGCCGCTCCTACCCGTTCCGCCACTTGATCGAGCAGCCGATCGAGGCGATCTGCTCCTGCGGGCCGACGCCGGTGGCGGCGACCTGCTTCATCGCCTCGAACAGGTCGCGGCGCACGCCTGCCGGCGCCGTATCCTTGCGCGACTCATCGAGCCGGCCACGGTATTGCAGTTTCAGGTTGCTGTTAAAGCCGAAGAAATCCGGCGTGCACACGGCGTTGTAGGCGCGGGCAATTTCCTGCGTCTCGTCGATGACGTAGGGGAAGGGGAAGTTCATCCGCTGCGCCAGCAGCACCATGTTGTCCCAGGAGTCTTCCGGGTAATCGGTCGGGTCGTTGCTCATGACAGCGATGCTGCCGATGCCGAGCGTTTTCAGTTCCGCAGCGTCGCGGACGATGCGGTCGAGCACGGCCTTGACGTAGGGACAGTGATTGCAGATGAACATCAGCAGCAGACCTTTTGGTCCGCACGCCGAGGCGAGGCTATAGCGCTTGCCGTCAACGCCGGGCAGATCAAAGTCGATGGCCTGCCAGCCGAAGTCGCAGACCGGGGGTTGCATGCTGGCCATGAGTGTCTCCGTTGGTGGGCTGTGAAATAATGCGGTCATGATACCGCGCTTCTACTGCCCCTTTCCGCTTGCGCCGGGAGCCACGGTCGAGCTGCCAGCCGAGGCGGCGCACCATGCGGCGAAGGTGTTGCGCATGGGGCAGGGCGACGCCATCGTCCTCTTCGACGGTCGCGGTGGCGAGTGGACCGGGCGACTGGCTCGCGTCGGCAAGACGGTGACCGTCGCGCTCGAAAGTTTCGACGAGACGGAGCGCGAGCCGCCAATCGCGCTCACCCTCGTCCAAGGCTTGGCCGCCGCCGACAAAATGGACTGGATCGTGCAAAAGGCCGTTGAGCTGGGCGTTGCCGCGATCCAGCCGGTTGCCGCCCGGCGCAGCGTGATCCGCCTTTCCGGCGAACGCATGGAGCGGCGCGTCGCCCACTGGCAGGCGGTGGCGATTGCCGCTTGCGAGCAATGCCGGCGTAACCGCGTGCCAGTGGTGTCTCCGCTACTTGATCTGCCTCAATTCCTAGGTCAGGCCGCGGCGCAGAATGCCATCCGATTGGTGCTGGCGCCGGCAGCCGGTGAGCGACTGGCGGATCTGCCGAAACCGGCTGGGCCGGTGATGTTTTTGGTCGGGCCGGAGGGTGGTTTCGAAGAGACGGAATTGGCCGCCGCCCGGTTGGCCGGCTTTTCTGCCGTCAGCCTGGGCCCGCGCGTGTTGCGTACCGAAACGGCGGGCATTGCCGCGTTGGCGGCGATGATGGCGCTGTGGGGGGACTTCTGAAGGGAGACTGCGATGTTCGAATCGGCGGAACTGGGTCATCGGATCGACAAGGAAACGTATCGCAAGGCGGTGCCCGTATTGCGCTCGGCGCTGCTCGACGCCCAGTACGACCTCAAGGAGCAAGGCAAGATTCCGGTCGTGGTGTTGATCAGCGGCCAGGACGGGGCCGGCAAGGGCGAGACCATCAATGTGCTCTACGAGTGGATGGATCCACGCTTCATCTCGACACTGGCCTTTTCGACGCCGACCGACGAGGAGCGCACGCGGCCGGCCATGTGGCGCTACTGGCGCGCACTACCGCCGAAGGGTCGCATCGGCATCTTCGCCGGCTCGTGGTACTCCGATCCGATTCATGATTCCATCGAGGAAACGCTCTCCAAGTTTGCCCTTGACCAGCGCATCGACCAGATCAATCGCTTCGAAGCGATGCTGGTCAACGAGGGTGCCCTGGTGCTCAAGTTCTGGTTCCACCTGACCAAGGACGGCCAGAGGAAGCGCCTCAAGGAACTGGAGAAGAATCCGCAGACAGCCTGGCGGGTTACCAAGTGGAACTGGGATCGGCTGAAAACCTATGACCAACTGCAGGATGTCGCCGGTCACGTGCTGCGCATGACCAACACGCCGTGGGCACCGTGGATCATCGTCGAAGGTGCGGATGACCGCTACCGCTCGCTGACCGTCGGCCAGATCATTCTTGATTCGCTGAAGAAGAAGCTGGCCGGCAAGACCAAGGATGTGACGCCGGTGGCGCCGCCGGTGCCGCCGAACATCGATGGCCGCGATGTGCTCTCCGCACTCGATCTGACACAGAAGCTGACCAAGAAAGCCTACGAGAATGAATTGGCGAAGTGGCAGGGCAAACTCTCGGAACTGATCCGCCATCCGCGCTTCCAGCAGCGCTCGCTGGTCTGCGTCTTCGAGGGCTCCGACGCTGCAGGCAAGGGCGGCAGCATCCGCCGCATCGGTGCCTCGATGGACGCCCGTCAGTACCAGATCGTGCCCATCGCAGCGCCGACCGAAGAGGAGCGCGCCCAGCCCTACTTGTGGCGCTTCTGGCGGCACATTCCGCGCCAGGGTCGGGTGGCCATCTTCGATCGCTCGTGGTATGGCCGGGTGTTGGTCGAGCGCGTCGAGGGCTTNNGAACTGGCCAAGGCCGGTGCCATCGTCATCAAGTTCTGGCTGCAAATCAGCCGCGAAGAGCAGCTCAAGCGCTTCAAGGAGCGCGAGAAGATCGAGTTCAAGCGTTTCAAGATCACCGAGGAAGACTGGCGCAACCGCAAGAAGTGGGACGCCTATCACCGCGCTATCTGCGACATGGTCGACCGCACCAGCACCGGCAACGCGCCGTGGACGCTGGTCGAGGCCAACGACAAGAACTACGCCCGGGTGAAGATCATGAAGACGGTTTGCGAGCGACTGGAAGCGGCCTTGAAGAAGAAATAGGTATGATTGGCGGATTGTCATTAACGATCCGGCCATGACTTCGAGCGAGACGAAACCGACGCAGCAGACCGACACCCGGCTGGTCGCCTGGGTACGCCAGGCGGCCCCCTACATTCATGCTTTCCGCGGCAAGACCTTCGTCATCGCCTTTGGTGGCGAGGTGCTGGAGTCCGATGCGGCGCAAAAGCTGATCCACGACATCGCGCTGCTCGACAGCATGGGCATCCATCTGGTGCTGGTGCACGGCGCGCGGCCGCAGATCGACGCCGAGATGCAGGCCCGCGGCCTGACGCCGCGATTCCACAACGGCTTGAGGGTCACGGACGCTGAAACGCTGGCATGCGTCAAGCGCGCCATGGGCGTGTCGCGCATCGAGATTGAGGCGCTGCTGTCCCAGGGGCTGCCCAACACGCCGATGGCCGGCGGCTTCCTGCGCGTCACCGGGGGCAATTTCATTACCGCCAAGCCGGTCGGGGTCGTTGACGGCGTCGACTTTCTGTTCACCGGTGCAGTGCGCAAGATCATCGCCGAAGAAATCCGCGCCGACCTGGACCAGGAGAACGTCGTTCTCATCACGCCGATTGGCGCTTCGCCCACCGGAGAGATTTTCAACCTCGCCTGGGAAGAGGTTGCCGAAGCCGTGGCGGTGGCCGTCCAGGCCGACAAGCTGATTTATCTCTGCGACGCACCAGGCCTGGTGGACAAGGCCGGCGACTTGATCGATGCCATCTCGGGCGACGA
The DNA here is from genome assembly GCA_003157035.1 of Rhodocyclaceae bacterium. Classification (GTDB taxonomy): domain Bacteria; phylum Pseudomonadota; class Gammaproteobacteria; order Burkholderiales; family Rhodocyclaceae; genus Fen-999. The sequence goes on from PMIF01000205.1 coordinate 10,409, forward strand.
GGCCGAGCAACTGCTCAAGCGCAAGGTGCAGCAATCGACGGACGCGGCGCGCGTGTTGCCTGGCGCCCTGCGTGCCTGCCGCGCGGGCGTCGGTCGCGTCCATTTTCTCGATCGGCGTACCGATGGCGCGATGCTGATGGAATTTTTCACTCGCGAGGGCATTGGCACGGTGTTGACGGCGGCACCATTGGCTCGCCTGCGCGAAGCGACGCACGAGGATGTCGGCGCCATCCTGGCCTTGATCGCACCGCTGGAAGCGGACGGCACCCTGGTGCGGCGCGGTCGCGAGCGGTTGGAAATGGAGATCACGCGTTTCTCGCTGCTCGAACACGACGGCGTCATCGTTGGTTGCGCCGCCCTTTATCCTTTCAGCGGCGACAAGGCGGCGGAACTGGCTTGCCTGGCGGTGATGGCCGACTACCAGCGCGCCGGCTACGGCGATCAATTGCGCCGGCACATCGAGGAGCGGGCACGCAAGATGAAGCTCAAGCGCTTGTTCGTGCTGACCACGCGTACGGCCCACTGGTTCGTCGAACGCGGCTTCGTCGAGCGCGGCGTCGATGCCCTGCCGGCCGCCAAGCGCGACCTCTACAATTTCCAGCGCCGTTCCAAGGTGTTCGTCAAGGCGCTTTAGGCCCTAAGCCCGCTACAATCACATTTTTGCACACGGAGAATTACCCCATGACTCGCATGGTGAAATGCGTCAAGCTTGGCTGCGAGGCCGAAGGCATGGACTTCGCGCCGATGCCCGGCGAACTCGGCAAGCGCATTTTCGACAACGTCTCGAAGGAAGCCTGGCAGCAGTGGATCCGTCACCAGACGATGCTGATCAACGAGAATCGCCTCAACCTGGCTGATCCGCGTGCCCGCCAGTATCTGGCCGAACAGGTGCAGAAGCATTTCTTCGGCGATGGTGCAGAAGGTGTTTCGGGCTACGTGCCGCCCCAGGCTTGAGAATGCGCAGCGTGGCGCCTGCTAGGCGCCGCGGCGAAGGATCTTGACGCCGTCAGGCGTCGCCAGCAGAAGGAGATCGGCACCGCGGCGGGCGAACAGTCCGTTGGTGACGACGCCGACCATCTGGTTGATCCGTTCTTCCAGTGCCACCGGATCGTCGATGTGCAAGCCATGCACGTCGACAATGATGTTGCCGTTGTCGGTGATGAAATTGTCCCGTAGCCGCGGCTGGCCGCCAAGCGCCGCCAGCTGTCGCGCCACCTGGGCGCGGGCCATGGGAATCACTTCCACCGGCAAGGGAAATTTGCCCAGCGTGTCGACCAGCTTGCTCTGATCGCAGACGCAGACGAAGGTGCTGGCCACCGCAGCGACGATCTTCTCGCGCGTCAAGGCGCCGCCGCCGCCTTTGATCATCGCCAGGCCGGCGTCGATTTCGTCGGCACCGTCGACATAGACCGGCAATTCGGTGACCTCATTGAGGTCGAGCACGCGAATGCCGTGGCTCTCGAGGCGCTTCCTCGTTGCTTCCGAACTGGCGACCGCGGCGCCGATGCGCTCCCTGATGGTGGCCAGCTCGTCGATAAAAAAATTGGCTGTCGAGCCGGTGCCAACGCCGATGACGGCGCCGGCAGGAATGGTGGCAGCGACATGGTCGCGGGCGGCACGGGCGACCGCCCGTTTGAGGTCATCTTGATTCATGGTTTGGCTCTCCCTGCGTGTTGGCCGATTCTGAGCAATGCCGCAGCGGCTCGACGACCGTTCACGCCGGTTCGTAGCGGAACAGCTTGAATTCGCCCGTGCCGTCGATACGTTCGGCGAGCTTGACCACCAGGCGGATCTTTTCGCCGGCAATCATGACCAAATCACCGACCACATGGCTCGGTTCGACCAGCAGCGTGCCGGCATCGGTCGACAACAGGATGGCGTCGTCGAATTCGGACAGCGTCGAGCCATCGAGCTTGCTGTGAGCAACCTCGGCATTGCTGACCGCCTTGACATGCGCTGGCTGGGGAATGCCCGCCAGCAACTGAATGCCGACCAGGCGCTTGCCTTCGGGGTTGCGGCCAAGACGACGGACTACCGCAACCTGCCAATAGACCGCGTTCTCGCGACGGTAACCGATCAAGGCTCCGACATGGAGCCAGGAGCGATGCAACGGTGCAATGGCGCCGATGCCGGTGCTGCTGGAATCGGCGAGCAGCCAGTGGTCGATGGTATCTTTGCCGGTACCTTCCTCGAGCTTGCGGATCAGTTCGATGGGCGTCAGGTTCTCGGTCTGATCGGACGCCTTGCCTACCAGGAGCGCAGTGTCGGCGACCGAGCCGAAGTAGTCTTGTTGTATGCGTGTGCGCTCGCTGTAGGCCGACGTGGTTCCGAGCTTGCGACCTGAACGGACATAGGCAGACACGGCAACCATGCGTCGCACCTGGCCAAAGCCCTGGACAACCAGCAAGGCGCCATCTTCCGGCGAGCGCGGGGCCTGTCGTTGCGGTGGTTGCGGCGACCAGTGGTCGCGTAACAGCAACAGGGTTTCCGCCTGCGTTTGGCGGTTGATGGGAATCGATGCCAGCCAGCCGGGAGCGACTTCCTGTTGCAACAAATTGAGCACGCTCAACATTCCTTGCCAGGCTTCGCCCGGGCCGAAAAAGAAGCCCTCGTTCGGCGTTGCCAGGCCTGGATGCCAGCGACGAGGTGGCAAACCGGTGTGAAAGTCGACGATAAAGGGTGCCTGTTCACTGGCGGAATCGCGGATCAGCAAGTCTTCCGCCACCTGGCGCAGATAGCGTTCAACAATTTCCATCTGCCGGGGCGCCATGTTGTCCAGCGGCGCCACTTCAAACATCAGCCCATGGAGATATTCGCCCTCGACGGTCGTCGGCGGGGATTGGTCGTACAGCGAAAAACCAACCGCCAACGCATTGCGGGTTCTCGCGGTACGGTAGAGCTCATGAACTGCCGACCAGTGGTCGGTGCCGCCGATACGGTAACGGAAGCGATTGAGTCGATTGCGCTGCGACAACATGCACAACGCGCGGCCCATGAAGAGGCACAGCTCGCCGCGCTCGCGGGGGTTGATGGTCGGGCCGGGCGGGAAATGGGCAACCGCCATCCGATAGGCGGCAGCGGCGTGACCATAGTAGGTGGCGAGGGCCATGCGCGGCGCTTCCGCAACCTCCTCGTCGGGGTTGGTGAACAGCTTGGCCCATAGTTCGTCAAGCGCCGTCTGGGCGAATTCGTCGAGCGCCCGAATGGCGCGCCGGCTGTCGGCCGGAGGCAGCTCGGCCGCCAGCCGACCATCGTCGCCCAGCCAACTGCCGATCTCGCCGACGATATCGACGGGATCTTGTCCACGCAGCTGCTCGAGGAAATGCCGAATGGCAGCCACTGAGCCGAGGGGATGCTGCTCGCCCCGCGTCTTTCCTAGTTTCGAACTCAGCCAGTTCAGCATTGATCTCATCCTGCTCTGGGCACCTGCGCCCGGCAAGATAGAAAAATAGCATGAAGCGACCGCTTCTTGGGCTATTTCCTGCGTGCTGCCGGCAGGTCGGTGCAACTGCCGTGCGCGACTTCCGCGGCCAAACCGATGGTTTCGCCCAGTGTCGGGTGCGGGTGGATGGTCTTGCCAATGTCCTCGGCGTCGCAGCCCATCTCGATGGCCAAGGCAATCTCGCCGATCATGTCGCCAGCGCCAGGGCCGACGATGCCACCGCCGACGATGCGCCGGGTCTCGGCATCAAAGATCAGCTTGGTGAAGCCATACTCGGCACCATTGGCGATGGCCCGTCCCGAAGCGGCCCAGGGGAACTTCGCCGCTTCGACCTTGCGCTCCAGCTTCTTCGCCTCATCCTCGCCGAGGCCGACCCACGCCACCTCGGGATGGGTGTAGGCAACCCCCGGAATGACCAGCGCATCGAAGTGGCTCTTCTGCCCGGCTGCGGCTTCGGCGGCGACGTGACCCTCGTGCACGGCCTTGTGGGCGAGCATCGGTTGGCCAACGACATCGCCGATGGCGAAAATGTGCCCAGCACTGGTGCGCATCTGGCTATCGACCGGGATGAAGCCGCGCTCGTCGACCGCAACACCGGCCGCATCGGCGCCGATCTTGCGGCCGTTCGGGCTGCGCCCGGTCGCTTGCAGGATCAGGTCGTAGCGCTGCGCTACGGCCGGCGCCTCTCCACCTTCGAACGTCACCCAAAGTCCGTCATCCCTGGCCGCGCAAGCCGTCACCTTCGTTTTCAGCATAACGCTGGCGAAGCGTTGCGCATTCTGCTTTTCCCAGACTTTGACCAGGTCGCGATCCGGACCCTGCATCAGGCCGTCGAGCATTTCGACGACATCGATTCCGGCGCCGAGCACCGAATAGACGGTGGCCATTTCGAGGCCGATGATGCCGCCGCCGATGACCAGCATGCGCTTGGGCACTGCGCGCAACTCGAGCGCCCCGGTCGAATCGACGATGCGCGGATCCTCGGGCAGGAAGGGCAGATGCACTGCCTGCGAGCCGGCGGCGATGATGCACTGCTTGAAGCGGATGACCTGCTTGGCGCCGGTCTTCTCCTGGCCGTCGCCGCTGGTCACTTCAATCTCGATACGGTTGGCGTCGAGGAAGTGGCCGACGCCGCGCACCACGCGCACGCGGCGGCCCTTGGCCATACCGGCCAGGCCGGTGGTGAGCTTGGCGACGACCTTGGTCTTGTAGGCGCGCAGTTTGTCGATATCGATTTTGGCCGGCGCGAATTCGACACCGAAGTCGGCGCCGTGGCCGGCTTCCTCGATCACGGCGGCAACGTGCAGAAGTGCTTTGGATGGAATGCAGCCGACGTTGAGGCAGACGCCGCCCAGTGTCGCATAGCGCTCGACGATCACTGTGTCCATGCCGAGGTCGGCAGCGCGGAAGGCGGCCGAGTAGCCACCCGGGCCGGCGCCGAGCACCAGCATTGCACATTCGCTATCGGCGGCACCGGATGCTGGTGTCGGAGTCGCTGCCGCCGGAGTGGCCGGCGCCGGTTTGGCCGCGGCGTCGCTTGTGGCCGCAGTCGCCACGGCCTCCAGGGTGAGGATTAGCGAGCCTTGCGACACCTTGTCGCCAGGCTTGAGTTTGATTTCCTTGACCACGCCGGCGGCGGGCGAGGGTACGTCCATCGTTGCCTTGTCGGATTCGAGCGTTATCAGGGAATCCTCGGCCTTGACCGTATCGCCGGGCTTGACGAGTATTTCGATGACCGGCACGTCCTTGAAGTCGCCGATGTCGGGAACCTTGACCTCGATGCTCATGCCAGGTCTCCTCTCAATTGGACGGTGTTGACCACGATCGGCGGCCCTGAGGCAGTGTCGAACTCGATGCCGCCGGCGACGCCGATCTCGGCGATCTTGGCGGCCGAGCGGGTACCCTGGAAGGCGGCGTGCATGGCGCCGAGCGCGAAATTGCGTCCCGAGCCAATGCTCCAGAAGCGGTCGAACTCGAACACCTCGCGCAGGCTGTAGACGCCGTAAATGCCAGTGTTGTTGGCGATCAGAGCGGTGATCTGCGACGACTCGTAGGGGTCGTCTTCGTCCTCTTTCGGGTTGAGGTAGGCGTGCTCCTTGAGCACGGGGTGCAATTGCCGGAAGGTCTCATAGACTTCCATGCGCGAGCCGAAATTGACCGCGGGCAGGCGGGCGATGGCCGAAACCAGCACCAGATGGTGCGCCGAGCTGCCGCAAATGCCGATCCAGGAGCCGTCGATGGTGAGGATCTTGTCGTGCTCGCCCTTGTAATGGCGGCCCAGTCGGGTGTCACCGAACGTGGTCATGGAATCCGCAGCGATTGCGACCTCGCCGTTCTTCTTGACGACAGTGATCGTGGTCATAGCACGGCTCTGCGGAAATCGGCCAGCAGCTGCGCCAGGAAGGCATTGAAACGTGTCGCCAGCGCACCGTCGACGACCCGGTGGTCAGCCGACAACGACAGCGGCAAGATCAGCCGCGGCACGAAGGCCTTGCCGTCCCAGACTGGCTTCATGGTCGACTTGGAGACGCCGAGGATGGCGACTTCCGGGGCATTGACGATGGGCGAGAAAGCCGTGCCACCGATGCCGCCGACCGAGGAGATGGTGAACGTGGCGCCCTGCATCTCGGCGGGCGAGAGCTTGCCTTCACGTGCCTTCCTGGCGAGTTCAGTGGTTTCGCTGGCGATGGCGAGAACGCCCTTCTTGTCGGCATCCTTCAACACCGGCACCATCAGGCCGTTGGGTGTATCAGCGGCGAAGCCGATGTGCCAGTAGTTCTTGAACACCTGGCTGTCTGCGTCGAGCGAACTGTTGAGGTCGGGGTACTTCTTCAACGCGGCCACGACCGCCTTGATGATGAAGGCAAGCATGGTGACCTTGATGCCGGCTTTGTCGTTTTCCTTGTTGAGCTGGACGCGCAGCGCCTCCAGTTCGGTGATGTCGGCATCCTCGTGATAAGTGACGGCGGGGATCATCACCCAGTTGCGCGCCAGGTTGGGCCCGGAGATCTTCTTGATCCGCGACAACGGCTTCACTTCGATGGGGCCGAACTTGGCGAAGTCGACTTGCGGCCAGGGCAGCAGATTCAATCCCCCGGCAGCAGGTGCCGCGGCAGCCGCTACGGGACCGCCGGCAAGCGCGGCCTTGACGAAGGCCTGCACATCCTCCTGCGTGATGCGACCCTTGGGGCCGCTGCCCTTGAGGCGGGCCAGATCGACGCCGAGTTCGCGGGCGAAGCGGCGTACCGATGGGCTGGCGTGAGCCTTGATGCCACCTTCCGTGGCGAGGAATTCGGCCGGGGTCGGCATGCGGATGGCGGCCGGGGCGCTGATTGGTTCGGCCTCGGTCGGACGTAGCTCGCAGACGTCACCTTCGGCGGCTGGCATGGCCGCCGGAGACACGGCGGGAGACGCAGTGGGAGAAGGCGGCGGTGCGCTGGGGACAGCAGGCACCGGCGGTTGTTCGGCAGCTGTGGGAGCGGCTGCCGAAACCTCGAGAATCAGTACCAGCGCGCCTTCGGCCACCTTGTCGCCGACCTTGAGCTTGACCTCCTTCACCACGCCGGCCGCGGGCGAAGGCACATCCATGGTCGCCTTGTCGGATTCGAGCGTGATCAGCGAATCCTCGGCCTTGACCGTATCGCCGGGCTTGACCAGTACTTCGATGACCGGCACATCCTTGTAGTCGCCAATATCGGGGACTCTCACTTCTGTCGCCGTGGCCATGATCAGACTCCCACCGGGTTCGGTTTGTCGCTGTCGAGGCGGTACTTCTCAAGCGCCTCGCTGACCTTGGCGACAGCGAGTTGGCCGTCGTCGGCGAGCGAGCGCAGTGCCGCGACGGTGATCCAGTAGCGGTCGACCTCAAAGAAGTGACGCAGCTTCTCGCGCGTGTCCGAGCGGCCGAAGCCGTCGGTGCCGAGCACGGTGTAGCGCCG
>PMIF01000205.1:17820-19247 GCA_003157035.1 Rhodocyclaceae bacterium
AGTTCGGTGAAGGACGGGCAGGACCAGAGATCGGCGTCGACGCCCCAGTCGTTCTTCAGCAGTTCCGCAGCGGCGATGGCTTCGCGGAAGATGGTGCCCGAGCCGAGCAGTTGCACGCGCGGTGCGTTCGACGCGGTACCCTTCTTGAACAGGTACATGCCCTTGAGGATGTCGGCCTCGGCTCCGGCGGGCATTTCCGGGTGCTCGTAGTTCTCGTTCATTACCGTCAGGTAATAGAACACGTCTTCCTGTTCGGCGACCATGCGGCGCAGGCCGTCTTGCACGATCACGGCGACTTCGTAAGCGAAGGTCGGATCGTAGGAGATGCAGTTGGGGATGCTGGCCGACATGATGTGGCTGTGACCATCCTCGTGCTGCAGGCCTTCGCCGTTCAGCGTCGTGCGGCCGGCGGTGCCGCCGACCAGGAAGCCACGCGAACGGCAGTCACCGGCGGCCCAGGCGAGATCGCCGGTGCGCTGCAGGCCGAACATCGAATAGAAGATGTAGACGGGAATCATCTGCACGCCGTGCGTCGAGTACGCCGTCGCGGCAGCGATCCAGTCGGCCATGGCGCCGGCTTCGTTGATGCCTTCCTGGAGGATCTGGCCGTCCTTCGACTCCTTGTAGAACATCAGTTGGTCGGCGTCCTGCGGCACGTAGCCCTGGCCCTGCTGGTTCCAGATGCCGATCTGGCGGAACAGCCCTTCCATGCCGAAGGTACGGGATTCATCCGGCACGATTGGCACGATCCGCTTGCCCAGCGTCTTGTCGCGCAAGAGGATGCCAAGCACGCGCACGAAGGCCATGGTGGTCGAGATTTCGCGGCCTTCGCCGGAGGCCTTGAGCAGCGCTTCGAACGCGGATAGCGCGGGCACCGGCAGAGGCTCGACACGGCGCCGCCGCGCCGGCAGGTAGCCGCCCAGGCTCTGGCGTCGCTCGCGCATGTACTTGAGTGCCGGAGAGTTGGGCTCGAACTTGACGTAGGGTAGCGTCTCGAGATCCGCGTCGTCGACGGGCAGCTTGAAACGGTCGCGGAACGCCTTGATCGACACGGTGCCCATCTTCTTCTGCTGGTGGGTGATGTTCTGTGCCTCGCCCGACTCGCCCATGCCGTAGCCTTTGATGGTCTTGGCCAGTATCACGGTGGGCTGACCCCGGTGATTGACTGCCGCCTGGTAAGCGGCATAGACCTTGTGCGGATCGTGACCGCCGCGGTTCAGACGCCAAACATCATCGTCAGACCAGCTTGCCACCATCGCCTTGAGCTCGGGTGTGTTGAAAAAGTGCTCGCGCACATGGGCGCCGTCCTTTGACTTGAAGGTCTGGTAGTCGCCGTCGACGCATTCCATCATGCGCTTCCGGAGCAGGCCGTGCTTGTCCTGCGCCAGCAGTGGATCCCAGTAGCTGCCCCAGATGACCTTGATGAC
>PMIF01000029.1:0-4998 GCA_003157035.1 Rhodocyclaceae bacterium
TGCGCCAGGACCAGTTCGCCTTCGAGGACCAGCGCGTGCTCGACGTAGTCCTGATGGGCCACGAGAAGATGTGGGCCTGCATGCAGGAGAAGGACGCCATCTACGCCAACCCTGAGGCGACGGAAGACGAGTACATGCACGCGGCCGAACTGGAACACCACTTCGCCGAGTACGACGGCTACACGGCCGAGGCGCGGGCGGGCGAACTGCTGCTCGGCGTCGGCATTCCGAGCGACAAGCACAATGGCCCGATGCGCGAAGTCGCGCCGGGNNTGGAAGCTGCGCGTGCTGCTGGCCCAGGCCCTGTTCGCCAACCCGGACATCCTGCTGCTCGACGAGCCGACCAACAATCTGGACATCAACACCATCCGCTGGCTGGAAGACGTGATCAACGATCGCGACAGCACGATGATCATCATCTCCCACGACCGCCACTTCCTCAACCAGGTCTGTACTCACATGGCGGACCTGGACTACGGCAAGATCACCGTCTATCCGGGCAATTACGACGACTTTATGGAGGCCTCGACCCAGGCCCGTGCCACGCTGTCGGCGGCCAATGCCAAGGCCAAGGAGCGGGTGGCCGAGCTGCAGGGCTTCGTGCGCCGCTTCTCGGCCAACAAATCCAAGGCCCGCCAGGCGACCTCGCGCGCCAAGCTGATCGAGAAGATCAAGATCGAGGACATGAAGCCCTCGTCCCGCCAATACCCGTGGATCGGCTTCGACTACGACGAGAAGGAGAAGCTGCACCGCCACGCCGTCGAAGTGGAGAAGCTTGTCTTCGGCTACGACCCGAAGCAGCCGGTCATCAGGGGCTTCTCGACCACCATCGAAGCGGGTGACAAGGTCGCGATCATCGGCGAGAACGGTGTTGGCAAGACCACCCTGTTGCGCCTGCTGGCCGGCGAAGCCATCGGAGGCCTGTCCCCGCAGCACGGCAAGCTCAAGTGGGCGGAGAAGGCGCGGCCCGGATACTTCGCCCAGGATCACGCAGCCGACTTCGCTGCTGGCGAGAGCCTCACCGACTGGATGCAGCAATGGGTGCGCGCCGGCGGTTACGACGGCGGCGACGTGGAGACCCTGATGCGCGGCACCCTCGGGCGGCTGTTGTTCTCCGGAGACGAGGTGAAGAAGTCGGTGAAGGTCATCTCCGGCGGCGAGCAGGGCCGCATGCTGTTCGGCAAGCTGATTCTGCTGCGCAATAACGTCCTGCTCATGGACGAGCCGACCAACCACCTGGACATGGAGTCCATCGAATCCCTCAACACCGCCCTGGAAAAGTACAAGGGGACGCTGATCTTCGTCTCCCACGACCGGGAGTTCGTGTCTTCCCTGGCCACCCGCATCGTCGACATCAAGATCGACGGCAGCATCGTGGACTATCGTGGCAATTACGAGGAATACCTGGCCAGCCAGGGCGTCGAGTAGGCGGCTGCCAGGCATGCCATGCCATATGAAGACATTTCATCTTGTCGATTGAGTAGAGTGCAAAAAATGAGTTCTTCGGAAGCCGACGATCAAGCAGAAATCCGCACAGATGAATCTCCTCGCTACAAGGTTCAACTGGTCATACCGGCCGGCCGCAAGAGATACATGGATGTCCTAGTTCCCCAGATATTGAAACAGCCGGGATGGGATGAACTGAGAATCTGGGTCAATACCAGGAACGAAGATGATCTTCGATATCTGGATGGACTGCCTCGGATAGACAACCGAATCTCACTGGCTTTGCCCAGAGAACATCAGCCGGACGGAAACAAGACTATCGGCCAGTTCTTCAAAGACTGCATAGCTTCCGACACCCTGTATATCCGTCTGGATGATGATATTTGCTATCTTGAACCTGGCGCCATCGAGCGACTTGCTCAGTATCGAGCCACGCACGAAGATCCCTTCCTCGTCTCGCCAATAGTCATCAACAATGCACTGTTTTCCTACATCTTCCAAGTTCTGGGGAAGATAAGACTCGATGCCAGATTGACAGCCAACTGTCTGGATCCACTGGCCTGGAGGAATCCGGGCTTTGCTGAGAGCATTCACAATCTGTTCCTGAGCGCCGTATCCGAAAACAAGATAGACCACTTCAAGTTCACCAGTAGGCCTATCGCAATCAATCGCTTCAGCATCAACTGCATAAGCTGGTTAGGCTCGGAGTTTAAGAAATTCGGCGGCAATGTCCCCTACGGCGAAGATGAAGAAGAATTCCTGAGCGTGACCAAACCCACTCAACTCGGAAAGCCAAACCACTTCTTCGGGGAGTGTGTGGTTGCCCATTTTGCGTATTACACGCAGCGAGAGTACTTGGACAAGACAGATATTCTCGAAAGGTATAAAGCACTTTGTGCCGGCCCGGATTGTCTGGACAAGGCCTTGCAAAGCAGTCCGCCTCTTGCATGGCATGAGCCTGGCGGGCTTCGATGGTTGTGTTGACGCGCACAGAAAATTGACCAGCCTGTTGGCGTCCAGACCCAGCCGTCGCGTTACTGGTCAAGCAGCGGCGGCAGGGCCGTCGCTGGGCTGTCGATCGTCTGCACCGGCGTGCTGTCCGCCAACCTGGATGTCGGCTGGCGTAGCGGGACCGCCACGGCAATGACAGCCGTCAGCAGGGCGAGGTAGAAGAGAAGAATGAAGCCCTGCTTGGCCGCTCTCGGATCCCCGGGTGCGGGCAGGCGACTGCGAGGAGTAGTGCCTTGCCGGCCGCCGTCAGATCACTCGTCCTCGTTGGGGTCGTGGTGCTCCTTGGCAGCTTGTGGGCGATGCCTTTGTGGCAGTCGATACAGGTCTTCGCCTCCTCCTTCGCCGCCAGGTGCTTCTTGTACACGGTCTGCTTCTGAATGTCGCCGCTCATGGCCTCGAAGCTGTGGCAATTTCGACATTCCCGCGAATCGCTATCCTTCATGCGCTCCCATTCGTGAGTTGCCAACGTCATACGCCTGGCCTCGAATGTTTCCTTCGTGTCGATGGTGCCGGTGAGCTTGCCCCAGATCTCGAAACTTGCTTTGGATTTGCGAATGATCTTATGCACCCAGTCCTTCGGCACATGGCAGTCGGAGCAGATGGCACGGACGCCCGTGCGGTTGGTGTAGTGGATGGTCTGCTTGTACTCCTGATACACGTTGTCACGCATCTCGTGGTCGGTGGTGCAGAACTCCAGCGTGTTGGTCATCTCCATGCCGGTGTTGAAACCGCCCCAGAAAATGATGCCGACAAAGAAGAAGACGATGGCGATCGCCAGAACGGAATACCTTGCGCTCGGCTTGTTCACTGCGATCCAGCAGCGCTTGATGGCACTGGGGTTTCCCATTCTGTCTTGCTCCGGAAAATGGGTGATATGGGCTGCTCAGTTCCTCCAGGCCGAGCGTCTGGAGCAGTTCCTTCAGGCGCTCGGCCGACGCGCGCCGCGGCTGGTCCTTGTAGCGGGCGATGATCAGTTCGTTCTTCATCGAGTGTTCCCAGCCGATCAGTTCGGTGACGCTGACCTGGTAGCCGTGCGCCTCCAGCTGGAGACAGCACAGCACGTTGGTGATGTGACTACCGAACTCGCGCGTATGTAGCGCATGGCGCCACATCTCGGCCAGCGGATTCGCGAGCATCCTGCCCTTGTTCTCGCGCAGCGTGGCTACCACCTCGGCCTGGCAGCACGGCACCGGCACGATGAAGGCGGCTTACCTGGCCAGCCAGGGCGTCGAGTAGGGCGTTCAGCCCCGCCGTTCAGCCCATTAGCCGTTCCCAGATCAACCACGCGGTCAGCAAAGCCAGACCAACTACTTCATAGGCGAGAATCAAGATAACCACGCGCCGGCCGGTCAGGTTCATGCGCAGCCAGATGCGATCCAGGAACCACTTGCTCAGGCGCGCGCGCCAGCGGCGGCTGGCCGCAAGCAGAATGTAATCCGCCGTTGCGCGCAGCCAGAGCGCCAGACTTGTGCGCGTCGTGCCGTCGCCGTCGGCGACAGCCGGATCAAGCAATGCCAGCTCGCTGGCTGCGCCAAGCGCAGTGACTTCGATGTCGATGCTGCGGACGGTATCGTCCCCTACCAGGCGCAACTGCCAAGTGCTGTCGTGGTCGCGCGGTGCGAAGCGGCCGTGAAAACTCTCTTCGCGTTCGTCGTCGTCGTCGAAGCGCAGGCGCAGCTCGAACCCGGCCTCGTCGGCGCCAGGTTCCAGTGCCAGCACGCTCCATAGGGGACTCAGCCGCAGCCAGGTGTCTAGAGGCGGGAAATGGTGGCGTACCATCTCGGCCGGCAGGGCAAGCCGCAGGCGGCCGGCGAAGGCCATCAGCGCACGACCAGCAGGGGTACGGCCAGACGCTGGAATAACTGCTCGGGCAGGTTGCGCGATTCGAAGCGCCGATACCAGCCCTCCAGGACCTTGCCGCCGATCACCACCAGATCGAAATTGGCGGACCAAGTCGCAATCACCGGTGCCCGCTCGCCATCAGCCAACTCGGCAGTTACGGCAATACCCGCAGCATTGGCCTGGTCGACAAAGGCCGCCAGGGCAACCGTTCCCTCTTGGCGCAAGGACTTGTCGAGATGGCTGCGGCACTCGTTACGGCCCACGGCGTAAATCTCGTGGGTGTATTTCTCCAGGTAGGGATCTACTACGTGGAGCGCAGTCAACCGGGAGCCCAAAGCACCGGCCAGCAGCAAGGCGTGACACAACGCCTTTTCGGTATGCGGTTCGCCGTCGACGCAGAGAAGGATGCGTTGCATGGAAAGGAAAGGGCCGGGTGGGTTCGCCCCCGGCCCAAGCTTGGAGGCGTCTATTCTATTTGATTGCAAACACCTCGGCGCCGATCGCCATGACCGCTATCGCCGACAGCACCGCCTTCAAGGTCGCCGCGACCACGCCAATGACGAAGGCCGTGCCGCCCGCTTTCTTCAAGTCGTCGAAGGCGATGTTGAGGCCGACCCCGGCAAAGCCCACGGCAAAGAACAGCTTCAGGAGTTCCTTGCCCAGGATGTCGCGCTCAGCCTGGACGAACATGCCGAACTC
>PMIF01000029.1:5095-9008 GCA_003157035.1 Rhodocyclaceae bacterium
AACACCGGCTGGCTCATGTTCAGTGCCTGGCCGATGTAGGGGAAGGTAAAGAGGGCCAGGGTGCCGAACAGCAGGATGGTACCGATGGCGTAAAAGAAGTCGCGCGGCTTGGCATTGACCACCGGGGCGACAGCCACCGCCGCCGAAACGCCGCAAACGCCGACACCCGCGGCCATCACGCCCGCCAGACCGCTATCGACCTTGGAGCGTCGGCCCCAGTAGGAGATCAGGATTTGCGTGCCGAGCACGAAGGTCACCACCAGGCCTAAGCCGATGGCGCCGACCTTGAGCAGGTCCGACCACAGGTAGTAGCCGCCGAGGATGATGATGCCGGGTTTGATGATGGGCCGCGCGGCGATGGTGCCGGCCTTGAAGACATCGGGGATGCCGACGGTGTTGCGGATGAACATGCCGACCAGCAGCAACATGGCCACGTAGGTCAATTGGAACTGGATGATCTTGTTGCCGAACTCGAACTTGCTCGGTATGGCCTTGGTCTGGGCGAGTTCGTTGTATTCCGCCTCCTTCAGCAGGTACGGTTTGGACGGCTTCTTCGGCTCCTTGGGCTTGGCCTGGCCGGATTGCAGCACTGCCAGCGCGGCGGTGTACTCTTCCATCTTGGCCTTGTAGTCGGCCTCTTTTGCGGCCAAGGAGTCCTTGTTCTTGGCCGTGTAGTCGGCAAAGGGCGCCACTACGCCGCCTTCCTTCTCCGCCGCCTTGAGCAACCTTTCCGCTTCCTTGTAGTCGACCGACCAGCCATGGGTCGTGGCGTCCCACTGCAAGGCCGCCCAGCCGAACGCCATGCACAAGACCAAACCGGGCAACATGCGCGGCAACGCCCGGAAACTGTATTCGATGCCTATGCCTCCACCGGCCATGATTCGTTCCTCCCGTTAGAAGAACAGCGACTTGACGAAGGTCGGGCCGATGACGCCGAACTTCACCAGGACGACGGCAATGGCCGCCAGGATGAGGACAAACACGTCCTCCTTACGCTCGGCCGAGAAGGTGTCCTGAGCCTTTTTCTCGAATTCCGAAGACATACCGCTTCCTCCTTGTTGGAATCATGAGCCCACTTCGACAGCGAGGACTGTAGAGGTGGGACAGCGCTCATGCTATTGGCGACTCCTTGTAGCGACTTACACGAAAGACCCAATTTACGAAAGGCCAAAAATGTGCTTAGCTTCCGCGATGCACCGACTCCTTCCACTGCTGGTTTGCTGGGCCTTGCTGCACGGGCCGGTCGTTGCGGCAAGCCCGGAAACGGTTCGAGTGGCGGTCCTGGCGGACAAGGGCATCGAATCGGCCGAGGAGGAATGGGCGGGGGTGTTCGACTGGCTCAACCGCCGCATCGTCGGGCGGAAATTCGTTCTTGTCGGGCTCGACCACCCGCAACTACAGCAGGCGGTCCATGAGCACCGCGTGGACTTCGTCCTCACCAACGGCGGCAATTACAGCGAGTTGGGTTACAGCGAAGGCGTCACGCGGATCGCAACGCTCGATTCGCCCTTCGCGCTGTCCCCGACGCTGGCCGTGGGTTCGGCGATCGTCGCTCGCGCCGATTCCGGGATCATCGAACTGTCGCAGCTGAAAGGAAAGCATCTCCTGGCGGCCAGTCCGGATGCTTTCTGTTGCTACCAGATTGCAGCACGCGAACTGGTATTGGCCGGCATCGAACCCGAGCGGGATCTGGGACGACTGGAGTTCACCGGTTTCCCGATCCAGAAGATCGCCCTGGCGGTGCAGGCGGGGAAGGCCGATGCGGGCATCGTCCGCACCTGCCTGGTTGAGCAAATGATCGAACGCGGTGAAATCAAACCGGCGGCACTGCGCGTCCTGTCGCCTTTGCCGACACCAGGATTCCCCTGCCAGACGTCTTCGCGGCTTTACCCCGACTGGGCCTTTGCCGTGCTCAAGGAAACGCCCCCGGAACTTGCCCGGCAAGTGGCGATTGCGCTGCTGGAAATGCCGCGGACCGCCCAAGGCTACCGCTGGTCGATTCCGGCGCAATATGGCATCGTCGACGAGTTGTTTCGCGACCTCAAGCTGGGCCATTACGCCAACCTGCAGCAAAAGACGCTGGAAGACATGCTGCGCCGCTACCGCCTCGAGCTGGCAGTGGTCGCCAGCCTGTTCGTCTTCTGGCTCATCCACAGCATACGCGTCGAATACCTGGTTGCCCGGCGCACGCGCGAATTGCAGAATATGCAGGCGGAAAAGCAGCGCATGACCGAAGCCATGCGGGACCGCCAGAGCGCCCTCGACCATGCCGGCCGCCTGGCGATTCTGGGCGGCATGGCCAGTGCCATCGCCCACGAACTCAAGCAACCCTTGGCGGCCATCGGCAATTTTGCGCGCGGCATGGACCGGCGCATCGCTGCCGGTCGTCTGGAGCCCGTCCCGTTACGGGAGGGCTGCAACGAAATTGTGCTTCAAAGCGAACGTGCCGATGCCACGATCGAGAAGATCCGCAGCTTCGCAAGAAAGCCTGTCAGCATCGTTCAATCGGTGAACCTGGCCGGCTTGGTCAAAGAGGCCGCCGACTTGTTCGGCGTTGCCCACCCGGAGGTCCGTATCGACTGGAATGACGCGGACAACGATGGTCCGGCCCTGGTAGAGGCCGATCCACTTCAGATCCAGCAGGTCACGTTCAATTTGCTGAACAACGCTTTCGACGCACAAAAGGCGGCGGGAAATCCGAAGACACCAATCAAAGTCACGCTGGAGCGCATCGACCGGGGCTACGAAGTCTCCGTGCACGACAAGGGCAACGGCCTCAAGGACGATGACATCGTGCGCCTGTTCGAGCCTTTCTTTACCACCAAGGCGGACGGTCTCGGCTTGGGACTGGCGCTGAGCAAGGGCATCATCGAGTCGCACGGCGGCCGGCTTTCCCTGGCCAGGGAAGTGCCGGGTGTCTGTGCCAGCTTCTGGTTGCCGGCGGAGACGCCACATGAATGAACAAGACGCCATCATCTATGTCGTTGACGACGACGACGCCATGCGTCGCTCCCTCGTCTATCTCCTTGAGTCCGCCGGATGGCGCGCGACAGCATTCGCTTCCGGCCGCGACTTCCTCGACCGCTACGCCGGCCATGTGCCGGGCTGTCTCATTCTCGATGTCCTCATGCCGCTCATGGGTGGCATGGAGGTTCAGCAAATCCTGAATGCCGGCGGCGTTTGCCTGCCCATCATTTTCCTCTCTGCCCACGGTGATCTTCCCATGGCCGTGCAAGCGATGAAGCGGGGCGCCATCGATTTCCTGGAGAAGCCCTGCAAGGACCACGTCTTGCTGGATGCTGTCGGTCGTACCGTCAGGCACAGCATCAAGCAATGCCTGGGTCAGCAGCAGGTTGTTGCGGCCCGTGTTCGACTCGATACCCTCACTGCCCGCGAGCGCGAAGTCGCCCAGTGCCTGGCCGTTGGTGATTGCAACAAGGAAATCGCGCGCAAGCTATCGATCAGCGACAAAACTGTGCAGGTGCACAGGCATAACACCATGAGCAAGCTACATGTGCATTCCACCGCTGAGATCGCCAGACTGCTATTGCTTGCGCAAACTCCGGGGGCTTGACTCCGTTCGACCGTGCTCCTATGGTTCCGCGAAGACGACGCGAGCGCGATGTCAGAATCATTCCGCAAAGCGTCCAGCGAGTGTTGGAAAGGTGTGGAGCTTGATTGCCGAGGCGCCTACACTGTCAGTAGATTGTCAGTGCGTGCAAGGACGTGACGCGCGCCATCCTTCGTTGGCATTGTCCGAATGGGGTGCAAAATGAAACATCTGAAGCTTGTCTGTGCTCTTGCGGCGGTTTTGGCCGTGGTACCAGCGATTTCCTCCGCGCAATGGGGAGGCTATGCGGCCAGACCCCTGAACCTGCGTGCCGGGCCGGCGGCGGAATACCCGCTGGTGGCG
>PMIF01000280.1:0-3727 GCA_003157035.1 Rhodocyclaceae bacterium
CCGCCGGAACAACTCGATGCGGCGATCATCTTCGCGGCGGTCGGCGACCTCGTGCCGTTGGCGCTGAAGGCGGTGCGCAAGGGCGGGCGCGTCGTTTGCGCGGGTATCCACATGAGCGACATCCCGAGTTTTCCCTATGATCTGCTGTGGGAGGAGCGGCAACTCGTCTCGGTCGCCAATCTCACACGGCAGGATGGCATCGACTTTCTGCAACTGGCACCGAAGGTCGGTATTGTCACGAAGACTACAGCCTACCCGCTCAAGCAGGCCAACCAGGCGCTGGCGGACCTGCGGGCCGGGCGGTTTGTCGGTGCCGCGGTTCTCGTACCCTGAGGGCTCGCGCTGAATGACATGGCCGACAGCCGCGCCGATTTCGCGGGCAGGCCAAGCCACGGATGCACATTTACCCATTCAGGACCCGGTGCACTGACGCGCCGGTCTGCAATGGCGCGATGGACTCCGCGGTTTCCGGGAGGAGTTGCCATTGTCATTGGCGGTCAGCGGCCGAAGGTGAACGTGTAGACGAGATCGATCGCGTTGTCGGCGCCGGCGCGGCCGATCAGCAACAGGTGCCGGCTGAGCGTGAACGTCAGCTTGACCAGGCTCTCGGTGCTGCCCAGTGCCTGCTCGTAGGTGAGCATGGTGGCGGCCGTCAGGCGCTTGCCGACGCTGAATATCTGCGTGCCGGCATTGGCGCTGTTGCCGCCGCCATTGCCGACTACCTGGCTGGCGNNCGCCGCCCGATTCGCCACCAAGCAGGGAACCGGCCGCCGCCAGCAGCAAAGCGGCGTCGCCGGCACCGACCTGGTCGGGGGCTCGGCCGAGTACCAGCCAGGAGAGCTTTTCGGCATCGGGCAGGTCCGGGTCGGAAACCAGTCGCACCAGGGGCCGCAGTACCGTGCCGGTGACTTCGACGCCGGGCGTTACCGGCAAACCTTGGCGCACGGCCAGCACGTCGAGCGACGGGTTGTCGACCAGGCCGGAGAAGGTGAGGATGCCGCGCTCGACGTACAGCTTCTGGCCGTAGGCCTCAAAGCGGCCGTCGACTGCGCGGATTGCGCCGCTGGCACGCGGCAGATCGTGGCCGGCCGCGGTCAATTTCAGCTTGCCGGACAGGCGCGCCTCCAGGCCGGCGCCGCTGAAACGGAAATGGCGGCCCAAGCTTACCTCGAAGGCCAGTGCCAGCGGCGAACGCGCGGCTGCCGGCGCCCATTGGCCGGGCCGCTTGACGATGACGTCGTCGGACAGGTGCGGCACGTCCAGACGCGGTAGTTGCCAGTAGCCGGCGTCGGCGGCGACCTGGGCGGAAAGGCCGAGGCGGCCGTCGCGCCAATCGAGACGGCCGCTGCCAGAAACGGCCAGCCACCGGTCCGGACCCGGGGCAATGCCGAGCCGGTCCAGCTTGACGTCGAGGAACAGGTTGCCGCCGTCGACCTGCACTTCGCCGACGGCCTCCACCTGCCCCGGCCGGGCGGCGAGATCCGCGACCAACTTGCCCTCGGCNNCCGTGGATGCTGCCGGAAGCCAGTGGCTGCGCCGGCGTTCCGGCCAGCCGCAGGTCCACGCGCGCCCGCCCGCCCGTGGCCGCGTTGGCGCTGATCAGCGGGCCGAGCCAAGCCAGGTCCGGGCTGTCAATGTCGAGGCTGCCCTGCCAGGGCGCTGTCTTTTCCAGCCGCCAGGGACCGGCGGTGCGAGCATCGAGCGTCGCCGACAGTTGGCCCAAACGCGGGCCGGTAGCGGCGAGCACCAACTTCATTTGTGTCTTGTCGGCGCGGGTGTCGAGCTTGCCTTGCCAGCCGTCGCCGGCCATTTGCGCCGGGCCGAGCGACCAGCCATCCGCCGCCAACTGCAAGGGCGCCGCTTGCACCAGATGCAGCGCCCGTTCCGGTGGACCACCGCGCAAGTCGAGTGTGGAAAGGCTGCCGCGCCAACGCGGAACATCATTGCTCGTGACGATGATGCCGCCCTGGGCGGTGAGACTCAAGTGGTTCTGGTCGGCCAGGAGGGCGCTGGTGCTCAGCGTGTGTTGGGCGCCTGTGCCGTCGATCTGACCCGTGACGTCGCGGGCCAGATCGGGCCGAGTGGGCGAGTCGATGGCAGCGAGTTGGAGCCGGAGCCGCAAGGGTGCGGCATTGTCACTACCCGCCGCAGCGGTAAGGTCGAGCCCCTTGACGGTGAAGCTGCCTGGCACGCCAAAGCGCTCCGTGGACAGGTGCAGATCGAAGTTGGGCGCGACGGTTGTCCCCGATACATGCAGCGTGCCGTTCAGCCCGCCCTCGAGTCCATAGGGCGCCAGTTCCGGCGCCGCCAGCGTCAGCGTCAAGGACTCGCCGGCACCGCCGAATGTGCCTTGGGTGTCGAGCCGATTGGCGCCGGCCGTCAGATGCAGATCAATGCCGCGCACCCGCGCGCCGTCGATACCGACATCGCCTCGGCCGGCGAGCGGCCGGCCGGCAAGCAGGCTATCGCGCAGTTCGAAGCGGCCGTCGACTTGCAGTTGTGGCTGCCAGCGGCCCTTGGCGTCGAAGCTGGCGTTGATCCGCGCTGCCGGCAGTTTCGGCAGATCGACAAAACGCGCCGGATCGAAGCGCGCCAGTTCGCCGTGCAAGGCAAACGCGCCGCTACCGTCCAGTGCGGCTTGGCCGCTGGCCTTCAGCAGCGCATCGCCCGAACGAGCCCGCAGATCGAACGTCAGCTCGTTCGCCCGCCAGGCGCCTTCGCCACGCACATGGCCACCGCCCACGAGCGCGGCGTCGAGTTGCGAGAAGGCGATGTCTGCCGGCCGCCAGCGCAGACGTCCGCTCAGCGCAGTGAGTGGCAGACGCTGGTGGTCGAGCGCGCCGGGCGTGCGGTTGCGCAGCGAGAACTCGCCGGCCAGCGCCGCTTCGTCGGCGACGGCCCGCAGGTCGGCAGTCAGATCGAGCGTCGCGCTGGGTGCACCGGCTCGCCATGCGGCTGGATCAAGGCCGCTTAGATCGGCATGCAGGCGAGCGATTGGCCGGTCGGCGAAAGGCGTGACCGTGGCGTTCGCCTTGCCGCGCAGCGCGTTTTCGTTACTCGACAACGCGAGTTCGATGGCATCGAGCGTACCTGCGGCCTGGATGTCGAGGCGCAGCGGTTGTTCGGCGACATCGCCTTGCAGCCAGCCGCTGGCCGTTAGTGAAAACGGTGCCGCGGCCGCCATTTCACCACTAGCGCCGACGGCGAAGCCAGCGATGTTGGCACGCAGATCGTCGATGCGATGACGGCCGGCTTCGCTGGCGAAGGACGCAGCAAGCGCCGTTGCCAGCACGGCATCGCGCTGGCGAAGCTCACCGATCTCGACGCGGTCGATGCGCACGTCGAACGGCAGGCTCAGGTGGGTCGGCAGTTGGGTTGGCTGATCCGATAGCGCCAGATCGAGCGCGAGCCGATCCATCGACACGCGCGTGAAATGCAGCAGCCCGTGCGCAAGTTCGCCCGCTCGCAGTTCGACGCCGATTGCCTCGGCGACGATGTGATCGCCGCCGTCGGTCCATGTCAGACGGTCGATCTTGAGCGGGCCGAGCAAGCTGCCCTCGCCTAGCCGGATTTCCAGACGGCCGCTAGACAATCGCTCGGCAAGGGCAACGGCGGTTTGCAGGCCGCTGTTGCTGGCCAGCAACCAATAAGCGCCGGCGGCTAGCGCAAGCGAGACGACCACCGAGACGGCCAGCACCGCCAGCACATAGCGCGAGCCACGCGAACG
>PMIF01000280.1:3769-3898 GCA_003157035.1 Rhodocyclaceae bacterium
GTCGGCGGCGTTGCCGGCATCGACAAAAGCGGCAATGCCCCAGCGGTCGTTTAGCCAGTGATCGACTTCGGCGCTGGCGACAAGGAGATTGCGGCCACCGACCACGGCCGTGCCTTCCTGCACGCCCAG
>PMIF01000284.1 GCA_003157035.1 Rhodocyclaceae bacterium
CGGGGCCCGCGCTACCGGTACTGAAGTGGAAAAGGGGCCAGGCTCACATTTTCGGCTGGCGTTGCCTTTGTGATTCGTCGGCATCGACCTGCTTTCTCGGCCGACCGCGAGGTCTTGCCCCGCAAGACAAGCCGGTAATCTCCTCGACATTGCGCATGAATCTCGAATTCCCCAGCAGTTGGCCTTGGCTCAAGGCCAATCGGATGTCGCCAATGGCCTCTTCGTCGAGCTCCGAGCGGAACAGCGCTCGGTAAGCAGCGAAGCGTTCCGTTCCGGTTTTCGCCAGTCGCGCGTACAGTGAGTGCGGCGTCAGCATCGGATCGGCCTGTCCCAAGCCGTTCATCGGATAACTGCTCCAGCGATAGTGCGCGGGATCGACCACCATCGCCGCCCGGACCGGATTCAGTTCAATGTAGCGCATACAGAGCAGCAAGTAGGCGTCGGCCTGCACCAGTGACGACTTGTAGCGGCTATCCCAAAGCGTTCCGGTGCGCCGATAGGCTTTGTTGACGTAGGGAACGTAACGACGGCCGAGGGAAATCATCGTGCGGCTGACCGCCTCGCCGTCTGGCGGTGTGAGCAGTAGGTGGACGTGGTTGGTCATCAGCACGTAGGCATGCAACGCGCAACCGGTGGCCGTAAGCGCCTCTCCGAGCCAATGGCGATAGGCGAGGTAATCGTCCTCAGCGAAAAAACACGCCTCGCGGTTGTGCCCGCGTTGTACGAGATGCACAGGCGTGTTGGCAAGGAAGATACGGGGGCGGCGTGGCATTGTCGAAGTTTAGCAATTAATCGAGCCTGGCCCCTTTAATCTCATTCCTTCGGTAACTCCATCATGTTGCCGCGTTCGCCATTAGATCAAATTCTGCTGTCGCGTCTATCTCGCTGTCATGTTTTAGGATGAGGAAGTCGGAGTCCCCAATATTTAGTCGGACATTTACTTCGGGCAAGTCACTTGCTGGATGCCGAAGAAACTCAACCTGTAAGACATGTTTTCCGGGTGCGATCTCAAAGGATGTTGAATCGGAGATGCTGGCAATCTCGATATTCCCGTCTGAAATATCGAACGGCACCCTAAAAGCGCGTATGCAATTTGTTGGTAAAGAAGTAACTGGCTCGTTAATAAGGACATGAATTTGATGTGGCCCATCTTCTACCAAAGCTCGGAAGGAGGCGCTCCCAGGGCGCCACGAAAAGCCCTGCGAAAAATTACGGGCACTCCAGTCATTGAACGGTTGCGCCAACGAACTCAAAAATACACACAGTTGCGAATATGACACATATGTTTGAATCGTAAGATTGCTCATTAGTCTGTCACCTTTACTTTGACCTTTGCGCCATCAGCGAGCCCACGGCAAGCATTTCCAATGCAAGCGCCTGCCCCCATATTATTCCCCGGGTCGATTGCTCGAACACTTGCACCCTCTCCGCCCTCCTTAAACATTGCAGGGGGATACTCGTCCAACTGCTTATTAGGAACTTTCTCCATTCCACCTATAGAAGCCTTTCTGTTTGCTGACGCACCATCGCGAGCAACGGTCAAAACGTCCGGGTGTCCAGCTGCTTGAGCGTCTGCGATATGGTCCGCTGCCTCGCCGTACTTCGCCCGTGATATGGGTATCTCCTTTGGAGATGCTCCCTCCGCCTCCCCACACCACCCCCACGGATCAATCCAGGAAACCGGATTCGTGCCATAGGAGTGGAGATTCGTTCCGCCCGATAGCCCAATCGGATCCGGCGAGATGAACCTGCCGATATCGGGATCGTAATACCGAAACGTGTTGTAGTGGAGTCCCGTATCGCGGTCGAGGTATTGGCCCTGGAAGCGGAGGTTCTGTTGGATGACCAGGGGAGCGCCTTGCGCTGACGCGGAATTGACGGGCTGGCCGGCGAGGTCGACGGTCTCCCAGCGCTCGGCCAGCGTGTTGCCCCAGGCCCTGTAGGCGGCCCGCCAGCGGATGTGGCCCTTCGTATCGGTCAGCTCTTCCGGCAAGCCCACCTGGTCGGTGTGGAAGTAGTAGAGGTTCCCCAGGGGCGGTGGGGATTCGTCGTTCGCGGCGTCCGAGGCGATCGGATTTGCTTCGTTGGCCGCGTCCTGGGTGGTGCCCAAGCCGCCGGCATCGGTAGGCCGTCCCTCGGCGTCGATGCGCGCCAGTGGCACATAGCTGTTCGGCTCATAGACGTAAGAGACCACGTGGCTGGCGCGCCGCTCTTCGATGAGGCGCATGCCGCTCCAAAGGAAGTGCGTGGTGCCGAAGCGGTCGTGCTTGGCGATGCGCCGGCCCAGCGCGTCGTAGTCGAACCACACCGTCTGGGTGGTTCCCTGCGGGCCGTCGGCGCCATAGCCGGTGCGCCGAGTATGCACTGCGATCAGTCGATGCTCGTCGTCCCATTCGAAGCGCTGGATCGTGTGCTTGGCGACACGCTTCTCGATCAGGCGTGAGAAGCCGTCGTAGAAGAAGCGCTTGTCCTCGAAGACGCGGACCAGGTTGTCACGTACATAGCCGGGCTGACGGGTGCTGGTCGAATGCACCAGCGTGTTGTCCAGTAGATTGCCGGCCGGGTCGTAAGCGAAGTGTTCGGCTTGGCTCTGACCGCCGTGGTTGCTGCGCTGGGCCATGGCGAGACGGCCGAGCGGGTCGTAGCGATAGTGCGTCGTCCCCTGCTGACTGTGGGCACGTTCGATCAGTTCGCCGGCCAGGTCATAGCGGTACTGTTTGCGCAAGCCATCGGCGGCCGAGGGTAACAAACCTTCGAATGAACTGTCGCCGGACGTGACCGGCAGGCCGTAACCCCAACCGGACAGTGACCCGGTCCGCCGTCCCAAGGGGTCCCGGTCATAGCGCGTGGCAATGCTGCCCTGGCTCCTGAGGATCTCGCGGTGGAGATCGTCGCGTTCGATATCAGCGATCAGTTGGTGGACCGAACTGGCCGGGGCCACCTTCGCGTCGGCCGTCTCGTGCGAGAGATTGATCTGGTGCAGGTGGCCGCTGCCGTAGTAGAGGTAGTTCAGCGCCCGCCGGCTGCCTTCCCCGGCTAGGGGCGGCAACAGGGTCTGGGTGCGGTTGCCCAGCGGGTCGTGAGCGTGATGCAGCGTGTGCGTTTCGCCGGAGACTTCGTCCGTGCTGTGCTCCGCGATGAGATTGCCGAGGGCGTCGTATTCGAAGCGCGTGCTGTGGAGCGGCTGCAATTGGGCGGGCTGGCTGTCCATCTGCGCCACCAGTACCTTGAGCTTTTTGGCGAGCACCAGCCGGCCAGCGGCATCATAGCGATAGTGGCAGTGCTGGCCCGGCGTGCGCTTCTCGGTCAGGCGGCCGAGGGCGTCGCGGACGAGTTCGGTGCGGATGACACTGGCGACCGGAGGGGCCGGGGGCACGGCACTGCCCAATCCCGACGCTCGCTCTTCGGCCTCGCGTTCGATCTCGGTGAAGATGTCGTCACCGACACTGGCATGATGGATGACGGCGACCACCCGATTGGCCACGTCGAATTCGATATCGATGCGCGTGCCGTCGATCCGCTGTTCTTCGATCAGCCGGTCGGCGGCGTCATACGCAAACTTGTAGGCCTGCTGATTCTCATTGACCAGTGCCGCCAGACGAAAGGCGGCATCGAAGCCGAGGCTGACCTTGCCGCTGCTTGGGTTCTCCTGGGCGACCACTTCGCCGCGCAGGTTGCGGTGGTAGTGGGTGATCCGGCCCAGGGGATCGGTGTAGGCCACCTGCTGGCCGATGGCGTCGTAACGGTATTGGTGTTGCGCGCCGTCGGGCAAGTGCAAGGCAGTGATCCGGCCGAGCGCGTCGCGTTCATAGCGACGGACCTGGCCTTTCGCATCAACCGTGCCGACCAGGCGACCCTCGCGGTCGTAATCGTAGCGGGTGCTCTTGTTCGAGCAGTCGGTGTATTCGGTGAGTTGCGCCTGTTCGTTGTAGCGCATCTGGACTTGTCCGCCTTTGGCGTCGGTGCGGCGGACCGGCAGTCCGCGCTCATCGATTTGCAGCGTCTCGATATAGCCTTGCGGGCCTCGAATCTGTACCAGGCTACCCAACTCGTCGTAGTCGTATTGCCACTCGCTGCCGTCGTAGTGGGTGACGGAACGGATACGCGCGAATTGCTCGTGCCATTGGATGCGCGCAGACTGGCCCAGGGCATTGCGCACCGCCGCCAGTTGCGCGCGGCCGTCATATTCGAATTCGGTACGGTGGCCGGCGGCATCCGTGTAGCAGACGAGGCGCCGGTTGTCGTCCCACACGTTGCTAATGGTCGCGCCCAGGGGGTTGGTGAAGTGGGTGACCAGGTAGTGCCGGTTGCAGACGAACTCCTGCACGCGGCCGAGTTGGTCCGTGACCCGCACTCTCCGTTCGGCGAACGGAGCCAGTCCGTCGGGGGCCATGCCGGCGGCGATGGCGGCGGCGGGTTGTAGTGCGGCGAAGTCCAGCGGTGCGTCGAGGTAGACAAAGCGTAAGTCCTCGCCGTCGTCGCCATGCTGGCGAACTACGCGGCCCAGTGGGCTGATCTGGTCCCACTCGTAGTGGCTTTGCAGGCCGGTGCCAAACTGCTGCCAAACGATCATATGTTGTTGATAGCCGAAGCGGCGGACGACTTGACCGCTGCGGTCAAGCACGGCGGTCAGGTCGCCTTCGGTACTGTACTGGTAACGGACCAGGGTGACGTCGGTGTCGATGCCACCTTGCGTCTGGCATATTTCCACCAGCCGGGTCATGCCGAGGTCGGTATTGTTGTAGTGCAGCCTGAGTACGTGGCCGGCGCTGGATATCATTTCGACAAGCAGGCCGGCGTTGTCGTAATGCAAGTCGATGCCGTTGTCGTGCAGGTCCATGGCCCGCAAGAGACGCAGACGTTCGCCGTCGAGCCCTGTGCGGCGGGCACCGAAGCAGTAGATCAGGTCAGCGCCAGGATAGCTAAGGTAGTAATGACCGCCGGGACTGCGCCAGACCTTGAATTGCTCGGAGGCGTAGTACAACGACTCATTGGGCGCCGGGTCGGGCAGGACATTCTCGCGCCCTTGGCGGCCGATGAAGACGAGTTGGCCGTCTCTAAACACGATCTCCAGCGATTGCGGCGTGCTCCAGCCCTGACCGAGGATGCCGACGCGGCCGTCGCGCGAGTTGTAGTACCGTGACCAGACAAGCGGAAAAGCCCCGGGCAAGTCGATATCGAGTTCGTCGGGCAGTATCTTGGCGCCAGAGGTGACGTCGACCGGCTTGCCTTGCAACCAGTTGCCGATACTGGTGCCCGCGGAATTGCCGGCGCTGGTGCCATATTCCATGTGGGGAATCACGTCGCCCAGCACTTCCGAGGAGCCTACCGCCACGCCGACGCCCATTGCAACGCTGCCCAGGAAGCAGCGCAGCCCGCCCGCGCCGACAAGCGAGCCGCCGATGATGCCGGCGGCCATGCGCAGATAACCGGCGTACTTGCGCAGGTCGTCGCTGATTTCGTGGGCTGTGTAGTGGCCGATGAGCACCGGCGGTGAGCCGATCAAGACGTTGTCCGAGCCTCCGCTGATGGTGGCCTCACAGTCGAGGTGGTCGCCCTTGCGTGCGGCGTTCCACTTGTTGATGAAGACCGTTTTCGCGCCTTCGATGACGTAATGCTGCGGCAGTGGTTCGTGGTGGCTGCAAACGGCGAAGTCGAGAGTGTTGGGCGAGGCACGAATGGCGAGTCTGCCGTTGATGAACACGTCGGACGCGCCGATCGCCACTAACGTGCCGGCAACGACGGTAAACGTTCGCCCGATGGCCTCGCCCGCCGATTGTAAGAAGTCTCCCGCGGGGCCAATGAGCATTACGCCGACGACCAGGCCAATGGCGAGAGCGGCTATCGTGCCAAAGGGAAAGGCGCAGGCCAATCCCGCCAGCGCGCAGCCCAGGCCATAGGATGCGACGCCTTCCAGAACCGCTGCCGCAATACTGCCCACGATGAATCCCAGTCTGGCTTGACTGTGCGATATCTCGTCTCCTATTCGGGCCGCTTCAGGCATGGCGGAAGAGGGCTTTGACGATTGGGATGGTCGGTTGCGCTCGGCAGAGTCCGGTCACTTCAGCCGAATGGTGGAGACAAGTCCCTCCCAGGTTTTATCGTCTTTCGACTCCCAGGCACTGGTCACCGTGCCGACCATGATCAAGATCTTCGGACCACCCAGTGGGACGTAGAGATGCCGCTGGTGGAACTTGGTGCCTTTGGCCTTGTAGCTGACGGCCGTTTCCCTGGCGATGACCAAGCTGCCATCCTGCTTGGTCAGTTTGCGCTCGCGCTCCGGCGCGATTTGCTTGAAGTCCTCCTGCGCCGCGGAGATCACATCTAGCTGCTTCTTGACGATGTACTCGAACTTCTCGCCCTTGGGTAGGAAGTCGCGGCTGATCACCAGGTTGAAGTCCGGCGGTTGCTTGGTGCCGAAGAGCAGGACGTTGACGGAACGGTCCTGGACGACTTCCGGGAGCGTGAGTTCGAGTTCGTTGAGCAAATAGTTCACTTGGACATCCTTTGTGGCCAGTCGAAACGCGGAAGCTATCGAGCCTTGCGCGGGTTGGGCAATACAGCCTCAGTCAATCAATTGAGGTTGATCTTGGAACCGCGCTGAGTCAGCTCCTTCTTGAAGTCGATAAGGCCCGCGCCGTCGCCTTCGACGTTGATGTCAATACCCTTGATGAGGATCTTCTTGCCCTTGATCTCGATGGTGCCGTCCTTGCGCATGACGATCGATGCATTGCCACAGGTGAGCGCGATGCTGTCCCCCGCCTTGATCGAAACGGTATGCCCGGCGTCGATGGCCACCCCTTGCTTGGCGTTGGCAAGGATGTCCGATTCCTTGGCGGTGACGTAGACCTTTTGTTCGGCAATGACATTGGCGTTGGTCTTGGTCGAGGCGATGGTGACGTCGTTCTGGGCCACCATGTTCATGGCGCCGGTCTTGGCGGTGCTGGCGACGTCCCCTGCTGAGACCACGGTCACCTGGCCACCTTCGTTCACGTGGGTGAACATGCCGCTCTTGGCCAGCTGTGTCATCTGGCCGCCACTGGACAGGGTGATATGGTCCTGGGCGTGCACCGAGGTGCTCTGGCCGGAGCTGACCACCACCGGCTTCGGGCTGATCATCGAGTGACCTTCGGGGCTGACGATGGAGACGATCGGCTTGGAGATGTCCTTGGAGAGTTCCATCAGCTGCTGGGCGTGGGGCATGGCCGGGTCGGCGTCGCCGGACATTGCGGTCTCGTTGCCGCCACCGCTACTGGCGCCACCACTAGCACTGCCGCTCAGCGCCGTCCAGCAGGCGCCGGCGGCTGAGAGGGCGCCGGCGCCGCCGCTGAACATACCGGAGAGCGAGGAGACCATTCCGGCGATGCCGGACGTCTTGCCGGAGACCAATGCGCCAATCATTTCCTTGGCAGTGGACACAGCCTGGCTGGCGTCTTTCATCAGCGAGGTGGTGTTGGCCAGCGCCGCGCCCATGTGCTGCAAGCCGTCTGGGCTATCGTGCGCAACCTTGGACGTGAAGTCCTGGGTGTAGGTGGTGATCAAGAGGCCTTTGTCGGCGCGGATCGAGCCCCAGAGCTGGGTCTGCAGCTCGAAGCCATAGCCGCGCTGCGCCTGGGTGCCCTGGTTCATCAGGTAGCCCATGTGCAGATGTGTCTGGCCGTAGGTGTTGGAGAGTTCGAGGTGTTCGATGCCTTTCTGGTCCTCGAAGCGCAGCATGCTGGCGCCGCCGCCGCCCTTGCTCCAGCGCGTCAGGGTGCCCGACTGAGTCTTGTTGGCCGGCAATTCCCACGGCGGCATCTGATCGGCGTTATAGACGCGGCCGGTGATGATCGGGTAGTCGGGGTCGCCGTCGAGGAAGTCGACGATCACTTCCTGGCCGATCCGCGGGATGTGGATGCCGCCGTAGTTCATGCCTGCCCATGGGTGCGAGACGCGGATCCAGCAGGAGTCGGTGCCGTCCTTCTTGCCGTAGCGGTCCCAGAAGAATTTGACCTTCACCTGGCCGTGTTCGTTGGTGTAGATCTCTTCGCCGGGCGGGCCGACCACCAGCGCCGTTTCCGGACCGAGGGTGTGCGGCTTGGCGGTGGACCGGCGCGGCCGGAACTGGGTTTGCGCCGGGATGCCTTCGATGGCGACTTCGAAGTGGTTCTGCTCGGAACCGGCGGCGGCCTCATAGGCGTTGTCGGCGATGTGGTACTGCGCCCGGGTGATCAGGAGCTCGCGGTTCTGGTCGCCGCGCGGGTGCTTCTCCAGGGTCATGCGGTAGCCGGGAGCGGCGCCCCTGACCCGACCCTGGCCGAAGACGACGTCCTGTTCGACCTGCAGCGTGTGCAAGCGGACTTCGGCATAGTGCTGGCCGGCAGCGGGGTCGGTGTAGCCGCCGGGGAAGTCGAAGATCTCGTACTGGTCGTAGAGATGGCCCTTTGGCTCGACCAGCTTGGTAGTCAGGTCGGCTGGCGGCTTCTTGAAATCGTAATCGGTATGGACGTACTTGCCGGTCTCGGCTTCGCGGGCCAGACGCCAGGCATAGAAGTGATCCTTGTCCGGATAGGTGGCGTCGGGTGGATACCACGGCACGGTGGCGTAGCCCGGATACGGCTCGTGGGTGCTGAAGTGGTCGCCGAGGACCATGAGGTGACTACCGGCGCTGTGCTCGAACCAGTAGTAGATGCCCTCGTGCTCCATCAGGCGGCTGATGAAGTTGAGGTCGGATTCGCGGAATTGGGTGAGGTATTCCCAGGTGCGGTAACTTTCCTTCAGGCGCAGGTCAAAGGCGATGCCGTTCTGACCGAGGACTTCGCTGAGGATGTCGGGAACGCTCTTCTGTTGCCAGATGCGGCAATCGGAGCGGCGGCTGGCATGCCACAGCCGCGGCCGGACGACGGCTTCGTAGGTCCAATGGTCGCCGGCGCGGCCGGTGAAGCCAAAACGCACCATCTGGCCGTGCAGATAGCGCTGGCCGCCGCCCTGGACTTCGAGGGTGATGCCGCAGCCTTCGCCGATCATGCCCTGGCAGTCGAGGTCCTTGCTGTCGGACTTGAAGCCGACACGAAACTCAAACAGTTCGGACAGCGCTTCGCTGCCGTCCAGTGTTACCGCCCACAGCGCATCGCCTGCCGGCGTGCTGGCATTAAGCGTGCGATTCATGGCATTGACCTTTGGGTGAGGTCGGGCAACGGACTTGCCGACAGCGTCAGGATGACGAGATAGACGATGATCGCCGCGAGTAAGGCGCCCGCGAGTCGCCGGCGGGTCACCATGGCCAGCGAGGAGGCCAACAGCGCCGCAGCGATTACGGCGAGCAGCCACGGCAGCACCAAGACCGTCAATTGCATCAGCAGCGCAATGTTTTCCGGACAGGCCTCATTGCATCGGGCAGTCCAGAAGCGCCAGAGAAGAAAGCTGACCGCGCAGCCGAGCAGAAAGACCACCGGAGTCAGCAGGCGACTGCTCACTGGACCTCCAAGAACAAGATCGTGGTCGCCTTGCCGAGATTGGAAAACCCGGGACCGGACTGAATGTCGAGGCCGAAGCGAAGGAAGTCGACGATGACGCCCTCAAGGCCAGTGGCAGTGAGCCGGCTGCCGTTCCACAAATCGATATGGTCGCCGCTAGGCGCGGCAGCCTCACCCGGTCGAGCCCAGTAGTTGGCAAAATAAATGATGCCGGTGCGGCCTTTGACCTTCTTCTGCCAGTCCTCGCCGGTCACGGTTTGCCCATGGACAGGCAGACTGGGCAGGTACTGACTGTTGAGCCAGGCCGCCAGTTCGGTTGCTCTGGTTGCTGCCGGTTTGCCCTCTACGACGACCTGGGAGCCGCGATAGGACTTCATGTCGATGCCGACGGCGTGTAGCGCAACGCTGACCTTGATTGCGCACTGATTTTCGAAACCCTTCGGCGGGCTACCGGTCTTCGGATCGAGATAGGGTTTCGTGCTTGGGTAGCCCGCCCAAAGCGCGGCGAAGCGGACTCTCTTGGTCGACTCTGCGGGGCGAGTTCCATGCAGTTCCGGAGTGTCCGAACGGATCGTGCATAACGTTCCGCGGTCGACGCCGCGGCTGGTGGTCGGGCAGGCGATTCCCGGGCTTCTGGATCCGACCATGTCGATGGCTCAGCCGTTCACTGCGAGCGGTCCGGCTGTTCGCCGAAGGCCAGAGTCTGAGTGCTGAACATCGGGATATCGTCACCATCGGCGATCCAGATTCGTCGGCCGCGGCCGTGCCAGGTATCAGCGGCGACCTCGTCCCACTCAGTGCGGTGACCGAGCAGGATGGCGTCATCGTCAGTCACGGCATTGTTCGTCGGGTAGCGCACCGGCATATAGGCGGCATGGGAACCGCCGTTGGCGAGCATGACGCGAATCGGTGCCCAGACCAGATCCAGCGCCATTGTCGGGGAGGTAAAATCGAGTCGTTTGACCTGATTGGCTGGCAGCCAGTAGTACTCGCCGTCCAGGATAATTTCGAAGCATGGACCGAGTCGCGAGTCGCCGTCGCATATCCAGGCAAACGCCTTTTGATCCGCGTACCCGCTCAAAATCGGCAGTTCGTCCACGGCGCCATGGCGCAATTCGGCGGCCCTGGCCGGAGACTCGGCCAGCGCCTGGAGGTAAATGCCGACCCAGGGTTCCGGCTGGCCGAGAATCAGGGGGCGGCTGGTGCCGGCAAACGTTCGTTCGCGAATCCGTTCGGCGCGGATCAGGATGCGCAGCATCTGAGCCGTCAAGGCAAACTCCCTGTCCAGCAGCGCCAACGTCTGGGCTTGCTGAAGCGCGTGATCGTAGTCGCCGCGCAAGGTCATGAGGCTGACCAGGGCAAATCGATGCCCCGTCGTCTGCGGTTGTTCGCGGATGCTTTCCTTGACGCGATCGAAGTGACGATCCAGAGATTCGGCGAGCAGATTCATGGCAACGATTTGCCCCTTGAGGGCGGGACTGGTGAGCAGGAAAAGAACCCGCCTGGAAGCGGCGGGCGGCATGACCAAGGCGATGCCTAAGCCTTGTTCTGCTTCACGTCCCAATTGCCCGTTGTGGCCGCACCCATGCTGCCGTCGGAGTTCTGCTCCTTCACTTCGACCTTGATCTTGGCGTAGGACAGACCGACTTCTTCAATCACGCGCGGAGAATTGGTGGCGCCCACGGGGCGCACGTGGGTGATGATGCAATCACTCAACGCAACCTTCATATACTCCTGCGAGCCGTCGCCGACTTTGCAGCAGGACAACTCGACGCTGCCGACGTGTTTGCCGCTGGAGCAATACTGCATCAGGTTTGGCGTCGCCTTGTCCACGTAGTGCGTGAAGAACAATTCGGAGAAGTTGGCCTTGCCGACGCCGCCACCACCGCCGGTGTGCATCGACGACGATTGCGAGACGGCGTAACCCCAGGACAGCGCATCGATCTGCCCGGTGTGCTTGGAATCCTTGGACTCGCCGGAAATTCCGTCGATCTTGACAAAGAAGTCCTGCAGCGAATCTTTCGGCGCGCTGTCGACCGTTACCGAGGGAGAATTGAGGATGCTGCCATAACCGAGTGTCGCCATGATCTATTCCTTTGCGAGTGCGGAGGAATCAGGCTTCCGCTTGTTTGATGGAGGGGAGTTTTGATACCAGCCGTAGGCTCATCGTCAAACCTTCGAGCTGGTAGTGTGGGCGGAGGAAGAACTTGGCGCCGTAGTAGCCGGGGTTGTCTGCAACCTCTTCAACGACCACTTCGGCCGCGGCCAGCGGCTTGCGCGCTTTGGTGTCCTGGCTGGAGTTGGTCGGATCACCATCGACGTAGTTCATGATCCAGTCGTTCAGCCAGCGCTGAATGTCGTCGCGCTCGCGGAACGAGCCGATCTTGTCGCGGACAATGCACTTCAGATAGTGCGCGAAGCGGCAACAGGCGAACAGGTAGGGCAGGCGGGCGGCAAGATTCGCGTTGGCGGTTGCGTCGGCATCGTAGTATTCAAGAGGCTTCTGGAGGCTCTGGGCGCCAATGAACGCGGCAAAATCCGAATTCTTGCGATGGACCAAGGGCATGAATCCATTCTTGGCCAGTTCCGCCTCCCGTCGATCGGAGATGGCGATTTCGGTTGGACACTTCATGTCGACGCCACCGTCGTCGGTCGGGAACGTGTGGCAGGGAAGGTTCTCGACAGCGCCGCCGGATTCGACACCGCGAATCGAAGTCGCCCAGCCGTAATACTTGAAGCTGCGATTGATATTGACGGCCATGGCGTAGGCGGCATTGACCCAGGCGTAACGACTGTGGTCGGCGCCGTTGGTGTTCTCTTCGAAATCGAATTCGTCGATCGGGTTGGTCTTGCTGCCGTAGGGCATCCGGCCCAGGAACCGGGGCATGGCAAGGCCGAGGTAACGCGAATCGTCTGACTCGCGCAGACTTCGCCAGGCCGCGTACTCGGTGTTTTCGAAGATCTTGGTCAGATCCCGTGGATTGGCCAGGTTCTGCCAAGACTCCATCTGCATCACCGAGGGATCGGCGCCGGCAATGAAAGGGCAATGCGCGGCAGAGGCGATCTTGGCCAGTTCGCCGAGCATTTCGACATCGGGTGCAGTGTGGTCGAAGTAGTAGTCACCGACCAGACAGCCGTAGGGAGCGCCGCCGAGTTGACCATACTCCTCTTCGTAAATGCGGCGGAAGAGCGGGCTCTGGTCCCAGCCGACGCCCTTGTGCCGACGCAGCGTCCGGTGCAGATCCGTCTTCGAGATATTCATGACACGAATCTTCAGCATTTCGTCGGTCTCGGTATTGTTGACGAGGTAATAGAGTCCGCGCCAGGCCGATTCCAGCGCCTGGAATTCCGGGTGATGGAGGATGTGGTCAATCTGTTCGCTCAGCTTGCGGTCTATCTCCGCGATGATCGCTTCGATGGTTCGGTAGGCATCTCCAGAAATGCGTACCGAGCTCGCCAGTGCCTGTTCGGCCAGGGTCCGAACAGCGCCTTCGACGGCACTTCTCTGCTCGTCCGATTTTGGCTTGAATTCCTTGTTGAGCAGGCTGGCGAAGTCGCTGGACTCGCGAACTGCGGTCTGCCCCTGAGTCTTCTGTGCGCTGCGTTCCATTCGCTTACCCCTCTTGAGAAGTCTCGACAGCGGGATTCGGCGCGCTGGCCAGAGTCTTCATCAGCGCTGGGTCATTGAGTACCTTTGCGATCAGGTCCTCGGCACCGACCTTGCCGTCCATGTAGGACAAGAGATTGTTCAGTTCCGTGCGAGCGTCGAGCATGGCCTTGAGTGGGGCGACCTTCTTGGCGATTGCCGCTGGCGAGAAGTCATCCAGGCTCTCGAAGGTAACGTCGAGTGTGAGGTGTCCCTCTCCGGTCAGCGAGTTGGCTACGGTGAAGGCCACCCGAGGCTTGATGGCGCGCATCCGCTCGTCGAAGTTGTCGATGTCGATTTCGAGAAACTTGCGATCGGCTACCGGCGGCAGCACGTCGGCCGGTCTTCCGGATAGATCGGTCATGACGCCCATGACGAAGGGGAGCTGGATTTTTCGTTCCGATCCGTAGAGCTCGACGTCGTACTCGATTTGCACCCGCGGTGCCCGGTTTCGCGCTATGAACTTCTGCCCGCTCTTGCCTTTCGCTACATCGTTTCTCGTTGCCATTTGAACGTCTCCCAGGTGTCGCTGAAATGTGAGTGGATCAATGAAGCGCTGCCTCGCTGTTATCGGCTGAGGCCGGTTTGCATCTTGATGTGGTCCATGGAACTGGGTGCCATTTCCTCGATGATTTCCAGGAATGA
The DNA here is from genome assembly GCA_003157035.1 of Rhodocyclaceae bacterium. GTDB lineage: Bacteria > Pseudomonadota > Gammaproteobacteria > Burkholderiales > Rhodocyclaceae > Fen-999. Next base: position 13,747 of record PMIF01000284.1, read on the forward strand.
CGATGCCGCCAGTCGTTCGACGCGCTTGATCAGTAAGGGCGCGGGATTCGACGGTTCGTGGCGCTCGAAATATTCCCGGGCAACCGCCAAGGCCCTCAGCGCATCGCTGCGCGAGTGCACTTGCGCCGAAAAGTCCGGGCTCTCGGCCACACCGCTTCCCTCGGCGACACTTCCGTCGCCTTGCGGGTCCTGAGCAGAGGCGGGCGCATACAGTGATTGCAGGACAGCAACGATGTGCTGCAGCGGCTGCAGGGACGGCTGGGCGTCTTGGCCAAGTCGCGATGCAAAAGTTGCGTTGATGGAAGCCAGTCCGGCCAGGATGCGCGAACAAGCATCGAATCGCGCTGAACATTCGGTGCGCTCATCCTGGAAGGCGATTCGCAGCTGCTCGAGATTGGCTACGGGACTGCTCTCCGGTTGCTGACCCTCTGCCAGAGTACAGACATTCCGAACCGTGATGGCAATGCCGCGAACCGAACCGGCGACCAGATCGCGCAGCACCGGCAGCATGGAATCGGGATCGGCAAGACCTGCCACCGCATTGGAGCGTATGTACCAGTCGCCGTCGGGTTCCATGAGCGGGTGTATCGAATCCCATCGATGTTCCAGCAACCGGGCGATCGTTTGTACGCCGCTGGCCAGGCCCTCCAGTCCGGAAAGACGCAGGGAAGCGTAAGTCCAGATGACCAGCAGTCGAATGTCCCGGGACTCCTTGATGAGTTCGGCAGATTCGGCGGCGAGAAAATGCCAGTCCGGATCCTCGGCAGGAAGAATGCTTGAGCCGAGTTGCTGCTCGCCGCGACCTCGCGATGCCGATGCCAAGGATTGAAAACGGCGATCGTACTCAAGGCATGGGCCCGACGGAGCGTCATCGGCTACCGGCCCGAGCCACTGATCAATCATGGATAGCGGACGACCGGCCTGGCGAACGGCCAGCGGTTCTCCTCTTGCGAAAAACCAGCATGCACGAGCCGGAACGTTCCCATTCGTACAAGGCAGCGCAAGAGCATAAGAGTAAAAGAACCGTGGTTATCACGAAATATGCCTACATAATGCCATAAGGACCAGAACATATGGCAATGTCCATAGGGAGAATGGAGAAATGATGTATTGCACGAGTCGTCAAAACGGTTAGTATCCATCTCACGGCGTCAATAGAAGCCCGTCGTCAACGGACGACAGGCTCTGTGCGGATGCTTACGGATTAGTCTCTCAGGCTTGCATTACGAGTGCAGTGATTCCTCTCAGCTCCACTCTACGTTATCGTTAGCATCGTTGTTGGCGAACATGACAAAGACGGAAACAATGCACAAGTGGTGCTACACAGAACATTTGCGCACCGGACGTATATATCGTCTGATATATGTCGTAGGTATTGCGCTTGGTTTGCTCCTTTCTGGATGTTCAACCGTTGCGCGCAAGGAATTGCCGGTTCCAATCCAGTTCAGCCTTAGTGCGACGCCAACGGCCAATCCCTCGGTGTCCGGACGTCCTTCTCCCGTTGTCGTCTCCATCTACGAGCTTCGCAACTCAGCAACTTTTCTGGCGGCGGATTTCTTCTCGCTGTTCAAGGACGACCGCAACGTGCTCGGTGAAGACCGCGTGTCTCGGCAGGAGTACGTTCTCCAACCGGGAGAGACCCGGCTGGTTCGTCGGCGAAGCGATCTTTCAACGCGCTTCATCGGCGTAGTTGTCGGCTACCGGGATATCGAGAGCAGCGTCTGGCGCTCAGTGGTGCCGATTCCGGCTCCACATCAGGCTGGCCTGCTTTGGGGCGGAAGCACTTCGCCCGAGCGCCGCCTGCTGATCACGATTGACCGGCGCTCAGTGTCGGTTGTGGACGGGGCGGATCGGGAGGAGCGCTACCAGCAATGACGTTCAAGCGAAAAGTGGTTTGGTCGGAGGGCATGTTCCTCCGACCGCAGCATTTCCAGCAGGAGGAGCGCTATCTAGAGTTCCTGATCCAGCACCGCGGGCGGCTGCAGTTGGCTCACTATTGGGGATTCAGGTCGCTTGAGCTCGACGAGGATGCGCTCGCGCTTGGCGTGGTGGCCATCCGGCGCGCCGAGGGCGTCTTTCCAGACGGTACGGCATTTTCCATTCCCGACCATGCGTCGCCACCGACCGAACTGGACGTTCCGGCGGATGTGCGCTCGAGCAAGGTTTGTCTGGTGGTGGCGCCGCTGCGCGAGGGGATGTCGGCGGTGGCATTCGCGAGGAATGACGAAATCGCGGCGCGAAGTGTCGCCCAGACTGTTGACGTCGAGGACTGCAACTCCGTGGGCGGACCGGCGGCTGAAATTCAGGTGGGCGATCTGATGATGCGCCTGGTCGTTGACAGCCAGGTGCCGGCGGGATGGTCGAAACTTGGCGTCATCAATATCGTCGAGCGACAGGCGAATAATGTGCTGGTTGTCGACCGGGACTACATTCCGCCCAGTTTGTGCGTGAAGCGCCAGGCGGCGTTATCCAGCATGACGCGGGAAGTTGCCGGTCTGCTCAATCAGCGGGTCGATGCTCTTGCCCGACGCTTGGCCGATCCGGGTAGCGGCGGTATCACTGAAATATCCGATTTCCTTTTGCTGAGCCTGGCCAATCGCTGGAAGCCGGTCATGGACCATTTTGTTTCACTGGATGGGTTGCATCCAGAGCGGCTTTACACCGAGTTCCTCTCGATCGCCGGCGAGCTCTCCAGCTATTCGGCGAAGACCAGGCGTTCGGCTGCCTTTGCCGTCTACGATCACGATGATCTGGCGGCGACCTTCCGGGCGGTGTTTGCAAGCATCCGGCATTCCCTGTCGATGGTCCTTGAGCAAAACGCGATTCGCGTCGATCTGGTCGAGCGTAGCTACGGCGTTCATGTCGGCCAGGTCAATGACCGCAACCTGCTTGCGGGGGCGAGTTTCGTTCTCGCAGTCACCGCCAATGTATCGCCAGAGCAGGTGCGGTCGCAGCTTCCCGGCCGACTCAAGATCGGACCAGTGGAGAAGATCCGTGACCTGGTGAATCTGCATTTGCCAGGCATTGGCGTCCGGCCGTTGCCCGTTGCGCCCCGCGAGCTGCCCTACAACGCGGGCTACAACTACTTCGAGATCGATACTGGGCACGAGTTGTGGCGCGAGTTGGCACAGAGCGGTGGCCTGGCTCTGCATATTTCAGGAACGATGCCGGGACTGCAGCTCGAATGCTGGGCGATCAAGAAGAATTGAGGATCGCCGGGCGATCAAGCGGTAGCGTGGCGCGCTGCCGGGCACGACTGGCGGCAGCGAAGTATCCGGTGGAGCGACAAGCGATGGCGAGAAGGAATCTGCTGTAGTGGAATCGGTGATGGCCAACCCGTTCTCAGGGGATGAAATCTCCGCACAGCCACGGCCGAACCTGGCGTCCGGGGCGGCCGTTGCTTCTTCCTGGCGGGAAGTTATCAGCGGTACCAATCCCCTTGTCCGCGCCGCGAATCGGTTGATCAATGTCATCCCCCAGATTCGCGCCATGGCGCATACCGGCGATCTTGCGCAGCTTCGCGAGCGGCTGGCTGCCGAGATTCGCTTGTTCGAGCGCCGGGCATTGGAGGCCGGAGTTCTGCAGGATCAGGTGATTGGTGCGCGTTACTGCCTCTGTACCGTGCTCGACGAAACGGCCATGCAGACTCCTTGGGGCAGCAATGGCGAGTGGGCACAGCACAGCCTGCTGACGCGCTTCCATGACGAGACCTGGGGGGGCGAGAAGTACTTCCAGCTTCTCTCGCGGGTAGCGCAAAATCCACAGAAGCATCTCGATTTGCTTGAGCTGATGTACTTCTGCATCGCCCTGGGTTTTGAGGGCCGCTTCCGGATTATCGAAAACGGTCATGCGCAGCTGGAGACACTTCGGCAGCGCCTGGCGACCATCATTCAGACCGCAAAAGGGGAACGGGAGCGGGCGCTATCGCCGCACTGGCGCGGCGAGGAAGGTGTGGTCCAGCCATGGCGAGTCGTTCCGGTGTGGGTGGTGGCGACCGTCTGCACCGTGGTCGGGCTTACCCTCTATATTGTCTTCAGTTTCCTGCTCGCCGATCGTTCCGACCCAGTGTTCGCCAAGTTGGCCGCCATTGACGTGCCGGCGATGCAACGGCCGGTGACGTTACCGGCAGCACCCGATCCGGTTCGCCTGCGCAAGTTCCTCGAGCCGGAGATTGCCGAGGGGCTGGTCGACGTCAAGGATCTCGCCGATCGGAGCATCGTGACGATTCTTGGCGACGGCTTGTTCGACTCGGGACGGGCCGACGTCAAGCCGCGTTACGAAGCGGTGCTGCGACGGATCGCGACCGCCCTGAACGAGGTGCCGGGCACGGTTGTGGTAGCCGGCTACACCGATAACGTGCCTTCGCGTTCGATACAGTACCCGTCGAACTGGCACCTGTCACAGGCGCGGGCCGGCGTTGTTCAGGACATGTTGGTGCGGGTGCTGACCGATCGATCACGCATGCGTGCCGAAGGAAGGGGCGAGGCCGATCCGGTCGCAGACAACCACAGCAACGAAGGGCGGGCGAAGAACCGGCGCGTCGAGATCACGTTGTTGCTGCCGCGAGCGGCGATCGACTCGGCCGTCAATTCCGCGGTCCGAGAGAGCGAGTCGCACTGATGTTTACTCGCCTGCTGAGCTTCCTTGCCGTTTGCCTGGGAAATCGCGCGGCGTGGGTCTTCCTCGGCCTTGTTCTGTTGTCCGTGCTGATCTGGCTTGTCGGGCCGATCATATCGATCGGCTTGTGGATGCCGCTGGAGCCCGTGGTTGTTCGGGTGGCGCTCATCGGTGTCATCTTCGGCATCTTCTTCGTGCGACGCCTTGCTGGCTACTGGCGGGCACGATCGCTGAATCAGCGATTCCTCGGCATGCTCGCGGACGCCCGCGATGCCAGGGTGCGGTCGCGGTCGAGTCGGGACGACGGAGAGATCGAGGGCTTGCGCAAGCGCTTCGACGAGGCGATGTCAATTCTGCGCAAGGCGCGATTCGACGACAAGTCGAATTCCGTCATGCGCCTGTTTGCGCGCAAGCAGTACGTCTACCAGTTGCCGTGGTACGTGATCATCGGGGCACCTGGGTCCGGCAAGACCACGGTCCTGGCCAATTCCGGACTGGAGTTTCCGCTCGCGTCCTCACTCGGTCGCGGTTCCGTCAAGGGGATTGGCGGTACACGCGATTGCGACTGGTGGTTCACCGATCAGGCCGTGCTGCTCGACACGGCAGGTCGTTACACCACTCACGAGAGCAACAACGAGGCAGACCGGAAGGAGTGGCACGGTTTTCTCGGGCTGATCAAGAAGTACAGGCCCCGACAGCCGATCAACGGTGCTTTGGTGACGGTGTCGGTTGCGGATCTGCTGGCAAGTGGCGAAGAGGCGCGCCGGCAATATGCCCTGCACGTGCGCAGTCGNNACCAAGTGCGACCTCATGTCCGGTTTTTCGGAATTCTTCGACGGTCTGGACAAGGCTGGTCGTGCACAGGTGTGGGGCTTCACGCTTGCGCACGCGCGACCCGACCGGTCAGTCGGTCTGCGGGAGCAGTTCCGCAAGGAACTTGACCTGCTTCAGGGACAGCTTCATGGCAACCTGATGGCGGAGATGCAAAAAGCGCCTGATTGCACCCGCCGCGCACTCTGTTATGCCTTTCCACAGCAGTTCGCCGGCTTGACCGAGCTGTTTCTCGATTTCGTCGAAGAGGTCACGGTCAAGTCGCGCTTCCAGGCGTCCGTCGAGATCCGCGGTGCCTACTTTACTAGCGGCATGCAGGAGGGCGCGCCTTTCGACCGCGTGCTCTCCGAGCTCGACGCCACTTTTCAGTCGGCAGTGCGCGCCCGTTCCCGCAGCAGCGGGACTGGCGTCAGCTACTTCATTCAGGACACGCTGCGCCGCGTCGTCTTTCCGGAAGCGCACCTTGCCGGGGCCAATCACAAGCAGGATCAACGGCTGCGCTGGCTGCGCCACGCCGGCTACGTCACGACGCTCATTGCGCTGGTCGGCGCAGCGATCGTCTGGACTGTCAGTTATCGCAGCAACTCCGCCTACATCGCCGAGGTGGACGCCAAGACCGACCTGTTGGGCAAAGACGTGCGCATGCTGTCCATCACCGAGGAGGACGATCCGTTCACGCTGCTGCCGGTACTGGTCAGAGCCGACGAGGTGGCCAACAGTGTGGCTTTCAAGTACTCATCGCCGCGCATGCCCTGGACCTTTGGCTTGTATCAAGGGGAAAAGCTCCACGCGGCGGGGGACATTGTCTACCGAAAGTTGGTGCGGCAGCGTTTTGTCCCGGCGCTCGATTCGAGGTTGGCGTCACTGTTGCGATCCATGGAAGTGCACGATATCGAATTCGCCTTCGAGGCGTTGCGCGGCTATCTGATGCTGCGGGAACCCAGCCGCTTCAATGGCAAGGATTTCCAGGGACTGATGCTCGCCGACTGGGACCGCAACATGCCGCCGGGAAGTGGTACGGCTGAGCGGGCACAGCTGGCGCGGCATCTCGATGCACTGAATGACATGAATGAGCGGCTGGTCGTCGCCGAGCCGGATCAGGCGCTCGTCCAGGATGCGCGCTCCCGACTGGCGAAATACACGTTGTCGCAGCGCATCTACAGCCGGCTCAGGCGAACGTTGTGGAACAATCAGCTTCCAGAATTCACCATCGCCCGGGTAGCGGGCGAGCAGGGGGCATCGGTCTTCAAGCGCAAGAGCGGCAAGCCCCTCACTTCGGGAGTGCCGTCGTTCTACTCCTATCGGGCCTACCACGAACTGTTTCTTCCGGAACTCGAGGCGGCCATTCGCCTGGTTAGTCTGGACGACTCCTGGGTTCTGGGCGTTGCCGAGAAATCGGCGATGGACATTAGGCGGGACCAGACTTCCGGGGCCCTGGCGCTGGAAATCAAGAAGCTGTACATGCGCGATTACGTGATCGCCTGGGAGCAGTTTTTGGGCGACATCGGCATCGTTCGGGTCGATTCCTTGCTCGATAGTGTCCAGTTGGCCAAGACGCTGGCGTCGCCCGATTCGCCGTTGTCCTTGCTGGTCAAAGCGGCGGCGCGGGAGACTACTTTATCCAATGAAGCCGTCGCTGCTGGCAGTCCGTCGCTGCTCGACCGGGTGAAGGGTTCTGTCCGCGCGACCAGGGACGACTTGAGCCAGATCGTTGGGCCGAGTCTCATGCCGGGGCAGGTACAGCCACGTGATAAGCCGGAGTTGATCGTCGACAACCGTTTCGAGGCGCTCAGGCGCCTGGCTGGCGGCAACGGCGGCGGTACGCCGCCGCCGATCGACGGCACACTGCAGATCCTCAACGAGTTCTATGCCATGCTGGCGGCTAGCGAGTCTGCGATTCGTTCCGGTGGCAAGCCGCCAGTGACTGATCTGCCCGTCAAGCTCAGGGCTGAAGCCGGCCGTTTGCCACAGCCCTTGCGACAAGTGGTCGAGGAAGTGGCGACTGCGGGGGAGGTCCAGGTCGCACAGCACGTTCGCATGACAAAGAATTCCGAAATGGTCGGCGAAGTGACGCGGCTGTGCCAGCAGGCGATCGGCGGTCGCTACCCGTTTTCGCGTCGATCGCTGCAGGACGTGACGCTGGAGGACTTTGCGCGGCTGTTCGGGCCTGGTGGCAAGTTCGATGATTACTTCCAGCGCAATCTCGTCGATATGGTCGACATCTCCACCCACCCGTGGACGCTCAAGGAGGGCGCGCGCGGCCGCATGGGTGCCGGAGTCAATATCGCATCGTTCGAGCAGGCGAGAACCATACGCGAAGTGTTCTTCCGCAGCGGTTCGGATATTCCGAAGATTTCCCTGACCTTGAAGCCGGTGGAAATGGACCAGTCGATCACCAGTTTTATCATGGATGTCGACGGCCAGGTCGTCCGCTACCAGCACGGGCCCCAGATTGCCCAGACAATCACCTGGCCCGGCCCGCGCGGCAGCCAACAGGTGCGCGTGATGTTGGAGCCGGCGACCCAGGGTGAAACCTCCGGCGAAGTCAAGGAAGGCCCCTGGGCGCTTCACCGGCTGTTCGATTCGGCGTCGATTGCGCCCGGATCGAGCCCAGAGAGGTTTACGGTGACTTTGACCATCGGCAGCCGCAAGGTGACCCTGGAGGCGACGGCAAGCAGTGTCCAGAATCCGTTCCGGATGAAGGAAGTCGCTGCCTTCAGCTGTCCCAACGCGCTGTGAGAGTAAGCGGCTAAACGGCTACCATGGACGCTCGGCTCCTCGACTACTATAACCAGGAACTCGCTTACATCCGTGAGGTTGGCCGCGAGTTTGCCCATACCTACCCGAAGGTCGCGGGCCGTCTGGGCATGGTCGAAGGTGAGACTGCAGATCCCTACGTGGAACGTCTTCTGGAGGGCTTCGCCTTTCTGTCGGCACGCATCCACTTGAAGATCGATGCCGAGTTTCCGCGCTTTTCGCAGCGTCTCTTGGAAGTGCTCTATCCGCATTATCTGGCACCGACGCCATCCATGTGCGTGGTCGAGATTCCGTACGAGGGCGAGCCGGCCGGCGACATTGCCCAGGGGTTGAGCCTACCTCGCGGTACCGTGCTGCGCAGCCGTCCGGCCGGTGCGGACGGCACGCGCTGCGACTTCGTTACCGGCCACGATGTCGTCGTCTGGCCGATCCGACTGGTCGATGCGGTGGCCTCTTCGCCGACCGAGGACCTGATGGTTCCCGGGGTGAGAAACATCGCCGCCGCAGTGAGCGTCATCCGGCTGAAGTTCAAGGCGCAAACAGCCGGGGCGCTCAAACGTTGCGACCTGGACTCCCTCTGCCTGTTTCTGGGTGGCGAGCAGCGTGTGGCTTCCCATTTGTACCAGTTGCTGGTCGATCGTTGCGTCGCCGTCCTGGTTTCCGACGGCCAGGGGGGACGCTGGCAGCCACTGGCTCCCGGGGCGATCGCCGCCGAGGGCTTCCGCGCCGACCAGGCACTGTTGCCGGCCGATACGCGTGTGTTTCAGGGTTACCGGCTGTTGCACGAGTACTTCGCCTTTCCAGCCCGATTCCACTTCTGTTCGATCGGCGGTCTTCGCCGCGCTGCGGCATCGTTGCAAGGCGATGAGTTCGAAATGGCCATCCTGCTGGACCGCAACCTCGACGCCCTGGCAGCGAGCATCGATCACAGCAGTTTCGTGCTCAATTGCACGCCGGCGGTCAACCTGTTTCCCTACCACGCCGGGCGGGTGATGCTTTCGCTCGGAGAGTTCGAACACCATATCGTGCCCGATCGAACGCGACCGCTGGATTTCGAGATCTATCGCGTTGATGCGGTGCAGGGATTCGATCGCGGCAACATGCCATTGACCAGCTTCCGACCGTTCTATCAGAGCCTCGACTCCGACGCGCGACCTGACGGCGCCTACTATTCGGTGCGGCGAGAGAATCGTCGCTTGTCCGAAACGGCCGAGCGCAACGGCAAGCGTTCCGGATACCTGGGNNCATCACGACTTCACCATCGACAGTTCCAGCCAACTGGCGTTTGCCAACATCCTGCGTGGACCGACGAAGCCGCGCCCGTCGATCGCCGAGCGCGAACTGACCTGGCGACTGATCAGTCACCTGTCGCTAAACTATTTGGCGCTCAAGGATCTCGACGAAACCAATGGTGCCGTCGCGATTCGCGAGTTGCTCGGACTGTATGGTGCCTTGGCCGATCCTTTGGTGGCGCGCCATGGCGAATCGATCGAGTCTTCGCTAGTCCGGCCGGTGACGCGGCGTCTTCCCGGCGACGGGCCGCTGGTCTATGGCCGTGGCGTCAATATCGCGCTGACGGTGGACGACAGCGCGTTCGCCGGGCACAGTCCCTTTCTGTTCGGTAGCGTGCTGGAGCAGTACTTCAGCCGGCACGTGTCGATCAACCTATTTACCGAGTTGACGTTGATCGGCAAGCAGTCGGGACAGATCGCCTACTGGGGTCCGCGCTGGGGAGGGCGTCCCGATGCATGATGTGGCTAGCAGGTCCGGATCGCGTCGGCCGGCGATGTTACCGGCCATCGCCGAGCAGGCCCCGTGGCGGTATGACCTGTTCATGCTGCTGCGCTGGATCGATGCGAGGCAGAAGGCGGCGCCCCGTCTGGGAACCGCGACCCGGCCCGGTGACGAATGCGTGCGCCTGGGCCAGAAGGCCTCCTTGCAGTTTGCGCCGGCCAACATCGACGCCATTGCCACCAATCAGGACGGGCGGATAGTCATCCAGCAGCGAGGCTTCGGTCTGTTTGGACCCAACGGTCCCCTGCCGATCCATTTGACCGAGTACGTAATTGAACGCACTGACAACTACCGTGATCGATCCTTGTCGGCCTTTGCCGATATCTTTCATCATCGCTTCCTGCTGCTGTTCTATCGGGCGTGGGCGCAGGTTCAGCCCACCGTGTCCATGGATCGGCTCGACGACAACCGGTTTGCCGGTTACCTCAGCAGCGTCATCGGCTACGGCGGGCCAGGCCTGCGCAATCGTGATGCGGTGCCGGACGGCGCCAAGTTGTTCAATGGCGGCCATTTTGCCCGGCAAACACGGAATCCCGAGGGAATTATCAGTGCGCTGAAATCGTTTTTCGGCTGTGATTTTTCGCTCGAAGAGCGTCGTTTTCATTGGTTGCACTTGCATCGCGACGACTGCACGCCGCTCGGTGACGCAAACACTCAGGCACGCCTGGGTTTTGGCGCAATCTGCGGTGTCACTGTGCCGGACAGGCACGGGCGATTTCGTCTTCGCGCCGGGCCGCTTGATCTCGATTCGTATCAGCGCTTCCTGCCGATCGGCACGCGTTATCGGCAGGTGCGCGACTGGATTCGCAACTACGTAGGTTTTGAATTCGCCTGGGACGTGTGTCTTGTGCTCAGTGCTGCGGAAGTTCCGCCNNAACTGATGTTCCGATCCATTTCACCACACTAGCCGCGTCGCCGCCGCCATGTACCAGATCAACCGGGTCTCTCTCTTCGGAAAACTCAATCCGACACTGTACAAGTCGATCGAGAGTGCGACGGCGTTCGCCAAGTTGCGCAGTCATGCCTATGTCGAGCTGGGCCATTGGTTGCACCAGATCCTGCAGCTCAACGACAGCGACCTGCATCGGATCCTGGCGGAGTTCGACATCCAACCCGGCGAGATTCTTCAAGATCTGGCGCACGCCCTGGATGGCTTGCCGCGTGGCGCGACGGCGATCAGCGATCTCTCCGACCACATCGATCACGCCGTTGAGCGCGCGTGGAGTTTTGCCTCGCTGGCTTTCAATGTGCCAAGCATTCGCAGCGGCGTGCTGCTCTATGCCATGCTGGCGACGCCATCCCTGAAGCGCCAGGTGCTCAGCCTCTCGCCACTGTTCGACCGGATATCGCCAGAGCGCCTGTCGGAGCGGTTTGAGGCTTTCGTCGCGGCGAGCCCGGAAGCTGTCGAGTACGGCGGCGCTGATCGTGAGGCCGTAACGTCCGCGGCCAGCGGTGCACCGGGCGACAACGCGCAGTCTGCGCTGGAGCGGTTTACCGTGGACCTGACGGAGAAAGCGCGCGCTGGAGAGCTCGATCCTGTGGAATGTCGTGACGACGAGATCCACCAGGTGATCGACATCCTGCTGCGCCGGCGGCAGAACAATCCGCTGCTGACNNGGCCTGCTGCAAGCCGGTGCCAGCATGAAGGGTGAGTTCGAAGACAGGCTGCGCAAACTGATCGACGGCATCCAGCGTGCCGCGGTGACGACCATCCTGTTCATCGACGAGATCCATACCATCGTCGGCGCCGGCGGCTCGGCTGGTACCGGCGATGCGGCCAACCTGCTGAAACCGATGCTTGCCCGCGGAACCCTGCGGACGATCGGCGCGACAACCTGGAGCGAGTACAAGAAGTACATCGAGAAGGATCCGGCGCTGACGCGGCGCTTCCAGGTCGTGCAGGTGCTCGAGCCGGACGAGGAACGTGCGATCCGCATGGTGCGCACTGTCGCGCCAGCACTGCAAAGGCATCACCAAGTGTTGCTGCTCAATGCGGCGATCGAAGCGGCAGTACGGCTGTCACATCGCTATATTCCGTCGCGCCAATTGCCCGACAAGGCGGTCAGTCTGCTCGACACCACTTGCGCGCGCGTGGCGATCAGCCAACATGCCCTGCCGCCGGAACTGGAGAATTGTCTGAGTTGCATCGACGCGCTGACGCTCGAAAAGGAGATGCTGGAGCGCGAGGCACGCTACGGCGCGCCGCAGCGGGCCCGCATGGCCGAGATCGACTCGGCAGTCGAGGCATCGCGTGCGCTCGCCGCAACATTGAACGGGAAGTACGAGCAGAGCCGCACGCTGGTTGCGGAAATAGTCGCCTTGCGCTCGCAACTCGACCAAGCAAGGAGAGATGAGGGCGAGGAGATTGCGCAGGCGACGCAACAGCCGGCAACGTCAGCGGATCTGATTGACGATGGCCAATTGCTGGAGCGTTTGCAGGTGCTGGAAACCGAGTTGTCTGCGTTGCAGGGCGATAGTCCGTTGGTGTTTGCCGCGGTGGATGCCCAATCTGTTGCGGCAGTTGTGGCGGATTGGACCGGGATACCGGTAGGACGTATGGTCAAGGACGAGATCGCCGCCGTGCTGTCACTGGCGGATGCCCTGGAGATGCGTGTGATCGGGCAGCGGCACGCCCTGGAGGTGATCGCGTCGCGCGTGCAGACCTCGCGGGCTAAGCTGGACGACCCGTGCAAGCCGGTCGGCGTCTTTCTCCTCTGCGGACCGTCAGGCGTCGGCAAGACCGAGACGGCGCTGGCGCTGGCAGAGACTCTCTACGGCGGCGAACAGAACCTGATCACGATCAATATGAGCGAATTTCAGGAGTCGCACACGGTATCGACGCTGAAGGGCGCACCGCCCGGCTACGTCGGCTACGGCGAGGGCGGCGTACTGACCGAGGCCGTACGCCGGCGACCACACAGCGTCGTGCTGCTCGACGAAGTGGAGAAAGCGCATCCGGATGTCCATGAAATCTTCTTCCAGGTGTTCGACAAGGGCTGGATGGAGGACGGCGAGGGGCGCTACATAGATTTTCGCAACACCATCATTCTGCTGACCGCCAATGTCGGTACCGAGCTTACCGCCACGCTGTGCCGGGATCCCGAGCTGCTGCCAACCGCTGCGGCGCTGGTCCAGGCGCTGCGGCAGCCGCTGCTCAAGGTGTTCCCCGCTGCACTGCTGGGACGGCTGCTGGTCGTGCCGTACTTTCCGCTCAGCGACGCGACGCTGGCAGCGATTATTCATTTGCAACTCGCCCGGATTGGCGAGCGCATTCGCTCGCAGCACGGCGCGCGCTTCGAGTACGAGGGCAGCCTGGTGGACTTCGTGGCCAGCAGATGCCAGGAGGTTGAGTCGGGTGGCCGGATGGTGGATAGCATACTCACCAACGTCATTCTTCCCGAGATCAGCCGCGAGTGTCTGCGCCGCATGACCGGCGGTGTGGCGATGACGTCAGTGGGCTTGTCGGCGAGTGAGGGACGGGTGATTTATGCCTATGGGTAAATCGGCTCAATTGTATTGCTGGAGACGCGGGTGATCTGGAGACTATGATGGCTGTGGCGTCGTTGGATGACGAAGTGACCAAGTGCATTCCGTCCCCTGTGGGTGGCTTGCCCGTTGGTACGCGAATCCAGGACTACTGCATCAAGGGTGTGGTCGGGGAGGGCGGCTTTGCCATCGTCTACCTTGCCGACGATGTGTTGTTGCATCGCGAAGTGGCGATCAAGGAGTATATGCCGGCCGCGCTCGCCGTCCGCAACCCTGGACAAGGTGTGGGACCGCGTTCGGCCAGCCACGGCGAGACCTTCATCAAGGGAATGCGCAGCTTCATCAACGAAGCCAGACTGCTGGCGCAATTCAAGCATGTTGCCTTGATCGACGTACTGCGCTTCTGGGAGGAAAACGGTACGGCCTATATGGCAATGCCCTACTATCGGGGCAAGACGCTGCGCGAGACTTTTCGCCAGGCTGATTTTCGTTGCGACGAAGCCTGGCTGCGCCGTTTGATCGAGCCGATTCTCAGCGGCGTGCAGACGATGCATCGCGAGAATTGTTTTCATCGGGACATCTCTACCGACAACATCATCATCCTTGCCGATGGCAACCCGGTTCTGCTCGACTTCGGCGCCGCACGGCGCATCGTCGCCGCCCCCGATCAACTGGCGACGGTCATTCTGAAACCGGGCTTTGCGCCCATCGAGCAGTACTCCGACGATACCGCAACGGCGCCACAAGGTCCATGGACCGATATCTATGCGCTCTGCGCCGTATGCTATCTCGCGATCTCGGGGCGCATGCCGGCAACTTCTGTGGCCCGCATCATGCGCGATCCGGTGGTGCCGCTGACCAGTCTGGATATCCCGGGTTTCACGGCCAATTTTCTCGTTGCGATCGACAAAGGATTGGCGGTTCGTCCGGAAGATCGTCCCCAATCGGTCCAGGAATTCGCCGCCCTGCTCGATCGACCCAGTCCGGTAAAGGCGCGGCCGACCGTTCCACCCTCACCGGCGCAGGACAAAGGTAATGGCTCGGCAGCCGGCAAAACAAGTACGCCAGCGCCAGCCAAGCGCGTGTCGGATGCCGGGCGGAGCAAAGATCCAGCCACGGCCGCCGCTGCGATCACAACGCCGGTCATCGTCAACGCACCGGAGAGCGCCGATCGCACGCCGCGCCGGAGAAGCAGCGACCGGGTGACTGCAAAGGCGCCGGACCGAACGACGTCAGCAAAGGCGCGCAGCGGTCGCGGGCGGCGCAACTATTCGTTGTTGATCGGTGTCGCACTTGCGTTCGGCCTGGCGCTACTGATGGGCTACCTGAGGATGTCGCGGGCCCCGTCACCGCCGGCACGCGACAATGCCGCGCTGGGCCAACCATTGCCTGGCGCAAAGAGCCCGGTAGCCGTGGTCGTCGCCGTGCCGACCGCCCGACCGCCAGAGCCGGTTTTGGTGCCAGACGGGACACTGGCGGCGCCTGTAGAGCCCGTGCCAGTGCCACCATTGGCACCGCGGAGTCGTCCCGTGGCCACGGCGCTTGAACCAGCGATCGCCGAGCCCCGCACTGCCTTCGAAGCGCAGAACAGGAAGCCGAGCGGCACCCGTCACCCGGCTGCCGATCTCGCAGCCACTCCCGGTAGCTCTGGCAAAGCGGCAGCCGGCGATTCTCCGGTGTTCAGCAAAGGTGCGGTCAATATCCGTGTCAGGCCCTGGGGTCTGGTCGCCGTGGACGGGCGGCCTCTGGGCGCGTCGCCGCCCTTGCAACGCATTTGGCTGCCGGTTGGCAAACATACGGTGCTGCTCACTCATCCGCGCGGAACGAATTTCGCGACGGAGATCATGGTCGCGGAATCGGGCGTCGTAGAGGTCGTACACGACTTCGCCGCCGCGCCAACCAAACCCCGTTAGAAGGCAATGTATGGATAACCAATCAGGCCTGGATACGCACTTGTCGGCCGGTGCCGATCGCCGCAACGACGCCGCACGGCGCAGGGGCGTGGGCGGATTTGTCCCGCTTGTTTGCGCCATCTCGATCCTGTCGGGTTGTTCGGTACTTTTGGACGCGCCATCTCAAGACGGCGTCCAGATCGTCAAGTCTGTGGGACGGACGGTGGCCGCAAACGAAAGCGCTGCCACTATCCCGTCCACATCAATCCTGGATCTCACGCGGGCGCGCAAGTCCGGTCAGAACGGCGCGGCGAATGGATCTCGCGGTCGGGAAGGCACGCGCAAGATTGACCTGACCAGCAGCGATGCGGTGCGTGACCTGCAGGAACGTGCGCTCAAGACCGTCGCCGAAAAGAAGCTGGTACAGGCGATCGGTTACTTCAACAGCGAAAAGGTCGATCAGGCAAGAAGAGTCATCGATCTGGCACTCATTGCGGATCTGCGCCGGGCGGCGGATCGTGCGGTTGCCTACATGTACCTGGGCTTCATTTATTGTTTCGATTTCGATAAGAACGTCTGCGCCCTGCAGTTCCGGCGCATGTATGCGGAAGAGCCCGGCTACCTGGTAACCGGCGAGGCCCCCGGCTACGCCAAATGGTTCCCCGTGCTGCAGGACGTTACCGCGCAATATCTGCACGATACGCAGCCGGAAGTAAGTCTTGGCAGCGGCTCGGATGCGCCGGTAACCCGGATCCCGTCTGCACTTCTGGTATCGAAGACGCCAGATGGCAGTTCCCAATTGCTCTTGAACCTGCGTCCCGGCGGAGCCATTGCGTTCGACGGCCAGTCGGTCGGCGACTCGCCGCCAGTGAGACTCATCAAGGTTACGCCAGGCCTTCATTTGTTCGTGTTGTCCAGCGGCCAGAGTCCGCTGTTTGCCGTCGACGTCGACGTCGGCGTCGGCGAGCAGATCGAGATTCGTCGCGGCGTCCAGTGAGGGGGCGGAATGTGCATCGGTCATCGTAGCTTGTTGGCAACGCCCGCTGACGGCGCCTTGTTGGCGTGCCTGCTTGCGCTGTTCGCGTGTGGCTGCGTCAATCCGCCAAGGGACGTGAACGCTGTTGACGGTAGCAAGGGTGCCGGACAGCAATTCCTGAATTCAGGAATCGATGGGACGCCGCAGCAGGTACAGCAGCGCGACCTGGCTGCCGAGGAAACCATCGCGCTGGCGACAACCTACTACGATCAAGGCAATTACCCAGCCGTGATCGGAATCCTTACCGTCAGCCGGGACTTGCCGCGGGCTTCCGTTCCGGTGCGCATTCGCGCCAAGAAGTTGCTGGCCTTCTCGCACTGTATCGACGGCAGGACCGCCGTCTGCGAGAAGTACTTCGAGGAGATACTGGAACTGGATCCGCGCTTTGAACTGACGCCCTTCGAAACCGGCAACCCGGTCTGGGATCCCGCGTTTCGTCGCGCCAAGCGAGCGCCGGCGAAGAAGAAGGGAGGTTGACGTGCTCGACATCATTGCCCTGAGCTATAACGACCTGCCGCCGGTGGTTCCCGTCCGTGGGGTGATTCCGGACGAGGGCGGCACCATAGGACGCGACGCCGAGAACGCGCTGGTACTTCCCGATCCAGCACGACTGGTGTCACGCAAGCACGGGCGGTTTTTCCGTGACGGCGATGCCTACATGATCGCCAACATCAGCGACGGCAATCCATTCGTCGTCAATGACCAGGATGTTCCGGCCGGAGCCACGCGCAGGTTGTCCGACGGTGATCTGTTGCAAATCGGCGGCTACGTTCTGCGCATCCGCTTTCCGGCTGAACAGGCGCTCGTCACCTCGGCATATTCCGCGTCCGAAGCGCCAGGCGTCGGTGCGGCTGATCTGCCGTTTGGCGATGGCTTGCCGCCGCGTGCAGCGCCGATCGGCCGCGCATCGCCAGCCTTCGACTTGATCGGCGGCGGCTCCAGCGGCGCCTTGCCCGGTCCGTTCGACGACTTGCTGGGAACGCCGGTTGCGCCGCCAAAGGAGTTTCTTCGCGCGGCGAACGGCAATTCGAGTGTCAGCAATCCTGCCCGATCGCAGATCATTCCGGCGGATTTCGATCCATTTGGCGCCGCCGCGCTACAACGGCAAACTGTTGTTGCGCCAGATCAGCTGGACAGCAATGATGCCGGTCTGGACGTGGTGATGCCCAAGCTTTCGGCATTCTCGGTCGTGGATGGAGACCCGGATATTTCAGCTGTCCATTGCTCGGATATCCTCGCCCCCGAGGGCATCCAGCTGACGCTCGCCGTGGATCAAGAAAGCCACGATCCGTTGTTGCTGTTCACGGACCCGTCCCGGAGCAGCCCGCTGCTGGAGGCGCTCAATAGCCATTCGGCCGGAGTGCCATCGATGGAGGCGGCGACGGACTTCGCAGCCGCTTTTCGGGCCCCGGTGGCGCAGTCTGGCCCGGCTGAAGTTGTTGCCCCTGCGCAAACGAAATTGGCGAGCGATCAACTTGCCAGTGAGCCAACTGTGGTGGCTACGACCGCCGATGGGCTTGTCGAGGCACAGCCGGCAGCTGACGGCGAGCCATCGTTGGCGCCCTCGTCGCTGCCGGCCGACGGGTCCGCGCAGGCGCTGCGGGCGGAACTCAAGCGCGCGTTCGAGGAGGGTTTTTGCGCCGAGTTGCCTGTCCAGGCCGGCGAATTCGGTCCGGAGACCCTGCGGCTGATCGGCGCGCTGCTGCGCATCTCGATCGTTGGTACGCTGGATCTGATGCGTGCGCGAGCTGTGGTAAAAAAGGAGATCCGTGTCGCGATGACGGTCATCGAGCCGAACGACAACAACCCGTTGAAGTTCTCGCCTGATGTGGACATCGCCGTCCAATATCTCTTCGGTCGCAAGTATCCGGGATTTCTCGGGCCGACCGCCGCGATGGCGGAAGCCTATTCGGACCTGTCGGCGCACCAGACGGGGATGGTGGCGGGAATGCGCTCTGCGATGGAGGACATCATCCATCGCTTTGATCCGGCCAAGATTCAGACCGAGGTTGTCGCCAAAGGATTGCTGAGCAAGATCAGTCCAATGCGCGGTCGTGCCCGCTACTGGGATGCCTATTGCGCGCGCTACCAGGGGATCGCCGATGCTTTGGGTCACGATTTCCAGGATTTCTATGCCAAGGCATTCACGCGCGCCTACGAGGACGAAATCGGCAGCCGTCCGGAAGCGAATCCACCGCCATGAGCATCACAGTCGCAGCAGTGAGCGAACGGGGCGACCGGGCGGTCAACGAAGATGCGTTCAACTTTGTCGCCGGCGATGGCCTGGGCTGCTTCGTCCTCGCCGATGGCGCCGGCGGACATGACCATGGCGACATTGCATCGAAAGCCGTGGTTAAGGAGATGCTTGGCGCCTTTTCCGAGCAGCCCGCGATCAGCAAAGACGTTCTGCAACGAGGGCTCGATTTGGCGCGATCCAGTCTGGACCGCGAACGACGCTTTCACGAGGGTGCGGGGCGGATGGACTCCACAGTGGCCTGCCTGCTGCTCGACGCCACCGCAGGTCGCGCACTCTGGCTGCAACTCGGCGATTCCCGCATCTACTTGTTTCGCAACCAGCGCGCCCATCTGCTGACCCGTGACCACAGCGTTCTGCAGTCGGTGATCGATGCCGGGCTACATCGCGGATCGGTTCGTGGCGCGGCGGACAGGAATCGACTCTATGCTTCCGTATGCGCCGAGGAACAGCCGGCCGACATGTTGAGCGCCGAGCCGCTCGGTGTCGAAGAGGCAGACATGTTTCTGCTCTGTTCCGACGGATTTTGGGACGCGGTTGACGAACCGTTGATGGAAGGTTGCCTCCGACAATCGCGCAATCCGCGCGAGTGGCTGGACAAGTTGTTTGGCGAAGCCAGGCCGGTTGGCGGCAACTGGGACGACAATGCAACGGCGGTGGCTGTCTGGCTCGGTTGCAAGGACGAGACGACCTTCTTCGGCACCCGCCAGGACAGGGGGGCGGAGATTGTCTGACCAGGGCTTCCAGAAGACCGGGCAATCGATCGTGGCAGCTGCGTGCGAGGAGGGACATCGCCGGTGACGGACGTGCCCGCGTTTACTGCCTTGCCCGCCTGGTTCGGCAAGCTGCCTTCGATGAGCGAATTCTTCAGCCGGCGCCTGCTGCCGAATTTCGATTCGGCGATTGAGGAATGGATGCGTGACGGCATGAAGAACCTTGCCGTCGCCCAACCCGATGATTGGCGAGAGCGCTATCTGGTGGCGCCGTTGTGGCACTTCGCGATGACGCCCGACATCTGGAGCCGCGATGCCATTCTCGGCTGCATTGCACCAAGCGCTGACCGGTTTGGCCGCGCTTTTCCGCTGATTGTTCTTCAGGCCTTTCGCGGTGACTCGCTCGGCCCGCTGCTGCCGCCGCAATGCGATTGGCTCTACGACCTGGATCGGCTGGCACGTGATTGCGTCGGGCAGGCCATGACGCCGGAGGATTTCGACCAACGCGTGATCGACCTTGGCCGCGCCGTCGAGATCGGTAGCGTCGATTCGACGTCCGGCATACTCAAGGATCTCGGCATTTCCGAACCGGGTAGGGCAAGACAGCGAAGACACTTTCCCTGGCCCGATCTAAAGGAGCAGTTCTCGCTGCGCCGGCGGCGCAGTTTCTGGTGGGCGGAGACAGCGCCTTCCCGGCCGGCGAGACAGATCATCCATTCCGGCAGGCCCGACACGGAATTGTTCCGCTTGCTGTTCGGGGAGATCTAGCATGTCAGGCAACAAAGTGCTCTTCATGCCGGTGCTGCTGGATCGCCTGACCGACGAGTTTCCGGACCGGCGCTTCGAGACGCGCAAGATCGGCATCGGTCGCAGCGAGTATTACAACGCAGTGATTCGCGATATCTCCTGGCTGCTGAACTCGACCCAGTTCGAATCCGACCTGGGACTTGAGCTGCCACCAAGGGTGAAGGACAGCACGTTGAACTACGGTCTGGTGCCGATCTCGGGACGGCGCTTCAGCGAACTTGATCTGCCGGAAATTGCCCAGAGCATCAAGCACGCCATTGCGACGTTCGAGACGAGAATTCTGGCGGAAACGATCAGTGTTGTGCCATTCTACGACCCGGTTTCGCAGGCCCACAATCTGGCTGTGTTCGAGATCTCGGCAAAGTTGTGGTTCGAACCCTCGCCGATCGATCTTCGCGTGCGTACCGAACTCGATATGGAGGCTGGACACGCGATCGTCGTCGGCCGGTAGAATTTGTCCCTAAGGTTTGTTCTCATTCAGTCGGCGAGATGCGTTGCCGCTGAATGTGGATGGTGGCGCGTCCTTGCTGGTCGGCTGCAAGGGCAAAGGCGCTGAAACGATCTCCGCCCGCTCGCCCGCCTTCCGGCTGGCAGTGATCACCAGAACTGGATTGGCCTTCGCTTGTTTCCTGCTTGCCTGGGATTGCGCGCTGCCCTCCCGCTTGAATCGGGCGATGGCTTCATTGAATGCACGACGCAGCTTGTTGGTCGGTTTACCGGCCGCTTCTGCCTCGCGCAGCTTGCGCAGCAGGTTGCTGATCTCGGAGGGCGGCGCAACGGAACGTAGCTGCGCCGGCGCGAGCGGCCCCCTGGTCGCTTGGGCAAAGAGTTCCGGCGACGACACCAGTCTGGCAATTCTGAAATTGCCGTTTCGCATCGCCCAGGTAAATGCCGTATCACCTTGGTCGTTGGTCAGATTCGGGTCGGCGCCAGCCTCAAGCAGTTGTCGCGCCAGATCTTCATGGCCTTCGCGTGCCGCCATCATCAGGACCGATGCATCGTTCGGCGCCCGCGCGTTCACATTGGCGCCACGTGCCATCAGTAGCGCCGCGATTTCTCGATGTCCGGCGAACACCGCATAGTGAAGCGCGCTCCAATAGTTGCCGTTTCTGTTCACGCCAACGCCGNNTTCGGATCGGCGCCGCGGGAAAGAAACAAGTCCATTATCGGTATGTTGCCTTCCCAGGCACCGATCATCAGACCGCTACCGATCCTGTCGGCGAGCTGGTTCGGATCTAAGCCTTCATCAAGCCAGGCCCGAGCCTGATCCAGGTGGCCGGCCTCGATGGCGACGCCAAAAGTCACCGGATCGGGTAATTCGGCCCAAGCCTGGGCGGCTGGTAGACAAGCAATCGCGGTAACCACGGCAAGCATGCGAAGCGCCTGGATTACCGGGTACAAGAGGTTGGTTGCTCCGCGTTGTGGCTGACGACGTTTGCTATTCTTGAAGATCATGCGGTAAGCAACAGGAATTGTCTCGCTGGGCGGCTTAAGCGAACATCATCCGCCAACACTGATTGAGAGACCACACGTATCAAGATGGCGACAGCTACCCTGCTCTTGCGCCATTGGCCCGCACGTTCGTCCATGGCCAGGGCCGAAGTGTCGGCCAATGTGCTCCAGCGAACGGAGGCGCGGCGAAATACTCGCAACAATGACGACTCCATCGGTGCACTCTGCTGTCGCGTGAGTGCAATACGTTGAACCAAACCGGAGAGTCGATATGAACCAGAGTGGCAGTCAATCAAATCATCTCGGTGTTCGCCTGCTGGCGGCATTCGTCCTTATCTTTACGTTGGCGTTCGCGCCCGGAGTGAGCCTCGCCGCCGAAAAGGGTGATCACAAGGATCGCACCGAACTGCGCATCCAGGACATGCATGCCAAGCTCAATATCACGGCAGCGCAGGAGGAACAGTGGAGCAAGGTCGCGCAGACGATGCGCGACGACGCCAGCGCTATCGATGTGCTGGTCCAGGCCAGGATGGCGCACAGCAAAGACATGACCGCGCTCGACGATCTGAAGTCCTACGGCGAGATCGCGGACGCCCACGCAGAGGGGATCAAGAAGCTGACGCCGGTCTTCGCCGTCCTTTACGACAGCATGTCGGATCCGCAGAAACTTGCCGCAGACAACCTTTTCCGCCGCGGTGAGCACATGTCTGCTCGCCACAAACAGGGTCGCAAGGCTTCAGCCAAGAATTGATGGCGAATGCGGGCAGGGCAGTACGGCCAAGCGTCCGGGCCCCGTCGCATTTGCATCCATGATGCCAAGAAGGGAAGAACGCAATGAAATCCTCAATATTACGGAGCAGTTGGTTCGAGACAACGGGTCGCAAGGTGGCGCTGGCGCTCGTATTGGTCACGACGCTAGGCAGCCTGTCACTATCGCCGGCGCTGGCGGCCAGAGATGACGGAGATAGGCGAGACAATCGAGACGGGCGAAATGGCCGGCAAGACAATCGCGATCACCGCCAGTGGCAGAGCGATCATCGGGGCAACTTTGTCTACCAGCAACGGTACCGGCATCCCTACAACTATGCGCAGCCGGTCTACGTTCCGCCGCCCGTCTATTACGAGCCTCAGCAATCGCCAGGAATCAACCTGTTCTTCCCGCTCGATCTTCGTCGCTAGCCGTTCGTTCGAGCCGCCACCTGGCCCACCCCATTGAGGAGTCACCTGATGAATCCGTCGCGGCTGATCGAATACGGCCAAAGCTATTGGCTTGACAACCTGACGCGCAGGATGATCGTCGACGGCAGTCTGGCGCGACGGGTAAATCAGGAAGGGTTGGGCGGCCTGACATCGAACCCGGCCATCTTTCACAAGGCGATTGCCAAGAGTCACGACTACGATGAGCAGATTCGGCTGCAGGCGCTCGCCGGCCGTTCGGTTCAGGAGATCTACGATGACCTGACCACTGCCGACGTTCGCGCCGCCTGTGACATCCTCCGTCCGGTCTTCGACCGCACAGAGGGCGTGGATGGTTTCGCCAGCCTGGAAGTTTCGCCGCATCTTGCCCATGACACTGAGGCTTCCATTGCCGAAGCGCAGCGACTTTACGCCGTGGTCGACCGGCCCAATCTGTTCATCAAGATTCCCGGCACAGCGGCCGGAGTGGCGGCGGTGGAAGAGTTGTTGTTCGAGGGTATCAACGTCAACATCACGCTGTTGTTTTCCGTTGCCAGCTACCAGGCGGTCGCCGACGCCTACCTGCGGGCGCTGGAGCGGCGTCTCGCAGCCGGCAGACCGCTCAACCACGTCGCATCGGTGGCGAGCTTCTTTCTCAGCCGCATCGATGTCCTGGTCGATCAGATGTTGGGCCAGCGTACCAGCGCGCAAGCCGCGCTCTTGCAGGGCAAGGCCGGCGTTGCCAACGCCAAGTTGGCTTATCGGAGTTTTCAGGAGCTGATTGCCGGCCAGCGCTGGCGGGTCTTGGCGCAAGCGGGTGCCAGGCCTCAGCGGGTGCTTTGGGCGAGCACCAGCACCAAGAACGTCGCCTATCGCGATGTCATGTATGTCGAACCGCTGATCGGGCCGTACACGGTCAATACCCTGCCGGAAGAGACCATCGCCGCCTTTGCCGATCACGGCGACGTGGAGAACACGCTGGTGCACGGTATCGACGAGGCGCAGCGAGTGATGACCGGGCTGGCAGCTGTCGGCATCGACTTCGCTCTGGTCACCGGGCAACTCGAAAGCGAAGGCATTCAGAAGTTCATCGAACCCTACGAGGCCCTGCTCGACATCATCAGCGACAAGCGGGACAAGTACGTCCTGGCCGGGAATACGACAGGGCTCGAAATGATGGCGCGCAAACTGCGTCGCGAGGTCATCGCCATGACCACTGCGGCGGGATCGGGCCATCCCACCTCGTGCATGTCCTGCGCCGATATCGTCGCTGCACTCTTCTTCCGCGAGATGCGCTGGGATCCAAAGGCGCCGCAGGCACGCAACGTCGACAGTTTCATCCTGTCGAAAGGTCACGCGGCGCCCATCTGGTGGGCGGCCCTGCATGAGGCCGGTGCCATCACCGACGATATCCTGACCTTGCGCCGCCTGGACAGCAATCTCGAGGGCCATCCGACCGCCAACAATCCGTGGGTCAGGGTTGCCACGGGTTCCCTGGGCCAAGGGCTGTCGGCTGCCAACGGTATCGCCTTGGCCAATCGCCTCGACGGCATTGCCGCGTGTGTGTATTGCCTGTTGGGTGACGGCGAATGTTCCGAAGGTTCGGTATGGGAAGCCGCCCAGTTTGCCTCACTGCACAAGCTGTCGCAGGTGATCGCCATCGTTGACATGAACGGCCTGGCCCAAACCGGCCCGGCGCCGTATGACCATGATGGGTCGGTATTTGTCCGTCGCTTTCAGTCCTTTGGCTGGAGGACCATCGAGATCGATGGCCACGATTTGCCGGATATTGTCTATGCTCTGCACCGCGCTCGCGACGCCGGACCTACGGCCATCATTGCCCGCACGGAAAAGGGTAAGGGGGTTTCGTTTCTGCAGGGGGCTCTGGGCTGGCATGGCAAAGCGCTCGACAAGAAGCAGATGGAGCAAGCCTTTGCCGAACTGGGCGAAGCCGACATCAGGCTCCACGTTGAACCCCGGGGTGTTGGCCAGTTCGAGGCAACGAGTCAGAGCGAAGCATTTCCTCGCCTGCAGTTGGCCTATCAAGCGGGCGAGGCGGTTGCCACCCGGGAGGGCTACGGCAACGCTCTCAGGAAGCTTGGTGCGCTGATTCCGGACCTTGTGGCGCTTGACGGCGACGTCAGTGAATCAACGCGTAGCAAGTTGTTCGCCGATGCGTATCCGGAACGCTTCTTCGAGTCTTGGATCGCCGAACAGAATATGGTCGGCGTTGGGCTGGGGCTGGCAGCAAGCGGCAAGCTGCCCTTTGTGTCCACATTTGCCTGCTTTCTGACCCGTGCTGCCGACTTCATCCGCATGGCCAGCCACAGCCGGCCACACCAGCTTGTCTTCTGCGGCAGCCACGCCGGCGTCTCGATTGGCGAGGATGGACCGTCCCAGATGGGACTGGAAGACATCGCCATGTTTCGCGCGCTCAATGGCAATACCATTCTCTATCCGTGCGACGCCGTCAGCGCCGAGCGCCTGACCGAAGAGGCGGCCCGTACCTGCGGCATCGTCTATCTGCGCACCAGCCGCCCGAAGTCGCCGGTCATCTACGACAACGACGAGGTCTTTTCAGTCGGCGGCAGCAAGACCCTGCGTTCATCGTCCGCGGACACTTTCACCATCGTCGCGGCCGGCATCACGGTCCACGAAGCCTTGGCGGCACACGACAGTCTCAAGGAAAAGGGAATTGTGACTCGGGTCATCGATGCCTATTCGGTCAAGCCCCTCGATGCCGACACGTTGGCGCGGGCGGCGCAGGAAACTTCGGCAATTTTTGTGGTCGAAGACCACTGGGTCGATGGCGGTCTGGGCGACGCAGTCGCGGCGGTAGTGGGTTCGCTGGGCCTGGGCGCGCCGGTCTACCGGCTTGCAGTTGCCAGCGAGCCGCGTTCCGGCACGGGGGAACAACTACTGGAGCGTTACGGCATTTCGCGCCACGCCATCGAACGGAGAATCTTGCAAGCAGTGAACGAGGCGGCGCATCAGGGTTGACGGCGCCGCTTCCTGAACCGGAGGGCAGCCATGCACGCGCCAGGCAACCCAGGTATTGCCCCGACTTGGACGAGCAGTGCCAAGGACATGGTGGGCTGCGCGCTCGGCTCGCCACGGCTGTGGTTTACCACCGGCTATGGCATCCTCAACGAAGTCTATTACCCGCGTGTGGATGTGCCGCAAATCCGTGATCTGGGCTTCATCGTCGCCGACGGAAAAGGTTTCTGGGTCGAGGTCAAGCGTCTGGGCAACTACCGTAGCGAACTGCCGGCGCCAGGCATTCCGGCAGTCGAAATTGTTCACCGGCATCCTCGTTTCGACCTGCGTCTGCGCATCGCGCCGGATTCGCATCGAGACGTCTTGCTACTCGAAGTGACGCTCGACGGGGACGAGGGTTTGCGGCCTTATGCCTTGCTGGCGACGCATCTCGGCGGTACCGGCAACGACAATACGGCGCGGGTGGATCGTTACCGCGGACGCAAGGTACTTTGGGCCGACCAGGGGCCATTTTCGCTTGCGCTGGCGGCAGTCGATGACGGCCAGCGCGATGCCTGGGGGGCAGCGAGTGTCGGCTACGTGGGTACCAGCGACGGTTGGCAGGACTTTGCCGCCAACGGAGCATTGACCTGGCAATTCGACATAGCCGGTCCCGGCAACGTCTCTCTGATCGGCGAATTGCCCCGTCGAGCCACGCTGGCGCTGGGCTTCGGCACCAGCCGGGAATCGGCGGCGACGCTGGCCTTCTCCGCCCTCAGCGAACCATTTCAGCATGCCTGGCAGGAGCATGTTTCGGCCTGGCGCGCCTGGCAGGGGCAGCTGCAATGTCCAGGCGATCTGCCGGCGCAGATCCGTGACCAGATAGCGACGTCGGCGATGGTGCTGAAGGTGCATCGTGACAAGACCTATCCCGGCGCCATGGTGGCAAGCTTGAGCATTCCCTGGGGCAACAGCCGCGATGACGTCGGTGGCTACCATCTCGTCTGGCCGCGCGACCTGGTCGAGAGCGCTGGAGCGCTGCTGGCTCTTGGCGAAATCGACGAAGCGCGTTCGATTCTGCGCTATCTCATCGCCACCCAGAACGAAGACGGGCATTGGGCGCAGAACCAATGGCTCGGCGGCAAGGCGTTCTGGGGCGGCATGCAGCTCGACGAAATGGCCTTCCCCGTGCTCCTGGCGGCGGGGCTGGCCGAGCGTGGTGCGCTCGACGCCGTGGAGGTCCGTGACATGGTGCGCGGCGCCCTGAGCTTTATCGCCGCCAACGGCCCGGGTACCGAGCAGGATCGCTGGGAAGAGGATGCCGGCATCAACACGTTCACCCTGGCGGTGTGCATCGCCGCACTGGTGGGCGGCGCATGTTTTCTCGACCAGCCGGGGCGCGATTTCGCGCTTGCCCTTGCGGACTATTGGAATTCGCAAGTGGAGAATTGGGCCAGTGCCCATGGCACACACATCGCTCAGGAGTCCGGGGTGGACGCGCACTATGTTCGCATTGCGCCGCCGCCGAGTGCTGATCTGGGCGATAGCCTCAGGTTGGTATTGCCGATCAAGAATCTTGTCCGTGACCCGGGACTGCCGGCGCAGGAACAGATCGGCACCGACTTTCTGCAACTGGTGCGCTTCGGCTTGCGCAGCGCCGACGATCCCTTGATCCGTGCCAGCGTCAAGACGGTGGATGACCATCTTCGGGTCGATACGCCCAACGGTCCGGCCTGGCGGCGCTATACCGGCGACGGCTACGGCGAACACGCCGACGGCAGTCCGTTCGACGGCACGGGGCAAGGGCGGCCGTGGCCGCTGCTTGCCGGTGAACGCGGACACTTCGAACTGGTTGCCGGTGTCGATCCGCTACCCTATCTGGAGACAATGGCGGCAATGGCCGGCAGCGGTGGGCTGCTGCCGGAACAGGTGTGGGATGCGGCTGCGATTCCGGAGCGCAATCTCTATCCCGGCAAACCGACCGGTTCGGCCATGCCTCTGGTGTGGGCCCACGCGGAGTTTATCAAGCTGGTGGTCAGCCGGGCGCTGGGCCGACCCTTTGACGCCTTGCCCAGTGTGCAGGACCGCTATCGTGGTCTATGCAAGACGACTGATCGCGTGTTCTGGAGCCAACGGCAGCCGGCTAGATTGTTGCAAGCCGGGCAGGTACTGGGCATTTGCCTGCCGGCGGCGGCTACGGTGCTTTGGAGCGTCGATGGCTGGCAGACGGCGACCAATTCGCCGACACACGACACTGGTCTCGGCGTGCAATTGGCGGATATTCCAGTTGGCGACCTGGGCGCCGGATCTCGCGTGGCCTTCACGATCCATTGGTCCGATCCGGATCGTTGGGAAGGTCGCAATTTTCAGGTGGACCTCGTTGAGCGGAGCTATTGATCATTCGCGCTCGTGAAAGGGATGGCATATGCAACTGGGTATGATCGGTTTGGGCAGAATGGGCGCGAACATGTGTCGCCGTCTGATGCGCGGCGGCCAGGTCTGCGTCGTCCATGACATTCATGGCGATGCCGTGGCCCGGCTTGCCGCCGAGGGCGCGATTGCCGCGCAATCGCTGGAAGATTTCGTCGCCAGACTGGAACCCCCGCGCAGCGTTTGGCTGATGGTGCCGGCGGCGGTGGTTGAAGAAACGGTCACCTCCCTAGCCAAGTTGCTCGAGCCCGGCGATGTGGTGATCGATGGCGGTAACTCCCACTATCGCGACGACATGCGCCGCGCCAAACGGCTTGGTCCAGCCGGCATTCACTACCTGGATGTCGGTACCAGTGGCGGCATCTGGGGCGCGGATCAGGGCTACTGCCTGATGATCGGCGGTGAGGAGATCATCGTCCGGCGGCTCGAGCCGATCTTCATGGCGCTCGCGCCGGGCATCGACGCCGCGCCGCGAACGCCTGGCCGAGACGGTATTGCCAGCAGCGCCGAGCAGGGCTATCTGCACTGTGGCGGCAGCGGCGCCGGACACTTCGTCAAAATGGTTCACAACGGCATCGAGTACGGCATCATGGCCGCCTACGCTGAAGGTCTCAACATCCTCCGCCACGCCAATAGCGGTAGCGTTGGTCGCCAAGCGGATGCGGAGACGGCGCCGCTGGAGGATCCGGACGCTTATCGGTACGACCTCGAGCTTGGTGACATTGCCGAGGTCTGGCGACGTGGCAGCGTCATTCGCTCCTGGTTGCTGGACTTGACGGCGCAGGCGCTACAGCGCGACGCCGATCTGTCGGCCTTCCAGGGGCGGGTGTCGGACTCGGGAGAAGGCCGCTGGACGCTGAAGGCGGCCATCGATACCTCGGTGCCGGTACCGGTTCTGAGCGCTGCAGTCTTTGAACGCTTCGGTTCGCGTGGTGAAAGTGCTTTCGCGGACAAATTGTTGTCGGCGATGCGCAGCGAATTTGGCGGCCACGCGGAACAAGCACCGGCCAAGGGCGGCACATGAGCGCCCTGACCGCGGATGCGCTGGTGTTGTTCGGGGCGACCGGCGATCTCGCCGCCAAGAAGATCTATCCGGCATTGCAGCAGATGGTTCGCCGTGGTCACCTTGACGTCCCGGTAGTAGGTATCGCCCGCGGCGGCTGGAACCTGGAGCAGCTGCGTGGCCACGTCCGTGATTGCCTGGAGAAGGCCAGTGTGCTTGACGAAGCGGCATTCGCCAGGCTGGCGGAACTACTGCGCTTTGTCGACGGCGATTACGACGATGTCGACACCTTTCGCCGGCTGTGCGACGCGCTGGCCGGGGCAGAGCGGCCCATGTTCTACCTGGCTATTCCGCCAAGCATGTTTCCTGTCGTGGTGAACCGACTTGGTCAGTTGCCCTGCGCTGCCAACAGCCGCGTGGTGGTGGAGAAGCCATTCGGGCGCAGCCTGGTCTCGGCGCAGGCTCTCAACCAGACCCTGCACAAGGTTTTCGATGAGTCAGCGATCTTCCGCATCGATCACTATCTCGGCAAGGAGCCGGTGCAGAACCTGCTCTTCTTTCGTTTCGCCAATTCCTTTCTTGAGCCGATCTGGAATCGCAACTACGTCGAGAGCGTGCAGATCACCATGGCGGAAACTTTCGGCGTCGAGGGTCGCGGCCGTCTGTATGAGGAAGTTGGTGCGATTCGCGACGTGGTCCAGAACCACTTGCTGCAGGTGGTCGCCAATCTGGCTATGGAGCCGCCGATCGGCCACGGCAGCGAACCGTTGCGCGACGAGAAAGTGAAAGTCTTCCGCGCCATCCGGCCACTGACCGGACGCAGCCTGGTGCGCGGTCAGTATCTGGGCTACCGGGCGGAAGCCGATGTCGACCCCAACTCGCGCGTGGAGACATTCGCGGCGATGCAGATTCATCTGGATTCCTGGCGCTGGCAGGGCGTGCCCTTCTTCATTCGTGCCGGCAAGCACCTGCCAATCACAGCGACGGAGGTCGTGGTGTCGCTGCGGCGTCCGCCGCAAGCTGTGTTTCCTGAAGTCACTCCGGCGCAGGGCAACTATCTGCGCTTTCGTTTGGGCCCGCGCAAAGTCGCGATCGCCATCGGTGCCCGGGTAAAGCGACATGGCACGGAGAATGTTGGCGACGAAATTGAACTGCTGGTCTGCGATACCCAGGACGATGAAATGGAAGCCTACGAGCGGTTGCTCGGCGATGCCATGCGAGGCGACGCGACGCTGTTCGGGCGGCAGGACGGCATCGAGGCAGCCTGGCGGATCGTCGACCCGATTCTCGATAAGCGGACGCCCGTGCGCGAGTACTTGCCCGGCACCTGGGGGCCCGTCGAGGCCGACGCGATGATCAGCGAACTCGGCGGCTGGCGCAATCCTCCGACGGGACCCTGAGCCATGGATCGGGCCAGCAGCGACAGCAATACCTTGCCGACCGAAGTGCATGACGATGCCATTGCCGCTTCTCGCCGGGCGGCAGCCTGGATTGCCGAGGTGGCAAGAGAGGCCATTGCGGCGCGTGGACGATTCGTGGTGGCGCTCAGCGGCGGCAATACTCCGCTGCAGATGCTGCTACGCCTGGCGGCGGAAAAAATTGATTGGCACAACGTCCATATCTTGCAAGTCGATGAGCGCGTGGCGCCGATGGGCAGTCCGGCACGCAATCTGAGTCAGTTGCGTGTAGCGCTCCTGGCCCGGGTGCCGATTCCACTTGGGCAGGTCTATCCGATGCCGGTAGAGGATGCAGATCTCGCAGCGGCGGCCAAAGCCTATGGCCTGCTTCTGAATCAGGTCGCCGGTTCGCCGCCCCAACTCGACCTCGTTCATCTCGGGCTGGGCGCGGACGGGCATACGGCTTCGTTGCTACCGGGCGACGCGGCCACCGAAGTTGTCGCTGATGATGTCGCCGTTACCTCCCACTACAAGGGTTGGCGGCGGCTGACGCTCACCTTCCCGCTCATCAACCGGGCACGCAGGATCCTTTGGCTGGTCACCGGCGAGCAGAAGGCCGCAGCCGCGATACGTCTTGCCCAGGGGGATGATTCCGTGCCGGCCGGCCGAATTCGGCGCGAGTCGGGGCTCCTTGTCCTGGATCGGGCAGCCGCAAGTGGCCTGGTTGCTCATGGGCTCGGCTAGATCCGGCTACGTGCGGAAACGCACGGACGCATATGGCGAATGCCCCTATCGTTTGCCCCACTACGGGGAAGGAGCCAACATGAAAATCAGTACCAAGGCACGGGTAGCGATCGCCGCCATCCTGGATATTGCCGTCCATGGCAAGAATGGACCTGTGAGCCTGGCCGATATCGGCAGGCGTCAGCGCGCGTCGAAGTCCTACCTCGAGTATCTGTTCAAGATACTGCGCCAACACGGTATCGTCGCTGGTCTGCGCGGTCCGGGTGGCGGTTACCTGCTGCAACGACGTTTGTCCGAGATCACCGTTGCCGACATCATTGCCATGGTCGACCGGGAAACGTTCGACCGCGCAGCGCCGCAACACAGCGGAGCAGCGCCGGATGATCCGACGAAGGTCACTGATGACCTGTGGCGCCGCGTCGATGAGCAGTTGCGCCACTACCTATGTTCCCTGACCCTGGAGTCTGCCCTGGCGACGGCAACGGAGGCGGAGAATTTGCGTGAACGCCTGGCCGTTGTAGCGACAGTGCCCTACATTGAAGTGGCTCGGCCCCGACATGAACTCCCGTCGGCTGCGGCGCCGGTTTGAATCAGCGCGGCTGAGTTTGTTCGGCACATGCCGGCGTTGTGCTTGGCAAAGGCGCCTGTGGCACATTTTGACGCTGGGTTGCTTGCTGATCAGCCAGGCCGGCTTGGCTTATGAATCCCGAGGTGCGCGCACTTGTGTTGGCTGGCAGCAGTATCGGCAGGACGAGAGGGCCGGTTATCCGCTCAATTCCGAGACCTACCAGACTTGGCTGATCGGTTACCTCAGCGGGCTGGTGGCCGGATCCGGCATGGACTTTCTTGCTGGCACGGACAATGAGTTGGTGTTCCAGATGATGGATGCCTATTGCAGCGCCAATCCGCTGATGAATCTCGCCAGCGCGGGAACCTACGTGGCGCGGGATTTGATGCAGCGGAAGGGTATCGTCAATCGCGGTACCTTGCCGTGATCAAAAGTGTCGCGGGCCAACGCGGATGTCCAGTTGTATACCGCCGCTGGCCGGTGTGGCTGTCAAGCGGGCCAATGCCTCAGGAGTCAGCGGCTTGATGCTCTTTGCGTCGCGAATGCGATTGAAGACACCATTGCGCCACTGATAGACCTCGTCGAGCTTTTGTTCGTAGGTGTAGGCGTGACTGTGATCGTTGTAGTAGTCATCGAATCTGTTGCGACCCAAATAGATGGCATTGGAGCCCTCGTAGCCTGCATCTCTGGCGGAGTCGGCATCCGTGTTTAGTAGATAGCCCCAGTCGCCGGGAACAAAGTTGTCCGGAGCAGCGACTGTTTGAATGTCCAGCAGCTTTCCTGGGCGCTCAAGGTCGTGGGTGTCGAAGTCTGCCTCGAAGTGCCACATGCGGCCGGGTTCGATATCCACCAGCGGCTCGCCGTCGACCAGCAATGCCTTCTCCACCTTCCGGGCGCGCGCCGGGTCAGGTTTGACGCGGCGAAAATAGTCGAGGATCCCTTGGACGACGACGAGTTTGGTTGCCGTATAACAGCCGATCGAGTACTTTTCCTGATGGAGGAAGGCATCCATGAATGCGGCGTAAATCGATACCCCGGGGTTGGGCGTGCCGCGCCGCCAGAACTTGCTGTTCCATTGTGCCGATCGGCCGTCCGGCCAGGACCAGTTCAAATTCTCCGCCCAAGCCACAATGTTCTGCCGAACGCCTACGTGATCGGTTAGCGCTTCAAGCTTGCAGGCCTCATCCTTGAATTCAGTTACTCGGCCATGCTGCAGTAGCGCCAGGACGATTTCCTTTCTGGATACCGTCAGCACCAGACGCAACTTGCCCGTGGCCGTGGGAAGCCGTACCGCTTCATCGGCAAGGGAGAGCGCCGGCCGGGCGATGAAATCGAGCGTACTGGTATCTGCGGCCGGTGTGCGCAGGGTCAGGTTGAGCACTCCGGACTGCTCGTCCGTGGTCTGCACGACTTGATCGGCAGATATCGCCAATGTGCGCAGGTAGGCCGGCACCTCCTGCTCCAGAGTCGCCAGTCGGGTCGGGCAATTGAACTGCACATCGGCTTGCGCGCTACCGACGCCGCCGAGGACAGCCAATATCACCATGCCCCTAATGCCCATGCCTCTCACCTCGATTGTGCACTGCTGCCTACGCCACTCTTTCCGGAAGTACTGTAGCCAGCGATTCGACCTCGACTGCAGAAGCCTTGTCTGTGTACCTTATAGGCCGTCGCTTCATCATGGTCTGTTCGCTGCCGCACAGCGGCGGCCTTACTAGACATCTACGTTCAGATGGGTTCGACCGCGTTGATGGCGGGCATTGCGGTTACTGGCTGGACGCTGTCAGCGATGTTCGTGAGGGCGGCGGGGGTTGCGTGCTGCAAGTGGAAGATCATTGCGTTCAGATAGAGTCCTGCGGCCGCACTGGCATAGGCCGGATTTCTCTCGATAGTGGTTGCCGCCTGGGCGATGGAATCGAGGAGAAAACCATTCGCCAACGTGCTGGTTGTCTGGGCGGTGGCGCTGGCATTCGCCGCTGCAGAATTGGTGGATGCATTGCCGATCGCC
Source organism: Rhodocyclaceae bacterium (assembly GCA_003157035.1). Classification (GTDB taxonomy): domain Bacteria; phylum Pseudomonadota; class Gammaproteobacteria; order Burkholderiales; family Rhodocyclaceae; genus Fen-999. The sequence continues at coordinate 47,688 of PMIF01000284.1, forward strand.
GTCGAGCTTGTGGTGGTGGCGGTGGCAGGGCTCGCCACATTGCCCGCCGTCGAAGCGGCGGCGGCTGGCGTCGTGGCCGGAGGAGGCGTGGCGTTGGTGACAGTGCCAGTGTTGGTCGTCGTGGACTTGGTTTGGCTGCCGGCGACTCCGGTCGAGGCAGCGGTGAGGTCCACGTTACCCAATAGTGAGCTATTCAGGGCCAGCGCGATGTCGGTGCTAGTGGGATTGGCAGTCGGAGCGAGTGCGGTGACCGAAGTGCCATTGCTCGCGGAGGTAGTCGTGGCAGCAGTGCCAGTGCTATTCAGCAGTGCCGCAGCAGAAAGCCTGAGATTTGTGGCCGCTAGGCTGTTGATTGACTGAGCTGTGCTGTTTGCCGACAATTCCTGAGGAATATCGGCGAGGGAGGCTGCGTTGGCCGCTGCTGCGGCATCCAACCCCGTGGCCGAGGAATATAGATCGATCAGCATCTGGCGGGCCAAAGTCTGGTCGAGTGTCAGAGTGGCTTGGCTGCCTGCCGATAACGCTGTGGCGTCGTCGGCCAATCGGGCTACGGCCGGTTGCGCGCTTGCCGTCGTGCTAGCGGTAGCGGTCGTGCTAGCGGTAGTGGTCGTGGCAGCCACGCTGGCTGCCACAGGCAACAGGGACTCGAACGTTCCTGTCGCGTTGTACGTGATAGGCAACGGCGACGTGGCGCCCAGGCTCACTATTACGCTGGGCACGATGAGCAGGGAACTCGCCCTCTGTGCCACTTGGGCAATGAGCCCTAAAGCAGAAGAGGTGCTGAGTGTGGAGACACTCGGTATCAATGCGGTCGCGCTTGTCATAAATGGACGTCATCACCATGGTTAGAGGTGATGGCGAGCAGGCAAAGACTAGGCCAGACGCGCGCTAACGTCTGTGCGCAAGGCCGCCTAAGAGAAGATATTTAGGACAGATCCTAGGTTGGGCCGAGAATGGGAAACAGGCTCCGCAAGCCAGTGGCCATCATTTCCACGGCAATGGCGGCGAGAATGAAGCCGCCGACGCGTTCCACCACATCCAGCGTGGACTTGCGGACTTCCTGTTCTGCGCGGCAGGCAGCGCGAAAGGTAATCCAGCAGGAGACGCCGACGATGAGGATCGGCAGCACCACCGGGACCAGGTCCGCGTAAGTGGACCAGGCGCTGTTACCCATGACGTAGCTAAAGGCCGCCGGTCCGGCGAGCAGGGGCACGGCCAGGGGCACGATGGACGCTTCACCGACCGCCTGATCGGCTTCCGCTGTCGACATGCCCTTGAAGGAGGTTTCCTTGCCGAGCACCATGGCGATTGCCAAGAGCAGGACGATGGTGGCGCCACCCACCTGCATGGCGCCCAGCGATACGCCGAGGAAGCCGAGCAGGGGCATGCCCAGGAAGGTTGCCACCAGCAGGGCCACCGTGACACTGATTGCGACGGTTTGGGCGAACCGCGCCTTGCCAGAGGCATCCAGTCGCCCGGCGGCGGCGAGGAAGATCGGGATCATGGAGATGGGACCCACCAGGGCAAACAGCGTGACCGCTTTCTTGAGCGTGAGGGCGGCGATTACCAGCATGACCGAGAGCCTATCCTACAAGACCTCGCCCGTGCAAATAGTCGATCTCTCGCCGCGTCACTCGCCGGTATGACCGGCAATGCTCAACGTGCCGGCTCGGGCGGCACTGCAGGAACCATGCGCCAGGGTTCCGGGCACTGCGTCACGTACGGATAGTAGCCCTTGAGCGGATCACAGTAGTACCAACTTGGCGTCGGTTGTGAAGTGGGCGGAGCCACCGCCATCTCCTGGGGTGGCATTTGCAGCGGCGGTGATTCGACGATAACCGTCGATGGGGCGTATGGGTAGTAGTAGGTAGGGGCCGGGTAGTAGTAGTACGGATTGCCAAGGTACGCGGCTTCCAATCCCAGGCCCAGGCCGAGTCCCAGGCCCCACCAGGCTGTGCCGCCGTGCCAACCGCCGCCATAGCCGCCGCGATGGCCGCCGTATCCGCCACCATGGCCACCGCTATATGCACCGCCACTGTGGCCACCGCCTCGTGACTGGGCTACTGCAGGAATAGACAGGCTCGCGCCGATCAGGAGCAAACCGAGAAGAACGCAGAATCTTGACAAGATGGTATGCATGATTGTCACCCGGGAAAAGGTTCAGGGCCGTTTACCGGCCACAGACTGGGCCATCGAACTCTCCTTGGCAGGAACCCATCACCATGCCACCGCCGTCATCGTGACCGGCGACCCGATGGTGCAGCAGGTGCCAGAAGAGATCGAAAATGGTTCTCTGGTTGACAGTCAAAGCATCGTAGAAGTTCTTGGTGCGAACCTGGGCGGCTTCCAGTTGATTCAGCTGTTGCTGCATCCATTTGGTTTCGCCGCGCAAACGCTCGATTCCCCGCAGCATGCGCTCGGGGGTTGGGCCGTCGATTGTCGGTCTGCCGCCGACTGCCTTATCGTCAAGCCAGGCCTTCTCTTGTTCGAGCTGCCGCTGAGCATCCTTTGTCACTCCGTCCGACCACGTCTTCCATGCCGTGGTCTGCTCCGGGCTGAGATTCAACTTGCCCTTGAGTTCATCCAGAGTGCTTTGCGTGTGCTGGATCCAGGCGGAATGGCGAGCGTGGCTGGTCATCGCGCCGGAGGGTGGCTGCATTCCCTCATCGGCTTGGACGGGCAACGATTGCAGCAACACTATCGCAGCAGCCAGCAGAATGCAAAAGCCAATCAGTCCTGATTGTTTCATCTCCGACTCCCTCGCTTGATCATCCGACGCATGCTACGCGGGTAGGCATGACTGCACTGTGCGGCAACGCACGTAGAGAGGCTGAAACACGCAGTCTGGATTACCGTCGGCCAACTATGTTCGCCATCGCACCGAGATGTTTTGACCTTGGGCGCACAGTGGTCAGAGTTGATTCGTCCCGGAGGATGGTCATGCCCGTCGACAATGAAGAACTCAGGCGCATCGACGCCTATTGGCGCGCGGCCAACTACCTATCAGTCGGGCAGATCTATCTGCTTGACAATCCACTGCTGACGGAGCCGCTGCAACGGGCGCATATCAAGCCGTGCCTCTCCGGCCACTGGGCCACGACGCCGGGGTTGAACTTCGTCTACGGGCATATGAACCGCGTGATCAGGCGGCAGGATCTCAGCATGATCTTCATCGCCGGTCCCGGCCATGGTAGCCCCGCCGTGGTGGCGAACGCCTACCTTGAAGGCAGCTACAGCGAATTCTACGCTGACGTCGCGCAGGACGAGGAGGGCATCCGCCGTCTGTTTCGCCAGTTCTCGTTCCCCGGCGGGATTGCCAGTCCTGCTGCCACCGAAACACCGGGGTCGCTCGCCGAAGGCGGGGAGTGGGGTTACTCCTTGTTCCAGGCTTTTGGCGCCGTACTGGACAACCCGGAACTGATCGCCTGTTGCGTCGTCGGCGATGGTGAAGCCGATACAGGGCCGCTGGCAACATCGTGGCATGCCAACCAGTTTCTCAATCCGCGAACGGACGGTGCCGTGCTGCCTATTCTGCATCTCAATGGCCGTGACATCGCCAGCCCAACCATCCTCGCGCATATCGGTGACGTCGGCCTGGAAAGCCTGTTGCTGGACTATGGTTACAAGCCGTACTTCGTCGAAGGCGACGCACCGGCGGTGTTGCATCGATTGATGGCTGAAACCGTCGATCGGGCGATCGCGGCGATTCGCGACATTCAATACCAGGCCCGCGATGGCAACGAGCGAGGTCGCCCGCTTTGGCCAATGATTGTCCTTCGTTCGCCCAAGGGTTGGACAGGTCATCAGGCGGTCGACGGTTCGCAGGTGGAGGACCACTGGCGCTGGCACCAGGTGCCCTTCGGCGAAATGGAAAAGCCGGAGCACATGCTGCTCTTGGAACTCTGGATGCAGTCCTACCGCCCCCAAGAGCTGTTCGATGCCGACGGTAGGTTGATGCCCGAATTGGCGGCGCTGACACCTGTTGGTGCGCGCCGCATGGGGGCCAATGCCCACGCCAACGGCGGCGAGTTTCTGCGCGACCTGCGCCTGCCGGATGTCCGCGATTACGCAGCGACTGTTGCGGCGCCCGGCGGCATCACTATGTGTGACGCCGAACAGAGCGCCCTGGCGGCATGGAAAACAATGCCTCCAAGGATGCGCGGAGAACGCCGTGCTTTCCCGGCTACCGAGCTGGGCCGGCTGACACAACCACAGAGGAAACAGATATGAGCTACCAAAGCATCAACCCCTACAACGGCAAGACGCTGAAGACATTCGACGAACTTCCCTTCGGCGGCGTCAAGGATTCCGGTTACGGCCGCGAGCTTGGCGACATGGGCATCCAGCAGTTCGTCAACAAGAAGTTGGTTCGCACCAATTCGATCGACGCACCGGCATAAGTCCGCAAGCATAGCCATCACATATGAACATGAGTGCGATGAACTGGACATACGCCGTGGACGATGCGGCGCTCCCGGAAGGGCACATGGTGGCGGCCTACCCGCTGGGAGTGAATGTCGTCCTGGCGCGTGTTGGCGGCATGGTCTATGCCGTTTCAGGCAAGTGCCTCCACATGGCGTGTCCACTATTCATGGGAGATCTAAATGGCTTCACGATCACTTGCCCCTGCCACGACTGGCGCTTCGATGTTCGAACCGGAAGGTTCCTCGATGCGCCAGAACTCGGCCTCGCCACCTATCCGACAAAATCCGACACGGGCCGGCTGTTCGTCAGCCTGTCCTGAAAGAAGAACACCATGAAGAAGGTCATTGTCTACGCGCTCTCCACCTGCCCCTGGTGTCGAAAGACGAAGAAATTCTTCACCGACCATGAGATTCCGTTCAACTACGTCGACTATGACCTCGCTGATCAGACCACTCAAGAGGGAATCATGCGGGAGCTCGACGCTGCCGGTGCGAGTGGCTTCCCGTTTGTCCGGATAGGCGAGCAAGTCATTGTCGGCTACCAGCCGGACGGCTTTTCGGCGGCGTTGGGGCTATGAGGTGGCGCTGAATGAATATTGAATCGCGGAAGAAGGCATTGCGCCATTTCTTTGCAAAGGTGGTCCAGCCGATGGGCTTCAAGTTCACCCCCGACGCTGACCTGGTGGAGTTTCTGCTCGAGCAGGAGGTCATGCTGGAGGTGAAGCATGGCGTTCCCTACTGTCCATGCCAGCCGCTACGGCATGAGCGCGCCCGCGACATGCAGATCGTTTGTCCGTGCATTCCCTTTCACCGCCAGCATTTCGACGCCATCAAACGCTGTTGGTGCGGGCTCTTCGTGCACAAGGATGTTGTCGATCCCGATACCTTGCCCCAACTGTCGGCGAAGGAGGTGGGCCTTGAGTGACGGCTTTGTTCGGGCCATTAGCGCCGCCGATGTCGCGCCTGGCGGCATGAAGGCCGTCGAGTTCGACGGCCAGGAAGTCATCGTCTGTAATTGCGGCGGCAAGTTCTACGCCATCCAGCGGCGCTGCGGTCACATGAATGCGCCGCTCGATCTGGGCACGCTCGACGGACCCTACCTGACCTGTCCCATGCACTGTGCCCAGTTCGACGTCAGCAGCGGCGAGGCGCTTTCNNCAGAACATCGGCATGATGATGCAACACGTTCGTACCGAATCCATCCGCACCTATGCGACAAAGGTGGAGGCCGGCTGGGTGCAGATTGCGCTGAAATCAACGCAATGAATTTGTGAGCGCCAGCGAACAGAATCATCAACCGTGTTGACGCTACGCTTTGGAGCAGCATCAGGTCGCCGCCCATCCACTTTCGCGGGCGGTTTTCATCGAACCATCAAGGAGGAATTCTCATGAAGTATTCAATCGTATTTCCAGTGGTACTCATGGCGCTGGCGTTGAGCGCTTGCAGCAAGCCGGCGGCAGTGGCGCCGGCAGCGACGCCGGCCGCTGCGGCGGTTCCGGGCCCAGCCGGCCCGGCAGGTCCGGCCGGCCCGGCAGGGGCCACAGGCCCGACCGGCGACGTCGGCGCCACTGGCAATACCGGTGCTCAGGGAAGCGCCGGGGATACCGGCCCAACGGGATCCAAGGGCAGCACCGGGGCGACTGGTGATCGTGGCAGAACGGGCGTTGATACCGTGATTGTGGTTCCGGCCGCGCCGGCGCCGGCACGCTGAGATCAAGTATGGATAGGTCTGCTGGCTCGCAGCGCGAGCGGCAGTCCTCCCAAGATCAAGCACTTGAGCGCGGGTACCGGTTTCACGGTAACGCAATTAGCGGAATTGGGGTATAGCCGCAACGTCTGCGCCTCTGTACTGTCCTCCCTGGCAGCGAGAGGACGTCGGCAGGGTGTCCGACGGAACGACAATCAGCGGAGGACAAGCCCCATACCCGGTGTGCAACTGGAACATCGGGCCCCGGCAGGCCATGGACGACACCACATCAATCGACATCGTAGCAGCGGGCGAAGGCGTGATCGCTGGAAGCGCGGGGAGCGTTGTTGAGCCCTGGGCTGCGAACGACCCAAGTTTCGACCAAACTGTCTGCATTCCCTCGACTGCGTCGCAGCCGGCCACCGTTGGCCGCAACGTGCCGCCCTTGCCGCGGAGTTCTGGCGGCGAGACTGATTAGGAGGCGGCGATTATGGATACAGCTGCTGCAGCTGCGACCATCAAGACAGCAGGAATGGACCACCCGATCACGCAGGTTGCTGAAATCCTGCCTGCCTATCGCAGCGGCGAGTGGTCCCCCCTTGAGCGAGGCGTCTTCAACCAATTGTTGGCCAATACCATCCGGCGCGGGGGCGCCGCGACCGTGACGTCAGAGGTTCTCAATATTGTCCAGAAGGACATGCTTGCGGTCGTCCGCCAGTACACTACTTGGCAATCGCGCGAGCAGTAGCTCAGAAGCCGATGCCCGGCTCGACCGCCTGCCCCTTGCCACTCTCGTCGCCATGTCCGGTGCTGGAAGCCGAACACCGGTACAAGGACGGCCGCCTGGTGCCGGTTGAACTCAGCAAGCGTGCGTTCAATTCCTTCGAGGCGCGATGTCTGGAAGCCGTCGTGCGTGACCTCAGCGGACGCGAGTGCGTGAAGCAGGAACGGCGATGTCAGGCAGCGAGCTTCGCCGCACTGTCGCATCGACTGATAGCTCTCCAGGAGCGCGAGCGCCGGCTTTTGTCGGCCGAGCTGCATGATCTGACCAGCCCCAATCTTGCCGCGCTGGAGATCAATTTGCGTTCGCTGGCCAAGAGTTTGCCGCCCGGCACGGATGGCGAGACGGTCATGCTGCTCGATGACGCCACGGCGCTATTGACGGATACGGCGAACAGCCTTCGCAAAGTATGTGCCGATCTACGGCCACCTGTCCTCGATTACGCCGGTCTATCGCCAGCGCTGCAAAGCTATGCCCACCAGTTCTCGATCCGTACCGGCATTGCCGTCGCCGTGGACTGCCCCCTGGTGTCAGACCTGGACCCGGAGGTCGAGTCCACGTTGTTCCGCATTGTTCAGGAGGCTCTGAGCAATTGCTCCAAACATGCCGACGCCGACCAAGTGCGTATCGTCCTGACCACCGAGAACCGGCGGATTCACCTCGAAGTTACCGACGATGGCAACGGCTTCAGCAGTGCCACTGGTCCAGAGAACGCCACCGCCGGGTTGGGCCTGCTGTCCATGAGCGAGCGCGCTCAGTTCGTCGGTGGCAGTTTGCGCGTCGACTCCTGCCTCGGCCAAGGCACGCGTCTATTCGTCACCATTCCGGCCGGAGCCGCCACACGCCAGGCGAATGCCGCCAAGCCGCCCGACACGTCTTCATCCTGGCCGCATTTATTACGCATTGACACCGGTGTCCGGGGATGAGTTAATGGGGCACATCAACCAGTTGCTCTCGAGGACATGCCACCTTCCGCACGCGGTACGGCCGTTGCTTTGCGCGTATTGCTCGCCGACGATCACCAACTGGTGCGCGATGCCTTGCGCCTGATGCTGGACAGCGAACCCGATATTCAGGTGGTCGCCCAAGCCAGTAGCGGTACCGAGGTGCTTCGCCTGGCGCGCCAGATTACTGCAGATATCGTGTGCATGGATATTGCCATGCCGGGTCTGAACGGCATCGAAACGACCGAGCAACTGATGGCGGTGTGTCCCAACGTGAAGGTCATCGGGCTGTCGGCCTATGCCGACCAGCGCTTCATCCTGGACATGCTGCAGGCTGGCGCCGTCGGCTATGTTACCAAGGCCGACGCTGGCGATGAACTGTTGCGCGCGATCCGCGTCGTGCACCAAGGACAAACCTATCTTTGTCCGGCGGCCGCGGCAGCAGTCACCGGCGCCATGCGCAACAACGCGCCCCAGGGTCGCTTTCGCAATAGCCAGTTGGGTGCACGCGAGCGTCAGGTGCTGCAACTGGTCGCCGAAGGCCATACTTCGTCGCGCATCGCCCAGATGCTGCATATCGCGCCTTCCACTGTGGAAGTGCATCGGCGTAATTTGATGCGCAAACTTGATTTGCACAACGTCGCGGAGCTGACCACCTACGCCCTTACTCGCGGCGTCATCGGTGGCCAGTCGGCGAGCGGCGGTTTGTCGCCGGAAGACAAGAGCCAGCCGCCGGGCCCTGCACCAAGCAGCTCGTCGAGGGACGTCGAGCACTAGTCAGGTAGTCAATATACCGGGTTCCCAGTATTCTTCCCCAGCGACACATTGTCTAGCATCCTCCTCAGGTGAGAGCGGCAGGGCCAAGGCCAACCGCCGAAGCAATTCGAGGAGACCCTAACCATGCATGAAGTGATTCACGTGGTCGATCCAGCATCGATCGCAATTGCTGTTCCGCCAGGGCTGGAGATTGAGGCGGTTAGCGATAGCCCCCTGGCGGCAGGCTATTACTTCGTCCTTTCATCCGCTCGAAAGGGCCGGTCCGCCAAGCTCAGAAAGCGCTACTTCGGTCCATTTGCGACCCGGGTTGAGGCGCGGCTGCTACAGAAGACCGCCGTGGCACTGGGCCTCGTTCAGCCGGGCGAGGCCATCCAGGCAATTGCCGAGTGCCGCTCGATCGTCAGCCAAGCGCGGGTGCCGATCGACCTGCCTATGGGCCGCCAGCCTGAGGCTCAGCGTCAATTCGCTGCTGCCGCCTGAACNNCCAGAGGAGCATGGGTAGAGCGCTAGCCAAACCATTGCGGCAGGACCATGCACCGATCAAACTGGCCAGGCCCGGCGATGGCATGGGCAATGAGCTAGTGTTGGCCCACGCGAGCGGCGACGGGCAATGACTCGTCCCGCCCTGAACCTCAAGACCAAGCTTACTCTTGTCGTGCTGCTGCTTTCATTGGGCTGCATTTGGCTGCTGACGTATCTCATCACCGCTCGCTTGCAGGATGACTTTGCCGCAGTGCTGGCCAATCAGCAGCTGTCGTCGGTCACTTATGCTGCATCCGAGATTGAACAGCGGGTTCATGATCGCTTCGGCAGACTTGAAGCCACTGCGGCGAAGATCACAGCGCCGCTCCTGACCCAGCCGAGGAAGTTACACGCGTTCTTGGCGGGAAACGCTGAACTGCAAAGCCTTTTCGGTATTGCCGTCATGGTCGTCTCTCCTGATGGTGCCCCCATCGTGCGCATTCCTGACGATCTTGCCCAGGCAGGCAACTCACCCAGGGATTTTGAATATTTTCAGGATGCCGTGACCACCGGCCGGCCGTCGATTGGCAAGCCGCGCATCGGCAAGGTTACCAACAAGCCGGGGGTTGCCTTTGCCGTGCCGATACGTGGCTCGGCTGGAGAGATCATCGGCGTGCTGGCCGGATTCTCCTCGCTTTCCGATCCGACGCTGTTTGGCCAGATTCAACGCGAGAATGTCGGCGACGCCGGCTGGATAGGCGTCGGCGACGATCGCTTCCGTTTGATCGTGGCCATCAGCGATCCGAAGCGCACTATCCTGCAACCGTTCCCGAAGCCGGGTGTCAATCCGATGCTGGATCGATTCGTCGCCGGCTACACAGGCTCCGGCATCACCGTCAATTCCCAGGGCAGGGAAGTATTGACCTCGGGGCGGCACGTTCCGGGCACACCCTGGTTCGTGCAAGCCGTGTTACCGACCGAGGTCGCCTTTGCGCCGTCCCGGGCGATGTCCGGTCAAGCTTACGCCATCGCGCTGGCCGTGTCGTTGCTGATCAGCCTGGTGGTCTGGCTGTTCGTCCAGCGACTGTTCAAACCACTGGTGGCGACAACCGTGCTGATTCGCCGTATGGCTGATGGCCAGGAGCCAGTGCATTTGCTGCCCATTGCCAAGCGCGACGAGGTCGGCGATCTGCTGACTGCCTGCAACGTCTTCTATGAACAACGACTCGAGGCCCGTGCTGAACAACGCCGCCTCAATCGCGCCTTGCGTCTACTCGGTTATTGCAGTGTGGCGGTGGTCCGGGCTAAAGACGAGCGCGAATTGATGGATGCCATCTGCCGCTTGATTGTCGAATCCGGCGGCTATCTGATGGCTTGGGTCGGCTTGCCCGTGCATGATGCCGGCAAGTCCGTGCGTGCCGCTGCCCGTTCCGGCCAGGATGCCGGTTACCTGGACGAAATTCGCGTCTCATGGGACGGCGCCCAGGAGATTGGCCGCGGACCGACCGGCACGGCCATCAGAACCGGTATCACCCAAGTCAATCAGAACAGTCTCAGCAGTCAGCTGATGGAACCCTGGCGTCAGCCTATGCTCAAGGTCGGCTACAGGTCGAGTGTCGCGCTCGCCCTCAAGACGCCAAGCCAATTGATCGGCGCACTGACGCTCTACTCGGCCGAGGCGGAAGCGTTTACGACCAATGAAGTCATGCTGCTGAATGAATTGGCGGGTAACGTCGCGTTTGGCATCCAGGCACTGCGCGCCCGCAGCGAGCTGGATCACTACCAGCATCACCTGGAAGCGCTGGTCGCCGAACGCACCGCCGAGACAGTAGCGCTCAATCGCGAACTGGTGGCTCGGGCGGGAGCCGCCGAGTCGGCGACGCAAGCCAAGAGCATCTTCCTGGCCAATATGAGCCACGAAATACGCACGCCGTTGCACGTCATCATCGGCCTTGGCCATCTGCTGCGTCGCGACGCCGAGACAGCGGCACAACGACAGCGACTGGACGACCTCCATGCCAGTTCCGAATATCTGCTGGCGATCATCAACAACATCCTCGACCTGTCAAAAATCGAAGCCAACGAGATGGTCGTTGACCACACTGACTTCAGACTCGACACCGTGGTGCGAGATGTCGTACGCATGGTCGCAGGCCAGGCGCTGGACAAAGGGCTGACCCTGGCCATAGACGTTGCTCCCGCGTTGCGCTGTCTCGAGTTGAATGGTGACCCATTGCGTCTGGGCCAGGTACTGATCAATTTGTGCAATAACGCGGTCAAATTTACCGATTCGGGTACGGTAAGGTTGCAAGTCATCGCCAAGGCTGAGAGCGTCGCTGAGGTAACGCTGCACTTCCGGGTTGAGGATTCAGGCGTTGGCATTGCCGCAGCCGACCAGGCGAGACTCTTCCAGCCATTTACTCAGGTTGACAGTTCGCCGACGCGCGAACGTGGCGGCACCGGCCTTGGCCTGGCCATAAGCCAACACATGATCGCTCTGATGGGCAGCACGATTAGGCTCGAAAGCCAATTGGGATCCGGCAGCATATTCAGCTTTGACCTGGTCTTGCCACGTGCCGAGGGCGCTGTGCCGGAGCCGGTTGGCGCTGTGAACAGTGCCAAGCCGGTGGGTGCGCACATCCTGCTGGCAGAAGATCTGCCGCTCAGTCAGGAGATCCTCTTCGAGATGCTCGGAGACCTTCATTGCATAGTCGACCTGGCTGTGAACGGTGTCGAGGCCGTCGCCTGCGCGCGGGGAAATCGCTATGACCTGATCTTCCTGGACATGCAGATGCCCAATATGGACGGTCTGTCGGCTGCCCGTGCGATTCGAGCCATGCCGAAACATGCCGACACGCCCATCATTGCCCTGACGGCCAATGCCTTCGCCAGAGACCGTCGCGCCTGCATCGAAGCCGGTATGAACGGCCATATCGGTAAGCCAGTGACGCCGGCGACACTGGCTGCCGCCCTGGGGCAGTGGATCAGGAATCGGTCGGTTCCGGATCGCGAGATCGCGACCTCTGAGGATGAACTGGGTCGGGCTCTGGATAGCATTCCGGGCCTTGTTGTGGGAGATCATTGGCGCCAGTCGCCGGAGCGGCTGGCAAAGTTCTGCCGCCAGTTGGGTAAGTTCGCGACGACACATGGTGAATCGATGACAATGCTACGGCACCACCTTGTTGCCGGTGAGCAGGGCGCCGCACAGCACATCGCTCACAACCTGAAAGGGATTGCCGGGCTGATGGGCCTCGATCTCATCGCCTCGCTGGCGCATCGAATCGAGGAGGGCTTGCGCGCAGGGGCCGACGAATCCGCCATTATGCCTATCGTTAACCAATGCGCAGACGAACTGACAAGGCTTAGCGCCGCCATCTCAGCGCTGCCGGTGACAGCCACGGAATCGTTGGCGCCATAGCCTAACTCTCCCGACTAAATCTGCATGGTCGGTTCGCGATCACCTTGAGCCGCCTGGGGCGCAAAGCACGACTGCCGGTGCCCGTGACAATCCAGCTAATTCTTCCAGTCGCTGGCGCGGCGTTGCTGCGGCGTGAGAAACACGCGCGTGACAACGTGCGGGGGCACTCCTTGGTCAATCATGACTTTGACGCCAGCCGGGAAATCTACCAGCAGAGCCGCCGCAAGTCCCCTGTTTACTGCGACATCGAGCTTACTGTCGATGCGATCTTGCTTCATCATTACGCACTCCTCGCTGAGGTTGGATAACCGGCGCGATCGCTCTGCCGGTCAAAGGTACATGCGCGACATCCTCCGCGCTGGCCGTTTGACGCATGGGATCATGACAACGTTCCCTGCAATCGCCAGGACGATGTATTTGGTGACCAAGCGCGGACAGGATTCCAGTAGTTTCAATACTCATATCCAGGTATTTCGGGCCTCGCCGAGCCAGGCTACGATGCCGTCATGTCGCGTAGCCGCTCGCCCCTTCCCGGCTCCGCTATCGCCCGAACGGCCCTCTCTGGATATAGGACTATGCTCAGCCCTCATAACCCCTGCCAGAATCGCCTGCTCGCCGCCTTGCCGGCGGCAGAACGCCTGCTCATTTTTCCCGATCTGGAACTCGTGCCGTTGCCGCTCAGCAGTGCCATTTGCCGACCGGGCGTTCATCTGCGCCATGCCTATTTTCCGACCACATCCATCGTTTCGCTGCTCCACGTCATGGCAGATGGCTCAACCGCGGAAATCGCCGGCGTCGGCAACGACGGAATGGTCGGTGTTTCGATCTTCATGGGCGGCAATAGTGCGACCAATTGGGCAGTCGTGCACAGCGCCGGCCACGCCTTTCGGCTGAGCGGGGCGCTGCTGATGGAGCAGTTCCACCGTTCCGCGCCGATACAGCGTCTGTTGATGCGCTATGCCCAGGCGCTGTTGACCCAGATGGCGCAGACGGCGGTTTGCAATCGGCACCATTCGGTGGAGCAGCACCTATGCCGATGGTTGCTGCTCAGCTTGGACCGCCTGGATACGAACGAGATGAGCATCACCCAGGAACTGATCGCCCAATTGCTTGGCGTGCGCCGCGAAGGCGTTACCGAGGCAGCCGGGAGATTGCAGCGCGCCGGATTGATTCACTACAGTCGCGGCAAGATTGTGGTGGTCGATCGCGCCGGACTCGAGGCACGTGCCTGCGAGTGTTACCGGGTGGTCAAGACCGAGTGCGATCGTCTGCTGCCAACGCTGGCTTCCGGCGCAGCAAGGTCCAAGTCCGTCAGGACCTGGAATCCGCCGCGCGCGCGCAATTCCTCGCCGGTTGCGCCGCCAGTCTAGTTGAGCAGTTGGCGCGACTGGTCAGTCGCGTCGTTACTCTGCTTAAGTTCGATAGCGTACAGATGCCTGTCGGCCGGGTGACTATGGTGTCGACATGACACCACCCACGCTGACGACGATTACCCATCCGGGCGCCGCGGCAGTCGCCATCAGTCTGGCCCTTTGCGGCTGTGCCGTCGGACCGAACTTCAGGTCACCCGATGCGCCGTCGGACGCCGGCAGCAATTCGTATACGCCGACCGCGCTGCCGACTCAGACAGTGCAAGCCGATGGGCCTGCCGGTGCCGCTCAGCAGTTTGTCTTTGGCCAGGAAATCCCGGCGCAGTGGTGGACGCTCTTTCATTCAGAGACATTGGACCAAATGATCCGGGGCGCA
>PMIF01000290.1:0-730 GCA_003157035.1 Rhodocyclaceae bacterium
GTAGCCGAACGCATCCTGAATATCGTGCAGGATGGGCAGTAGCGCGTCCTGGCGCGGCTGGTGGCGAGCCAGGATGTCATCGATGGTTGGCGTGGCGGTATGCATGGCCGGTGTTGCGAGGCTGAATGTCGCTGCCACGAAATATCTCCTCCATGTCTGAACCCGATGCCCGGGCTGTTGGCTGGCAGTGTAATGCGAGCGCTGGTTTTGCGCTTCCCGGGCCGGGGCCGCGGAAGCGGCTTGCGCGAATCAGAGGCTCAGCGTATTAACGCAGGCGCGCAACTGATCGTGGAAGCGCTGCCGATCACGCGCGGGCAGGCTCGCCAACAGTTCGGTCTCGAACCTGGCTGCTGCGGCGTGGGCCTGGCCGACGATGGCTTGGCCCTGGCGGGTCAGGCGCAGGTGGATGACACGACCGTGGCTGGGGTCGGCCGAGCGCTTGATCCACCCTTTCGCCTCCATGGTCTTGACCATTTCGTTGGCGGTCTGGGGCGTGACCATCGAGCGGTCGGCGAGTTGCGCGTTCGACAACTGGCCGCGGGCGTCGAGGACGGCCAGCGCCGTGTATTGCTGGATCGTCAGGCCAAGGGGCGTGATCGACTCGGCCAGACGCAGGCGCACCAGCCGATGCAAGCGACCGATCAGGTAGGCCGTGCCACTGGGCATCGCCGGCGCCGAATCCTTGTTCATGGGCACTTCCTTGCCAAGACAATTGACTGTCCCTATACTA
>PMIF01000290.1:744-5435 GCA_003157035.1 Rhodocyclaceae bacterium
AAGCGCAATGCCATGAGCCCGACGCTGAATCGGGAAATGATCGAAGTGCTGGAAGCCATCGAACTCGACGACGATGCCCAGGTGCTGGTGCTCACCGGCGCCGGCGAGTCGTGGACGGCCGGCATGGACCTCAAGGAGTATTTCCGCGAGGTCGACGGCAAGAACGAGATCTTCCAGGAACGCATCCGTCGCGACGCCTGTCAGTGGCAATGGAAGTTGCTGCGCTTCTACAACAAGGCAACCATCGCCATGGTCAACGGCTGGTGCTTTGGCGGCGCCTTCTCGCCGCTGGTCGCCTGCGATCTGGCCATCGCCGCCGACGAAGCGACCTTCGGACTGTCCGAAGTGAACTGGGGCATCCCGCCTGGCAACCTGGTCAGCAAGGCGGTCGCCGACACCATGGGCCATCGCAACGCGCTCTACTACATCATGACCGGCGAGCCNNGAGGTGAAGGCCATGGCCGCCAAGCTGCTGGAGAAGAGCCCGGTGGTGCTACGCTACGCCAAGCACGGCTTCAAGCGCTGCCGGGAACTGACCTGGGACCAAAACGAAGACTACCTGTACGCCAAGATCGACCAATGCATCGGCCGCGATCCCGAGAAGGCACGCACCAAGGGCATGAAGCAGTTCCTCGACGACAAGACCCTGAAGCCGGGTTTGCAAAGCCTGAAGCGCTGATAACGACAGACGGAGGAGACCAAGATGAATGAAGTGAAACTGCTGATCGGCGGCCTGGAGCGAGCCGCCGGCGATGGTGCGACTTTCGATCGCATCAATCCGGTGACGGGAGAAGTGGCCACGCGCGCTGCTGCGGCGACCCTGGCCGATTGCGATGCCGCTTGCGCCGCGGCCGCGGCGGCCTTCCCGGCCTGGGCGGCGACGGGCCCGAACGAGCGGCGCCGGCTCCTGCTGAAGGCGGCCGACCTGCTCGATGCCCGGGCGCCGGAATTCATCGGCTACGGCATAAGTGAGGCCGGCAGTGCGCCGATGTGGTACGGCTTCAACGCCATGCTGGCGGCGTCCATGCTGCGCGAAGCCGCCTCGATGACGACGCAGATTTCCGGCGAAGTCATTCCGTCCGACGTGCCCGGCCTGATGTCCATGGGCATTCGCCAGCCGGCCGGGGTAGTGCTCGGCATTGCGCCCTGGAACGCGCCGGTGATCCTCGGTGTGCGTGCCGTCGCCATGCCGCTCGCCTGCGGCAATACCGTGGTGCTGAAGGCTTCGGAGAACTGTCCGGCGCTGCACCGCCTGATCGGCACGGTGTTGAACGATGCCGGCCTGCCGGCGGGCGTGATCAATGTCATCACCAACGCGCCCAAGGATGCCGCGGCGGTGGTCGAACGTCTGATCGCCCATCCGGCGGTAAGGCGCGTCAATTTCACTGGCTCCACGCACGTCGGTCGCATCATCGCCCAGCAGGCGGCCAAGTATCTGAAGCCAGTGCTGCTCGAACTCGGCGGCAAGAATCCGATGGTGGTGCTCGACGACGCCGACATGGACGAGGCTGTAACGGCCGCCGCCTTCGGTTCCTTCTTCAATCAGGGGCAGATCTGCATGTCCACCGACCGCATCATCGTCAGTCGCAAGATCGCCGACGACTTTGTGGCCAGATTGACCGCCAAGGTCAAGACCATGCGCGCCGGCAAGCCGGGCGAAGCAGGCGCCGCGCTGGCTGCCATGGTGTCGCCCGAGGCCGCCAAGCGTGTCGCTGCGATGGTCGAAGACGCCATTACCAAGGGCGCCAAGGTGACCACCGGCCCGACTCAGGTGCAGGGTGCAGTCATGCAGCCGGCCGTGATCGACGGCGCCAAGCCGGACATGAGGGTGTATCAGGAAGAGTCCTTCGGCCCCATCGTCAGCGTACTGCGCGCCGACAGCGACGACGAAGCGGTGCGGCTGGCCAACGACAGCGAATACGGTCTGTCGGCGGCGGTATTCAGCCGCGACATTTCACGCGCCATGAGCGTGGCCAGCCGCATTCAGTCGGGTATCTGCCACATCAATTCGTCGACGGTCGCCGACGAAGCCCAGATGCCTTTCGGTGGCGTCAAGGGCAGCGGCATTGGTCGATTCGGCGGCAAGGCAGGCGTGGCCGAGTTTACCGATCTGCGCTGGATCACCATCCAGACCACGCCCCGCCATTACCCGGTGTAGGGCGTGATGTCAGGGCGGGGCGGCCACGAGCCGCCCCGGCCGAAACGCTCTTGTCAGCGCTATCATCCGCTGCTGATCGCAGACACCAAACCATGGCCAACGGTGGACTTAGACTGACCGAACAGGTCGTCCTCAAGCTGCGCGAACTCATCCTCAACGGTGAGTTGGCGGCCGGCCAGCGCGTTGCCGAGATCCCGATAGCAGAACGCCTGGGCGTCTCGCGCACGCCGGTACGCGAGGCGCTGACGGTGCTGGCGCAGGAGGGGCTGCTCGGTGTCGCCGGCAAGCGTGGTTATCAGGTCATGTCGTTCAGCAGCAAGGATATCGCGGACGCCGTGGACATGCGCGGCATTCTCGAAGGAGCCGCGGCACGCCTGGTGGCCGAGCTTGGCCCGAGTGCGGAACTGCTGGCGGCGCTGGACGGATGCCTGGCTGAGGGCGCACGTATCGTCGGCAAGGCACGCTATGGCCTCGACGATGACGTGCTTTGGGCGGAGATGAATGGCCGCTTTCATCGGCTGCTGGTCGACGCCTGCGCCAACCGGGCGCTGCAAGCGGCGCTGGCGCTCAACAACAAGCTGCCGTTCGCTTCGGCGCAGGCCGTATTGGGGGGTGATACGCGATCGGCCAAGGTGGCCGCGCAGCATCGCGAAGTCATGGTTCTGGCTCAGGCCGACCATGGTCAGATCGTCATGGCGCTAAAGGGCCGCCAGGGCAGTCGCGTCGATGCCTTGATGCGCGAGCACGCGCGCCGGGCCTTGTTCAACGTCGAGCTGTTCAAGCACGGCGCCTGAGCGCCAGTTCAGGCCAAGTCTGAACAACTGTATCCAATCCGCGGGGAATGGGCGGCCTCCGTGGCGCCGCCTGTTCGCTGCCGCGCGCAGCTGCTGGCGCTAATAAGCGGCCATCCAGGGCGCCGGAGAGAAATATTAGTTAACCGTGTGAACTATGTTGACTTTCCGCGCGATTGTATCCAATATAGCGGAAACAGGATGCGGTCGGGCCGTTGCGGCACCGGCCGACGATTTCGGAGGAGACGAAGTCATGGTTCATGTGAACACGGGCAGGCTGTCGCTGTGTGCCTGGCACAGTGCTGACGCTTGGCCATTTTCATTGCCGGCGCGGGCGGAGCGCTGATGCTCGCCCTGCGGCTGTGGTCGGTTCGCCACGCCCGCGGCCTGCGGTGCGTCTATGAGTTCTTCTCGCGCCTGGCGCCTGTTTTCGCCCCCGTAGTCCGCCTGCTGGGTGAGAGAACCGCGACGGCCGTCCTGCATCCCATCGAGCGCACGGCCAAGGGCCTGATGTTCGACTGCCACGAGTGTGGCCAGTGCGTCCTCTCGGCCACCGGCATGGCTTGTCCGATGAACTGCGCCAAGGAGATGCGCAACGGTCCCTGCGGCGGCGTGCGCGCTGGCGGCTACTGCGAAGTGAAGCCGGAGATGCGCTGCGCTTGGGTCGAGGCCACCGAGGGTACCAAGCGAATTGCCGCCGATCATCGTGCCCACCCGACGCCACTGTTACCCGCCATCGACGTGAGGCGCCGCGGCACGTCAACCTGGATCCAGGTGGTGCATGGCCGGTCGGATCCGGCTTTTCAGCCGCCGGTCGGCAGTCGCATCGTGCCCGAGTCACAGCTTGCGCCTTTTGAACGCGCCTGTCGTTCGGGCAATTTCGTCGTCACCGTCGAAGTCGCACCACCGGATTCGGCCGATCCGCTGGCGCTCTTGGCGCGAGCCGAAAAGTTCAAGGGCCTGGTCGACGCCATCAACATCACCGATGGCGCCGGCGGCAACTGCCACATGTCTTCCGTCGCCGCCTCGGCGATCCTGGCGGCCCACGGCTACGCGTCGGTCTACCAGATCGCCTGTCGCGATCGCAACCGCATTGCCATCCAGGGCGACATCCTTGGCGCCGCTGCCTTGGGCGTTAGGAACATCCTCTGCCTGACCGGCGACGACGTGTCTCAGGGCGATCATCCGCAAGCCAAGCCGGTATTCGATCTGGACTCGGTTTCCTTGCTGCACATTGCGCGCGGCATGTGCGATCGGGGCGAATACGCCTCGGGGCGCAAGCTGGAAGCGCCGCCCGACTTCTTCATCGGCGCCACGGCCAATCCCTTCGTGCCGCCGTACACCGATCGCATCGCCAACCTGCAAAAGAAGATCATTGCCGGTGCCCGCTTCATCCAGACGCAGTTTTGCTTTGACCTGGCCATGTTCGAAGACTTCATGCGTGAGGTGCGCCGGCGCGAACTGCACCAGCGCGCCCACTTTATCGTTGGTGTCGGCACGCTGGGCTCGGCCAAGGCCCTGAAGTGGATGGGCGAGCACGTGCCCGGCGTCCATGTGCCGCCAGGGCTGATCGAACGCATCGGCCGGGCTAAAGACCAGAAGCAGGCCGCCAAAGAGGCCTGCATCGACACCATCCGCGCCCTCAGTTCCATCGAGGGTATTGCCGGTGTGCATGTCATGGGCCACAAGAACGAAGACGTGCTGGCCGAGATCATCGTCGAATCGGGGCTGCGCAGTCAGCC
>PMIF01000085.1 GCA_003157035.1 Rhodocyclaceae bacterium
GTGCTGCTCGAACTCGGCGGCAAGAATCCGATGGTCGTGCTCGACGACGCCGATATGGACGAGGCCGTGACGGCAGCCGCCTTTGGCTCCTTCTTCAACCAGGGCCAGATCTGTATGTCCACCGACCGCATCATCGTCAGTCGCAAGATTGCCGACGACTTCGTGGCCAAATTGACCGCCAAGGTCAAGACCATGCGTGCGGGCAAGCCCGGCGAAGCCGGCGCCGTATTGGCAGCCATGGTCTCGCCCGAGGCCGCCAAGCGCGTCGCGGCGATGGTCGAAGACGCCCTGGCCAAGGGCGCCAAAGTGACCACCGGTCCGACGCAGGTGCAGGGTGCGGTCATGCAGCCGGCCGTCATCGATGGCGCCAAGCCGGACATGAAGGTGTACCAGGAAGAATCCTTCGGCCCCATCGTCAGCGTGCTGCGCGCCGACAACGACGATGATGCGGTGCGGCTCGCCAACGACAGCGAATACGGCCTGTCTGCGGCGGTCTTCAGCCGCGACATCCCGCGCGCGATGAGCGTAGCCAGCCGCATCCAGTCGGGTATCTGCCACATCAACTCGTCGACCGTCGCCGATGAGGCGCAGATGCCATTTGGTGGCGTCAAGGGCAGCGGCATCGGCCGTTTCGGCGGCAAGGCGGGCATTGCCGAGTTCACCGATCTGCGCTGGATCACGATCCAGAACACGCCTCGCCACTACCCGGTGTAAGGCGGATTGTCGCGGGGGGGGCGGCCACAAGCCGCCCCAAACCGAATCGACAGGTCGGCGCTATGATCCGGAGCTGATCGGAGATATCCAGGCATGGCCAACGGCGAACTCAGACTGACCGAGCAGGTCGTCCTCAAGCTGCGTGAACTCATCGTCAACGGCGAACTGGTGGCCGGCCAGCGCGTGGCCGAGATCCCGATCGCACAGCGCCTGGGCGTCTCGCGTACGCCGGTACGCGAAGCACTGACAGTGCTGGCGCAGGAGGGCCTGCTCGGCGTCGCCGGCAAGCGTGGTTATCAGGTGATGTCCTTCAGCAGCAAGGACATCGAGGACGCCGTGGATATGCGTGGCATTCTAGAAGGCAGCGCGGCACGGTTGGTGGCCGAGACCGGTCCGAGTGCGGAGTTGCTGGCAGCCTTGGAGCAATGCCTGCAGGAGGGCGCCGCCATCGTCGGCAAGACACGCTATGGTCTCGACGATGACATACGCTGGGCGGAGATGAACGGTTCCTTCCATCGCCTGATCGTCGAGGCCTGCGCCAACCGGGCGCTTCAGGCGGCGCTGGCGCTCAACGACAAGCTGCCGTTCGCTTCGGCGCAGGCGGTATTGGGCGGCGACACGCGGTCCGCCAAAATGGCGGCGCGGCACCGCGAAGTCATGGTCCTGGCGCAAGCCGACCATCGCCAGATCGTCGCGGCCATCAAGGCGCGCCAAGGCAGCCGCCTCGAGGGGCTGATGCGCGAGCATGCGCGCCGGGCCCTGTTCAACGTCGAACTGTTCAAGCACGGCGTCTGAACGAGCCGGGCAAAGTCCGCGCTACTGTATCCAATCGGGGGCGGGCGACCTGCCGCCTGCCGCTCGCAGCCGTTTGCTGCAATGCGGGGTTAAACGGCGGTGGCAGCAGGCTCTGAGCGCCTGCGAAGAAAATATTAGTTAACCGTGTGAACGGTATTGACTTCTCGGGCGATTGTATCCAATATGTCGGGAAACAAGCTGCGGTCGTGTGTTCGCGATACCGGCTGACGATATTGGAGGAGACGAAGTCATGGTTCAGACGAACGTGGGTGGGCTGCCGGTATGCGCTTGGCGCAGGGAGTCGGCTTGCGCGCTTGCCTGTCTGTCGCGGTTGGGGCGCTGATGCTCGCCCTGCGCCTTTGGTCGGTTCGTCACGCCCGCGGCCTGCGCCGCGTCTATGAGTTCTTCTCGCGCCTGGCGCCGTTGTTTGCGCCTGTCGTGCGCCTGGTCGGCGAGAGGCGCGCCACTGTGCTGCTGCAACCGATCGAGCGCGCAGCCAAGGGCCTGATGTTCGATTGTCACGAGTGCGGCCAGTGCGTGCTCTCGGCCACCGGCATGGCCTGCCCGATGAACTGCGCCAAGGAAATGCGCAATGGGCCTTGCGGCGGCGTGCGCGCTGGTGGCATGTGCGAGGTCAAGCCCGAGATGCGCTGCGTCTGGGTCGAAGCCACGGAGGGTACCAAGCGCATCGCCGCCGATCATCGTGCTCATCCGACGCCGCTGTTGCCGGCCATCGACGTGCGCCGCCGCGGCACGTCGACCTGGATCCAGGTGGTGCATGGTCGCCCGGATCCGGCGTTCCAGCCGCCGATCGGCAGCCGCATCGTGCCCGAGTCCCAGCTCGGTCCGTTCGAGCGCGCCTGCCGGTCGGGAAACTTCGTCGTGACGGTCGAAGTCGCGCCGCCAGATTCTGCCGACCCACTGGCGCTTCTGGCCCGCGCCGAGAAGTTCAAGGGTCTGGTCGACGCCATCAACATCACCGATGGCGCCGGCGGCAACTGCCACATGTCTTCGGTCGCCGCCTCGGCGATCCTCGCTGCCCACGGCTACGCGCCGGTCTACCAAATCGCCTGCCGCGACCGCAACCGCATTGCCATCCAAGGCGACATCCTTGGTGCCGCTGCCTTGGGCGTCAAGAACATCCTCTGCCTGACCGGCGACGACGTATCCCAGGGTGACCATCCGCAGGCCAAGCCGGTCTTCGATCTGGACTCGGTCTCCTTGCTGCATATTGCTCGCGGTATGTGCGATCGGGGCGAGTACGCCTCCGGGCGCAAGCTGGAAACGCCGCCCGACTTCTTCATCGGTGCCACGGCCAATCCCTTCGTGCCGCCTTACACCGATCGCATCGCCAACCTGGAGAAGAAGATCATCGCCGGCGCCCGCTTCATCCAGACCCAGTTCTGCTTCGATCTGGCGATGTTCGAGGAATTCATGGTCGAGGTACGGCGGCGGCAACTGCACCAGCGTGCTCATTTCATCGTCGGCGTCGGCACCCTTGGCTCGGCCAAGGCGCTGAAGTGGATGGGTGAGCACGTGCCCGGCGTCCATGTGCCGGCGCCCCTGATCGAACGCATCGGCCGGGCGGAAGACCAGAAGCAGGCCGCCAAGGAAGCGTGCATCGACACCATCCGCGCCCTCAGTTCGATCGAGGGTATCGCTGGCGTGCATGTCATGGGCCACAAGAACGAGGATGTACTGGCCGAGATCATCGTCGAATCGGG
>PMIF01000182.1:0-6712 GCA_003157035.1 Rhodocyclaceae bacterium
TCCATGTCGGCGCTCGATGCGGCCGCCAGACCGGTTGCGTCGTCCTTGGCGCTGTTGATCCGCAGACCGGACGAGAGGCGTTGTTGAGCCGTCAACAGGGCGTTCGCGGACCGGTTGAGGGCGACTTGGCCGAACAGTGATGCGACGTTGGTGTTGATAGTTTGCATGATTATCTCCGACTGGCTGGTTGCTCTTACGATGACCTTTCGGTCATCAAGTCCTGTTTCATTCGCGCTGCTCTTGTTTCCAATTTCGGCTGCTGGTGCGAAAACTTTAGGGGGAATTCCGATTTGCTTTCTTCCAGACTTATGCCCCGTGTGCTTTCGATTAAGTTATCGGCAGGTCGGAGTCTGGCTTTAGTAACAATTCGGGGTAAGGGCAAAAGTGCTATAGAACAACCAGTTGGGATCGCATTGGCGGGGGTGCCGTCGCTCAATGCCCCAATTCCTGCAACTCGAGGAGTGGGGCGAGAAGCATTTCGTAGTGGCGCCAGCGGGCGCGCGACGACGTGTAGATGGCTTGTCGAACCTGCCAGTTGCTGGCCGTTGCGACCTTGCGCTGGGTGTCTTGGAAACGGAGGCAGGAATCGTTCCATTCCAGGTTCAGGAACTCGATGATCCTGCGTGTCCAGAGTTCTTGCTCGTCCAGCATGCCTTCGTAGTCGATCTCAAGGAAAGTTTCCGCCGGCAACGTATGGCGCCAGTGCTTCATCAAACGATGGTAATGCCTGTAGTGAAAGGCCAGGTCGGACAGGTCGTTGGCGTAGGGATGGGTGGCGTTGAAGTTTTGGAAGTAAATCGACAAGCAAGTGTCGAGCGGATCGCGGCGGACATGAATAATGCGAGCGTTCGGAAATACGATATGTATGGGGCCCAGCCGCGAATAGTTGGCCGGCATTTTGTCGACTACGCGCTCCGCTCCTGCGGACCGCTCGCCGAGAACCTGCAAGTACCCTGCTGCCAGCGTGCTTACGGATGACTCGTCAAGTGCTAGCGGTTGTCTGGCTACAGATTGCAGCGTAGTGCCCCAGTAGGTCAGTTCTCCGGCGCCAAAGGCACAGGGATGTGAGGCAATGATCTGCTCAATGAGTGAGGTTCCGGACCGTGGCATGCCCACGACCAGAACCGGCCGGCACGAGTCGGATGCGCCCGCGTGCTGTTGGCGCAGGCGATCGATGGGAAAGTCCTCGATCAGCCGGTCCACTTCCTCTTCCCACTGCTGGCGTGAATAGCGCCTGCCACGCTGGCGCTTCAGCGCGTTGGCACGCGCGTAGTGCTCGAATGCCCGGTCGAAGTCGCCGACATCGTCGTAGTACTTGCCGAGCGCGAATCTCAGGCGGACTTCGTCACGAACAGGCTGTACCTGCGCCAACGCCTGTGTTGCCGCGACCAACCAGTCGGCATCGGTCGGGTCCATGCGGCGCAGATCGGCAAGAGCTGCCAATGCCTCGCTGGTCATCGGCTTCGCCGTCAACGCACTCTTGAAGTAGGCTTCAGCGGCGGCGAAATGGCCAATGTCGAACTCGAGGTAACCCTTGCCGATCAGGTTGTGGGCATGGTGCGGATCGATGGCCAGTCCTGCCTCGAAACACTTCGCCGCTGGCTCCTGCAAGCCCGCATCCCTGAGCGTCCGCCCCAGATTGGCCAACAGGTCCGGGCTGTCGGGCTTCAGCTTGAGGGCGTAACGAAAGCACTCCTCGGCGTCGGCGAAGCGGCCGGCGTCCTTGAGCAGAACGCCTAGATTTGACAGGGCTCCCAGGTGATTTTGCTGCAACCGCAACGCCTGCAGATACTGTGCCTCTGCCTCTTCCTGGGCACCGCTTTCGAGTAACGCGTTGGCCAGGTTATAGTGAATTTCGGCATTCCCGGGCATGAGTTCGAGCGCCTGGCGGTAGAACGCCTGCGCCTCAACGGAGTGGCCAAGTTCCTGCAAGGTCGCGCCAAGATTGTTGAGGGCATTAACGTCGCGCGGATCGATTGTCAGAGCTCGCCGGTAGCTGTCGCACGCAGCTGGCTTGCGGCCGAGACCGCAGAGGACATTGCCCTGCATATTGGCAATCTCCTTGTCTAGCGGCGCCAAATCGGCGGCACGCTCCAGCGTCGCCAGCGCCTGCTCCAAGCGGCCTGTCTGCGCCTGGACGTGGCCGAGAACTTTCCATGAAACCGGGTGCCTCGGATGGCGGCGGATCAGTTCTTGGGCCTGCCGTTCGGCCTGGTCGTGGCGACCGGCACCGTATGAGGCGATCAGGGCTTCGACTTTTTGTGGCGATGGAGAAGCGGCCGCTGGAGAGTGTTGAGCCATGGTGCACCGCTAGGCGGTGACAACCCGGTTCTTCCCAGCCCGCTTGGCCAGGTACATGGCACTGTCGGCGCGCTTGATGGCGTCGGCGGGCTCCTCGTGATCGCCGAGTTCGGCGACGCCGCAGCTGAACGTGATCAACAGCTTCTCATTCTGGTGCAGGAAGAATTTGCGCGTCAGTTCGCGCTGAACGCGGACCATGGCCTGAATGCCGTCGTCGATGCGCGTCTCGGCCAGCACGATGACGAATTCCTCGCCGCCGAAACGCGCCAGCGTGTCCTGCGGTCGCAACGTCTCGCGTACGACTTGGGCGAGATGCACCAGCGCCTGGTCGCCGACATCGTGGCCATAGGTGTCGTTGAGTTTCTTGAAATTATCGATGTCGAGCATGGCCAGGCAGGTTGGCGTGTGGCGCCGGCGGGCGCGGGCCACTTCGCGTTCGAGGGCCTCGTCCATGCCCTTGCGGTTGAGCACGCCGGTCAACGGATCGATGCGCACCATTTCGCTGGTCTGCGCCAGTTCTTCCTGTAGCCGAGCGACCTCCTGCTCGACCTCGCGCACCCGGTTGCGCATCGCGTTGAGTTCATCGCGCGAACGTTGGGCGGCGAGCTGCACGGCGCGTGTTTCCTGCATCACGACATCGAGGACGTCGGAAAGATCGCCGATGTCCTTGGCCTTGCTGACCTTCTCGGCGCAGACGCCGATGCGGTCGTGGAACTCGCCGGTGGTGCTGGCGAAGTCAGCCAGGCGGTCGACGAAGGTCGTCAGCATGTCCTTCAATCGCTGCTGAGCGTCGCTGAGGTTCTTCTTCAGCGCGCTCTGTTTGTAGATGAGATCCTTCATCCGCCGCTCGACGTCGTCGAGCTGGCGCAGATTCATCGGTTGGCCGAGCAATTCGCGGACCATGGCCACCTGGCCGTGGACCCATTGGTCGTCGATGACCAGTTCGCTGATGTTTTCGATGATCAGGTTGAGCAGGTGCAGCAATGCTGTCTTCAGCTCTGCTTGATCCTCGGCGGCGAATTGCAGGCGGTAACTGAACTTCTTCAACCGGCTGGTGAAGGCGGCGATCTGCTCGGCAGTTTGCGCCGCCCGTATCTCGGCCGACAGTGCTGCCGCTTCCTTGGTCAAGTCCGGTGAGTCGGCGAGCAGGACGCTTAGCGTGTTGTCGATGATCTGGGCCAGCAGTTCCTGTAGCTCGGGGTTCATCGCCCCGGCCACGATCGGCGCCGCCGCCTCGACCATTGCTGGCGCGCCGGCAAGATTGCTCGCCTCTTCGCTGCCGCCCTGGCCCCAGCCGCGGACCAGCGATTGCAGGCGACCGAACAGGGTGTCATTCGACCCTGAAGCCGACAGCACATGTTCCAGCGTCTCGCGTTTCTTGGCGGGAGTGAAGCCGACGTGGCGGGCTTCGTACTGGCTGAGCAGGTCGCGAATCAGGACGCCCCAGTTGGCCGCTGGCGCCGCCGACTTGTTCATCAATTCGACCAGCGCAGTCTTCAGTGCTTCCCAGTTGGCCTCGCCGATTGCCGCGTCGATCTGCCGGTAGTAGCGCATCTGTTCCGGCGTCGTTCGCGGCAAGGCGTTGGCCAGCGCCTTCAGGGCCCTTTCCGGAAACGCCTCGGCAATCTGGGTGCCGGCGATTTCGTGGTAGAGCATGCGGTAGTTGTCCGGCGTCGGCGGAATCCGCCGCATGGCCAGCCGCTTCAAGGTTTCGCGGGCGAGTTCGGAAGGCGTCATCTCGGCCATGCTGCCCCCGCCGGGCCGCCCCAAGGGGGCAGCAAGTCAGTTGACCGGAAGGCGCGAAGCGCCTGAACCGAGGTCACCCCCCTTCCCCGGGAAGGGGGGGCGGGAGGGTTGGGGGCGTAGCTCATTCGACGAGTCCTTGTTCAAGACCGTAGCGGATCATTTCCGCAGTGCTGGCCAGACCGAGCTTGGTCAGGATGCGGGCGCGAAAGGTGCTGATGGTGGCGACGGCGAGATTAAGTTCGTCGGCGATCTGCGTCAGCGTCTTGCCGGCGGCGATCAGCTTCAGCACCTCGTACTCGCGGTCGGAGAGAAGTTCGTGCGCCGGCTGTTCGAAATCGTTGGCGATGGCGTCCGCCAACTGCATGGCCACCGTCGGGCTGACATACTTCTTGCCGCGGGCAACCTGGCGAATGGCTGTCACCAGTTGTTCGGGCGCGCTTTGCTTGGTGAGATAACCCGAAGCGCCGGCTTTGAGGGCGCGGATGGCGTACTGCTCTTCGGGATGCATGGACAGGATCAGCACCGGCAGTTTGGGGAACTCCTTCTTCAGTTGCTTTAGCGTGTCGATGCCGTTGCGGTTGGGCATCGACACGTCGAGCAGAAAGGCGTCCCATTGGCAGCTGCGGGCCAGTTGCAGCGCCTCGACGCCGTCATCGGCCTCACCGGCCACCACCAGGTCGTCGGTCTCGGAGAGAATCTGCTTGAGACCCTGGCGAACGATGGCGTGGTCGTCGGCGATAAGTACGTGAATCTTTTCTGCCATAGTCAAAAGAGTTTCTGTTGTATGCCTTCTGTTTCGTCGCCGGCAGCCGGCTCCGCGCCCCGCCGCTCGGGAACGCGCAGGCGGATATGGGTGCCGCCGTGCTCACCGGCGGTGATGGCGAACTCGCCAGCCAGACTGTGCACGCGCTCGCGAATGCCACGCAGGCCGAAGGATTTCGGCTTCGCCATGTCGGCTTCCGAGATACCGCGACCGTTGTCCCGCAGCTCCAGCGCAATGCTACCTTTTTCCCGCCGCAGGCGCACAACTACCAGCGAGGCATGGGCATGTTTGGCGACATTGGTCAGCGTCTCCTGGACGATGCGGAACAGCGCCAGCGAAGTGTCGGCGTCGGGATCGAGATCGTCGTCGCATTGCACCCGGCAGTTGACGCCGCAGGATTGCGAAAAATCCTCTACCAGCGATTCGATGGCGGCGGGCAGGCCGAACTCCTTCAGGATGCCGGGGCGCAACTCGCGGGCGACGCGACTGGCCGTGGCCATTGCCTGGTCGAGCAGTCCCTCGATCGACAAGGCCTTGTCGCGCAGCAAGGGCGGGCCGGTCGGCAGCTTGCCGGCGAGGAGCGATGCCTCGATCTTCAGCCGCACCAGAATGCTGCCGAGATCGTCGTGGATGTCGCGGGCGATGCGCTCGCGTTCCTCTTCCTTCGCTGCCTCGAGGTGAAACGACAACTCCGACAGCTGCTCGCGGGAAGCGCGCAATGCCGCTTCCGTCTCCTTGATGTCGCTGACGTTGGTGGCGATGCCCTGCCAGTTTACTACGCCGCTGCCATCTTCCGTGCGCTGCGGAATGGAGCGCAGGTTCACCCATTTCGCCCGGCCGCGGCCGCGCAGACGACCGGTCCAGTCGAGCGGCGTGCCGGTGGCTGCGGAGGCAGTGAGCACGGCTTCGAGGGCGCGCCGGCTGTCAGTGTCGAAAGCGTCGAGGAACTTCTTTGCCGAGGCGAGGAATTCATGCTGCTTGGCGCCGAACAGGCGGTCGCTGCCTTCGCTGGCATAGAGAAAACGGAACTCGCCGCTGCGGTCGCGCTGCAAATGGAAGACCATGCCCGGCAGGCTGCCGGCGAGGCCGCGAAATCGCGCTTCGCTGTCATGGACCATGTTTAGCGTTGCCCGATGATCGGCGCGGTGGCGCGCTTCGCGCATTTCCCGTTCGACCGCCGGCACCAGGCGTTCCAGTCGGTCGCGCGAGACGACGTCGTGGGCGCCGGCGCGCATGGCGCGGACGGCAGCTTTTTCGTCGGCCGGCTCGGCGATGATGATCAGCGGCAGGTCGATCTCCTGGCCGTGAAGGACTTTCAACACCCCTTGGGCCGTGAGTCCGGACAGACCATGGACATAAAGCACGGCATCCCAGGTCCGACCGCGTAGCGCCGCGCGCAGAGCACTGGCGTCGGTAACCCGCAGGTGTTGCAAGCCGTCTGCGCCATCGGCGAACTGCGCCGTCAAGACTTCGGCGTCACCATCGTCGGCGGCCAAGATGAGCAAGTGCGCTGGCGCGTCCTTCACCCGATCAGATCCGCCGTGTGCCGGGCGATCATCCATTCCTCGTTGGTGGGCAACACCAGCACGTCGACGGCGCTGTCCGCGGTGGAGATGCGCAAACTATTGCCGTCGTTGGCCGCCGGATCGAGTTGGATGCCGAGCCAGCTACAGGCGGCACAAACGCGCTGGCGGATCGGTGCTGCGTGTTCGCCGATGCCACCAGTGAAGACCACACCGTCGAGGCCGCGCAAGGCGGCTGCCAGGGAACCGATCTCCCTGACAATGCGGTAACAAAAGAGATCGATTGCTTCGCGCGCTTCGGGGCGATCCGATTCCAGCAGTTCGCGCATGTCCTGCGAGACGCCGGAAACGCCGAGCAGGCCGGATTCCTTGTAGAGCA
>PMIF01000182.1:6728-27503 GCA_003157035.1 Rhodocyclaceae bacterium
CGGCCGTCGGCGCGATAGCCCAGATGGTTGGGCAGCACGTCGGCGATGTACTCGTAAGAGAGGCCGTGGAAGCCGTAGCGGCGCACCCCCTGGGCCGTGATCCGCCGTGGTATGGCGAATTGCTGGGCGACTTCCGGTTGCGTGCGGTGAAAGGCGGTGTCGAAGCAGGCGACCTGNNATTTCCAGGGTCGCCGGGTCGAGCACCATCGGCCGCGAAAAGCGCTGGGCACCGTGCACTACCCGGTGGCCGATGCCGACGATGCGCCAGTCGGCATCGTGAGTGTGCAGCCAGTCGGTGAGAAAGCCAAGCGCCGCCCGGTGCTGGCCATCGGGGCCGAGCTGCAGGTCAACATCGTCGAGTGAGCGGCCGGCGCCATCCTTGGCCTTGATATGCGGGCGGGCACCGATACCGTCGATCTGCCCGGACAGTTCCGGCCGGTCCGGCACCGGCATCTGCTTGGCGAACAGGGCAAACTTGATCGATGAGGAACCGGCGTTGAGCGTCAGAATAACGTCGGCCACGGCGTCACACCTTCCTGCGCTTGGCGTGGGCGATGACGACGGCAATGGCCGTCGAGGCGGTGCGCGATTCGGCCGAATCGGCGCGGCTGGTGAGCACGATCGGTACCCGGGCGCCGAGCACGATGCCGGCGGACAAAGCATCGGCCAGGTATTCGAGCTGTTTTGCCAGCATGTTGCCGGATTCGATGTCGGGTACCAGCAGGATGTCGGCCTGACCGGCGACGACCGAGCGGATGCCTTTGGTGCGCGCCGCGGCAACCGAAATGGCATTGTCGAAGGCGAGCGGGCCGTCGAGGATGCCGCCCTTGATCTGGCCACGGTCGGCCATCTTGCACAAGGCGGCGGCATCCAGGGTCGCCTGCATTTTCGGATTGACTGTTTCCACCGCCGCCAGCAACGCCACTTTCGGCTCGGCGATACGCAGCGTAAGGGCAAGGTCGATGGCGTTCTGCACGATATCCACCTTGTCTTCTAGCGACGGGCTGACATTGACGGCGGCATCGGTGATCATGAGTGGGCGCGGATAGGTGGGCACGTCCATCAGGAAGACGTGGCTGATACGCCGCGCGGTGCGCAAGCCCGTTGCCTTGTCCACCACTTCCGACAGTAGTTCGTCGGTATGCAGCGAACCTTTCATCAATGCTTCGACCTGACCCTCCCTGGCCAGGGATACGGCCGATTCGGCCGCCGCGTGGCTGTGCGGGACATTGAGGATTCTGCAGCCGGTGAGTTCGAGCCCCAACTGTTCAGCCAAGCTGCGGATCTTCTCCTCCGGCCCGACCAAAATCGGTTCGATCAGACCCCGATCGCGGGCCAGCAACGCGCCCTTGAGCGACTCGGCGTCGCAGGGATGGGCCACCGCCATGACGATCGGCGTCAGGCCGCGGGTGATTTCCAACAAGTGTTCGTAGCGCGCCTTCTTGGTTTCGGTCAACCTCAGTTCGGGCAGGATTATCTTTGGGCGACGGATCTTTTCGGTCGGCGCCTCGACTTCGGCCGTGCCGTGGATCACTCTTTCGCCGTCCTGGTTCTCGCATTGGCAGTCGAAAATGAGGTGGTGGTTGTGATCGAACTTGCGCTGGCAGGTGACTGCAACCGTGATGGTGTCGCCGACGCGTACCTGACGCGGAAACTGCAGCGTCTGGTTGCAATAGATCGTGCCCGGCCCGGGGAACTGCGTGCCGAGGACGTTGGAAATCAGCGCGCCGCCCCACATGCCGTGGGCGACGACTTCGCGGAATTGCGACGAGCGCGCGTAATCGGCGTCGACGTGGGTTGGGTTGAAGTCGCCGGAAAGGACGGCGAACATCTGGATGTCTTCCGGGCGCAACGTGCGTACCAGCGTGGCGGTGTCGCCGACTGCGATTTCGTCGTAAGTCTTGTTTTCGATGAATTCCATGATGTTGTCCATGGTTATGACTGATTGGGCGGGGCCGGCCGCAGCGCGAAGGTGGCAGGGCCAGCGCTGATTCCGCGATAGAGCGGCTCGTTGGCTCAGGGTCATTGTACCGAAGCCGTTGTTGCAAAGCGGCAGGCGTTGTGTTGCCGCGCGTGTACTTGTCCCGATAGGCGGGAAATGGGTTCAAAATACACAGTCCAACACGTAGGCAAGATCTTGGACACCCTCAATTCCGACGGTTACAGCCGCAAGAGCGCAGTCATCCTGACTGTGTTGGTGCTCGTGACAGCGGTGACGTTCGCCTTTCTCGCCTGGTCCGGCTATCGTGAGGCAAGGCAGGGCGCGGTGGTCAATATGTTTGCCACCGGCGCGGCGATATTTGTCGTCCTGCTCAGTGCCTGGTTGCTCCATCGCCAACTAAGAGCGGCCTGGCTGATCGCCCGGGCGGCGAGGGCGGACCTTCTGGCCCAGAACGAGCGCCTGCGGATCAGCGAATCGCATCTCAGCGACGCCATGGCAATGGCGCGGTTGGCCTACTGGGAGTACGACATTGCCAGCAAGCAGTTGCTTTGCAATGACAGCTTGTATGCGCTATTGAAGACGAGCGCGGATCTTATCGGTTCCTACTCGGTCAGCGTCGAGCGGTTTACCGCTGAGATCTTGCACCGGGATGACGTCCAGAGTCTGATGAGCGGCGTCGATGCCTGTGTTACCGAGGGCAATCGCCAACGCGTCTTTGTTGCCGAGGCACGAATGTTTTGCGGTGACGGCATCTGCCGCTGGTACGTGATTCATTTTCGCTTCGTGCCGGGCATCGATGGTGCCCCGGCGAAGATTTGCGGTGGCTCCGCGGATATCGATACCGAGAAGCGCACGCGGGAACAATTGCGTCTGCTGGCCAACGTCTTTGAACATAGCGGCGAGGCCATTGTGGTCACCGATGCGCAGAATCGCATCGTTTCGATCAACGAATCCTTTACCCGCTTGACCGGCTATAGCGACGCTGAGGTGCGTGGCCAAAATCCGCGCATCCTCTCTGCCGGCCGGACGTCGCACGCGGAATACGAAGACATGTGGTCGTCGATCAATGCCAAGGGTGGCTGGCAAGGAGAGATCTGGGACAAGCGCAAGGATGGCAGTTGTTATCCGAAGTGGCTGACTATTTCAACCTTGCACGACGAACAGGGCCGGATCACCCACTACATCGGCAGCTTTACCGACATTTCCGAGCGCAAGGACGCCGAGCGGCAGATCCTGCATCTGGCCCACCACGACACGCTGACCGGTCTGGCCAACCGCTTCAGTCTCCATCAGCGCCTCGATCAGGCGGTGGCGCTGGCCCGTCGCGACGATCGCTGCCTGGCGGTATTGTTCATCGACCTCGATCGCTTCAAGGCAATCAACGACAGCCTTGGCCACCCCATGGGTGACCGCTTGCTGATCGAGGTCGGTCAACGCCTGCGTGCCAGCGTTCGGGATAGCGACGTGGTGGCGCGTTTCGGCGGCGACGAATTCGTCATCGTCATGACGGACATAGCCGATGGCAACGTCGGGCAGATTTCCTCGTTGGCCGGCAAGATCCTGCGCCATTTGTCGAAGCCTTACGGCATTGCCGGTCGCGAGCTGCGTTCGACGCCGAGCATCGGTATCAGTGTCTTTCCCAACGATGGTGCCGATGTCGACACGCTGCTGAAGAATGCCGACATGGCCATGTATCACGCCAAGTCGTTGGGGCGGGCCAACTTCCAGTTCTTTGCCCCGAGCATGAACGAGGCGGCGGCGGAGCGTGCCGACCTGGAAGGCGCCCTGCGGCGGGCAATCGACGACGGTCAACTGCTGCTGCATTATCAGCCGCAGGTCGATGCCTCCAGCGGCCGCACGGTTTGTCTCGAGGCACTGGCGCGCTGGCAGCACCCGCAGCGCGGCCTGATCCCGCCGAATAAGTTCATTCCGCTGGCCGAAGAAAGCGGGCTCATCGAGCCGCTCGGGCGTTGGGTGCTCGATGCCGCCTGTCGGCAGCTCTGGTGGCTGAACAGTCAGGGCTGGACCGGCGTGCGCATGGCGGTCAATCTATCTGCCCGCCAGTTGAAGCAGGATGACCTGATTCCATGGATCGAGCAATTGCTGGCGGTTCATGGCGTCCGTGCCGCCGATCTTGAACTTGAAATCACCGAGTCCGTGGCTATGGAGAACCCCGAAGCCATGATCGGCATTCTTCGCCGCTTGCGCGAGCTGGGCGTGACGCTGGCCATCGATGATTTCGGTACCGGCTATTCGTCGCTCGCCTACCTCAAACTGCTGCCGATCCAACGCCTGAAACTGGATCGGTCGTTCGTCAGCGACATCGAATCCGACCACAACGATGCCATCATCTGTTCAGCCACCATTGCCCTGGCGCACAGCCTGGGTCTCGAAGTGGTTGCTGAAGGCGTCGAGACCGAGGCGCAGTATTCGTTCCTGCGTTATCTGGGTTGCGATCTGATCCAGGGCTATTACTTCAGCAGGCCGTTGGCGGCCGATGTCGTCGAGGATTTTCTCAAGCAGTCGTCCGCGGAGCCGAAAGTTCTCGATGCACCGTGACCCCGAATCGAGGCGACACTCGTTCACGCAGCATGGCAGGCGGCATGGCCGAACCAGCGAGCGATGAAGCCTTGATGCTCGCCTACCAGGCGGGCCAGGCGACGGCATTCGATGCGCTCTACGGCCGCTGGCGCAGCCGGCTGTTCCGCTACCTGCGGCATCAGTGTGGCGATGCCGCAGTTGCCGAAGAACTGTATCAGGACATTTGGCTGCGAGTGATTGGCGCGCGCAAGAACTATGAGGTGGCGGCGAAGTTCTCCACCTGGTTGTTTCGTATCGCCCACAATCGGCTGGTCGATCACTGGCGGGCCATGGGGCGGCAGGCGCAGGAGGTGTTGGCGAGCTACGATGACCATGATGAAGACTGTCCGAACGGCTTGTGCATTGATCCTGCCGCTTCGCCGGACCAGCTGCCGGAGCGCCTGCTGGAGCGGCGCGACCTGGCCGAGCAGCTGGTGGCGGCGATCGGTGCGCTACCGGCCGCCCAGCGCGAGGTGTTCCTGCTGGTCGAGGAGGGCGAAATGACGCTTGAAGAAATTGCCAATGCCACCGGAACCGGCCGCGAGACCGTCAAGAGCCGCCTGCGCTATGCGCTGGCGAAACTGCGGGCCGAGCTGAAAGAATGGCAATGAGCGACGAACGCGACCCGTCTCTGTCGTCGCTCTATTGCCTGGGCGCGAGCGAGGAACCGCCGGCTACCCTGGATGCCCGCATCCTCGCCGCCGCCCGGCGCGAGTTGGTGACTGTGCCGGTGCGGCAGCGCCCGGCATGGTTCGGCTGGCTGGCGCCGATGGGCGTGGCGGCAACCGTCGTCCTGAGCATTTCGGTAATCCTGGTCGCCGAGCGCGACCAGCCGGATCTTCTGCCGGCCGTCGCGCCGGTTGCCGCGCCGGTTGCCGCGCCGGTTGCCGCGCCGCCGATGCCGGAGTTGCGCGCCCCGCCGGCACAGGCAGAGCGCTCCGCTGCACTGCCGACCCCGGAACCGACATTGGCAAAGAAGCGGGGCGCGTCGCCGGCACTGCCTTTGGCCAAGCCAACCGCGCCGGTGAGCGGCGAAGGCCGGATGCGAGAAGAAGTGGCGCCAGCGGCGGAGCAGGGTTTGCGCGCCATTGCCCCACCTGCGCCGGCCCCAGCCGGTGCCGCTGCCGCCCCGGCCGCTGCGCTCTCGGCGGCGCGTCCTGCCGCGCCGGCAGCGAAGCTGGAACTGCAACGGGCAGACAGTGCGTTGCGTTCGCCCGAGATCTGGCTGGAAGACATCCGGCGCCTCAAGAACCAAGGCCAGTTGGATGCGCTACGTGAGCAGTTGGCGGCATTTCGTCGCGCCTATCCGGATTACCCGTTGCCTGTAGACCTGCAGGGACCTTAACCCCGTTTCTTCGTTCTCCTCGTTTGCAGGAATGCAAACCTTCAACCAGGAGATCGACATGAAACTGCTGACTTCCCTTTTGGCTGTTGTACTGGCGACGGCCAGTTTCGCCACTACTGCGGCCACGCTCGCCGACATTGCCGTCATCGATCGCAATACCGGCGAACGCCTGCAAACCTATTCCTACCAGGGGCGTCGCTATATCGCCGGCCGACCCGGCAACCGCTACGCGATCGAGATCAGCAATCGTTCGGCCGGCCGCGTGATGGCGGTCGTTTCGGTGGATGGCGTCAATGCCATCAGCGGCGAGACGGCTGCGACCGGCCAGACCGGCTACGTCTTCGATGGCTGGCAGCGCAGCGAGATAGTCGGCTGGCGCAAGAGCATGGACGATGTGGCCGCCTTCTACTTCACCAGGCTGCCCGATTCGTATGCTGCGCGCAGCGGCCGGCCGGACAACGTCGGCGTCATCGGCGTCGCGCTCTATCGCGAATATCTCGAGCCGCCGCTGCGCATGGACTTGGCGCCAGCGCCGCTGGCCAAGAGCGCAGCGGCGGCAGGAGAACTGGCCGGGCGCGGACGCTTCGAAGCGCAGGAGCAGCGTCTGGGTACGGGGCACGGTGAACGGCTGGATTCATCCGTCCGCTATACCGACTTTCGCCGTGCCAGCGAACAGCCTGCCGAAGTGGTGGCCCTGTACTACGATTCCTACGACAACCTGGTGGCGCGCGGCATTGTCAGCGGCTCGCGTCCGTCGCGGCCGCAGCCGTTTCCTAGTGGATTCGTGCCGGACCCGGCTCTTTGATCAAGCCAGCCAGGCGCGGGCCCAGGCCACGGCAGCGGCAAGATTGACGGCTGCCTTGGCTGACACCGGTTCGCCGAGTTCGAACTTCTCGCCGCGGATGGCCAGCAGCCATGCCGGCGGCGGGTCGTCGTGCTGCAGGTCGCGGTAGACCTGAAGTACGGACTCCGGCGACATCGCGTGGCTGGTGAAGCTGGCGTCCTTTTGTGGGCCAATGCGCGTGACCGTGAATGGTGTCTCGGCAGCGACGCTGGCGTCGACGAAGAGGATGCGCTGCCGCCCCTCCAGGTCGAGCGCATGCTCAACCTGGAGTTGAAAGTCAGTCAGGCACTCGACGCCGGGTAGCGCCAGCGCTTCGATGCGTTCGACGAACAGTGGCCCGAGCGCGTCGTCGCCGCGGCTGGGGTTGCCCCAGCCGAATATCAGGACTGTCGCGCTCAACGGTTGCGGCTCTTGCTGTCGGCGACCTTGCCTGCCGCATCGATCAGCTCGACCTCGAGCGGCATCTTGCCCAAGGCGTGGGTTGCGCAGGATAGACACGGATCGAAGGCGCGGATGGCGACTTCGATGTGGTTGAGCAATCCTTCGGTGATCTCCTGGCCGTCGAGGTATTGCACCGCCACCCGGCGGATGGCTTCGTTCATCGCCTGATTGTTGTGCGTGGTCGAGACGATCAGGTTCGCTCGCTCCACCTCGTCGTTCTCATTCACGCGGTAATGGTGGATCAGTGTGCCGCGCGGCGCCTCGATGACGCCAACGCCACGTTCCTGGCGGGTGCCCGTCGCCATCAGCTCCTTGCCGAGGAGGTTGTCGTCGTGCAGCAGGTCCTTGATCGCCTCGGCGGCGTGCAGCATCTCAATCATGCGCGCCCAGTGGTAGCCCAGCGTGGCGCCGGTGGCGCTGCCGTTGTCGAAGGCGATGAATTCCTGGCGCTCGCGGTCGGCCAGCGGCGTCGGGATGAAGTCGCAATTGACGATGCGGGCGAGCGGACCGACGCGGTACCAGCCGTCATCGGCGCCCAGGATCTTGAGAAAGGGGAACTTCATGTACGACCACGGCTTGACGTCCTCGCTGATCACGTCCCAATAGCGGCCATAGTCGAAGTGGTCGAAGAGAAGCGTGCCGTCGGCTTGGCGCGCGCGCAGGCCGCCGTGGTAGAGATCCATCGCCCCGTCGGCGCGCACCAGGCTCATGCTGTGCGAGCGGAAGCGGCCGAAGGCGTTGTACTCGGCGAGGTTGTTCTCGAACAGGCCGCGGATGATGTGCACCGCCTCGCGGCTCCAGGCGATCATCTGATAGATATCCTTGAGCAGGAGGTCACGCTCCTCGACCGCGAGCGACTTGTTTACTCCGCCGGGTACCGAACCGGTGCCATGCACACGCTTGCCGGCGGTCATGCGGATGATCTCCTGGCCGTACTTGCGCAGAAACACGCCCTTCTTGGCCGTCTCCGGCGCCGCGGCGATGACGCCGACGATGTTGCGGCGGGCCGGATCCGATCCGAAGCCGAACAGCAGGTCCGGCGAGGCAAGATGGAAGAAATGCAGCGCGTGCGATTGCAGGATCTGGCCGTAGTGCATCAAGCGGCGGATGGCCTCCGCGGTCGGCGTCAGGGTCACGCCGAGCATCATGTCCAGCGCCTTGGAGGCCGCCAGGTGGTGCGAGACCGGGCAGATGCCGCACAGGCGCTGCACCATGACCGGCACTTCCCAGTAGGGGCGGCCCTGGATGAAGCGCTCGAAGCCGCGGAATTCGACGATGTGCAGGCGCACCTGATGCACCTTGTTGTCGTCGTCGAGCAGGATGGTGACCTTGCCGTGGCCTTCGACGCGCGAGACGGGGTCTATGGCGACGCGGCGAAGCGTCTCTGGATGGCGGGCGGTTTCTAGTTCGAAGCTCATGAGGGCGCCTCGTTTCTTTCAATCATATTGGAGTAGGCCGTGGCCCATGACCGGTGTGCGACCGGCGATCAGGTCGGTAAGGAACTTCCAGATCGCGTCGGCGGACGGCGGGCAGCCGGGCAGGAAGTAATCGACCTTCACCACCTCGTGGATCGGATGCACCTTGTCGAGCGGCAAAGGCAGCTCCGGGTCGTTGGGAATGCCCCCGCGCGCCACTCCAGGGTCGGTGTGATACACCTCTTCCAGGATGTCGCGCAGGTCGAGATGGTTGCGCTGGGCTGGCAGGCCGCCATTCACGGCACAGGCGCCGATGGCGATCAGGATCTTGCACTGATGCCGGAATTCGCGCAGCACGTGCACGTTCTCGGCGTTACAGATGCCGCCCTCGATGATGCCGATGTCGCACGGACCGCAGTGCTTGATGTCGGTCAGCGGCGAGCGATCGAACTCGATCAGTTCGAGCAGGGGCAGGATGCGCTCGTCGATGTCGAGAAAGGACATGTGACAACCGAAGCATCCTGCCAGACTGGTGGTGGCGACGCGCAGCTTCTTCTTTACCGGGGCATCCATTGTCAGCTCCCTTCCTTGACCACGGGCTTGAATCGCTCGGCCTGGTCGCTGATCGGCTGGGCGTCGTAGGGCCGGCTGCCGATCGGCACCGCAAAGCCCCTGCGCTTCCTCAAAATCACTCCGACGGGACAGACCTGGGCCGCCTTGTCGCTGGGCGCGAAGTTGGTGTCGGCCAGACGGCCCGATTCGGCATTGACGATCAGATGTTTGGTGATGCCACGACCGGAGAGGGCAAAGACGTTCTTCTGGTCAACCTCGGCACTGGCCCGGATGCACAGTTCGCACAGGATGCAGCGGTTGAAGTCGAGCAGCATCTCCGGATGCGAGGCATCGACCGGTCGGTCGGGATAGAACTGATCGAAATGCGGGCTCATGACGCCGAGCGCGTAGCACAGGGCCTGCAGCTTGCAACTGCCGCTTTTCTCGCAGGAAGGGCAGAAGTGGTTGCCCTCGACCAGCAGCATCTGTAGCAGCATGCGCCGCTTGGCCATGATCTCGGCCGTATTGCTTTCGATTTCCATGCCAGCAGCCGCCGGCAAGGTGCAGGAGGTCGCCGGCCGGCCATTGACCTCGACCGTGCACAGTTTGCAGCTGCCGTGGGGGCGGAATTCCGGGTGGTAGCACAGGTGAGGTATGAAGACGTCAGCGGTGAGTGCCGCCTGCAGGACCGTCTGACCGGGTTCGAAGGGGACTTCCTGGCCGTCGACAGTGAAGGTATTGCTCATTCTGCGTTCTCCAGGTGGGCGCCGCTGTCGTCGCGGCCGGTCATCTGCCGGGCCTGGGCTAGTGCGCCGTCGAGGTCGAAGGCGGGCTGGAAGCGGAGCGAC
This sequence comes from Rhodocyclaceae bacterium, assembly GCA_003157035.1. Taxonomy (GTDB): domain Bacteria; phylum Pseudomonadota; class Gammaproteobacteria; order Burkholderiales; family Rhodocyclaceae; genus Fen-999. Next base: position 16,696 of record PMIF01000182.1, read on the forward strand.
TGCAGCCGTCGCTCGTAAGCCGGGCGGAACTTCTTCAATGTATCGAGCAAAGGACGTGACGCCGTGTGGCCGAGGCCGCAGTGCGCTGCCGCCTGCATCAGGTCGGCGATCTGGCGAATTTCGGTGACGTCGACCTGGGTGCCGTGGCCACGGCCGATCTTGTCCATCAGGTTCTTCAGCAACGTCGTTCCGACACGGCAAGGTGTGCAGAAGCCGCAAGATTCGTGGGCAAAGAACTGGGCAAAGTTCTGTGCCACGTCGAACATGTCCCGGTCCTTGTTGAAGACCATGAAGGCGCCGGCGGTCGGGATCTCCTCGAAAGCGATGCGGTGGCCGAACTCGTTGTCGGCGACGCACAGGCCGGAGGGACCGGAGACCTGAACGGCCTGGGCGTTCGCCGCGCCGGCGTCGTCCAGCACTTGTTGCACGGTGACGCCGAACGGATATTCGTAGATGCCCGGTCGGGCAACGTCGCCAGAAACGGAGAGCAGCTTCGTTCCCGTCGACTTCGAGGTGCCGATGGCGCGGTACCACTCGCCGCCCCTGGCGGCAACGAGCGCTGCGGCGGCAAAGGTCTCGACGTTGTTCACGATGGTCGGTTTGCCGAGGAAACCATGGGTAACAGGATAGGGCGGCCGGTTGCGCGGAACGCCGCGCTTGCCCTCGAGCGACTCGATGAGTGCCGATTCCTCGCCGCAGACATAGGCCCCGGCGCCCAGATGCACCTCGATGTCGAAGTCGAAGCCGGCGCGGCCGAGAATCGACTCACCAAGCAGGTTCATGTCGCGCCGGCGGGACAGGATCTCGTTCAGTGGCTCGAGCAGGTAGCGGTACTCGCCGCGCAGGTAGACATAGCCTCTCTTGGCGCCGATCACATAGCCGGCAACGGTCATGCCCTCGAAGACGAGGTCGGCCTGGCGCGTCAGCAGTACGCGGTCCTTGAAGGTACCAGGCTCGCCTTCGTCCGCATTGCAGACGACGAAGCGCTGGTCGGCCGGCGCATGCCGGCAGGCCTCCCACTTCAGGCCGGTAGTGAAGCCGGCGCCACCACGCCCGCGCAGGTTCGATTTCTTGATTTCCTCGAGCACCGCCGACGGGCCGAGGGTGTCGGTGTGGACGCCTTCGCGCCAGGAACGGGCGTTGGCGGCCGTCTCGGTTTCGGCTTCGCGCGCCAGCGCCGCTTTCAGCGCCTCGCCCGGACGCAAGGTATTGTCGAGCAGGATGTCGGCACGCCGGACGTTGTCCTCGACATGGAACCATTCGGTCGGCCATTCGGCGAGAGGCGTTTCAGCGCGTATGAGCTCGGCCATCCGGTCGACGCGCTCAGGCGTCATGCGCGTGATGGCGCGGTAATTGACTAGCACCGCCGGTCCCTGGTCGCACATGCCGGTGCAGGAGGTGGTATCCACGGACACCAGTCCATCTTCGGAAACGCGACCCGGTTCGAGCCACAGGCTCTGGCACATGGCCTGCATCAGCTCGCGGCTGCCGAGCATGCGATCGGTGATGTTGTCGCTCCACAGCACGCGGTAGCGGCCCATCGGCTCTGTATGGAAGAAGCTGTAGAAGCCCGCCACACCTTCGACTTTGGCTCTCGGCCAGCCGATCGAGCGGGCGATTTCGGTTAGCGTCGACGGCGACAGCCAGCCTAGCACTTCCTGGGTTTCGCGCAGGATCTGCATCAGCCGCGTACCATCGCAGCCATGGCGCGCCAGGATGTCGGCAAGACCTTCAAGGGCTTCGGTCATGGAATTCTCCCGTTGCAATGCAGCAACAGATTAGCGCAAGCGTGTTCCGCTGTGTTGGCTTCCGGCAAAATCGCCAGGACGCGGTCGCGGGGCGGGTAATGCACCTATGGGGGGTGGGGTAATTGACCGACGGGGCGCCGCCCCGTGCAACTGGCACAGTTGCTCAACTTGGCTGTCGGCGCATCTGTCGCGTTCAGCGCTTGATCACGAACCCTTGTCCCGTGGGCAGCGGAAACACGCGGTAGCCGCGGGCGTAGAACCAGGGGTCTTCAGCGGCTTTTTGCGGGCGGTAGATACCGGCCCACTCGTAGTCATCGAGGATGACCATACCGCCAGGCACCACCTTGTCAAACAGCACCTCCAGCGCGGCGATCTCGCCCTCGACATTGTTCAGATCGATGTGCAGGTAGGCCAGCTTCTCTGGGCAGCCGAGGGCAAATGAATCGGGGATCAGGCCCTTGATCAGCTTGACCTGCGGGTAGCTGGCAAATCGCTCCTGCACCTTGTCGAAAAGGCCCTCTTCCTGACCGGCGAACTTGTGGCCGGCCACCGGGTTGTAGTCAAAGGTGTCGTAGCCCCAAAACGTCTTGCTGAAGGCGGTGCCGCCCATGTAGTCCATCACGGTCTTGATGCCCGAGCCGGTGTAGACCCCGCACTCGGCGAAGTCGCCTTCGAGCTGCGCGCAGTGAAAGGCCGCACAGGCCAGGATGTAGCGACGCCAGGCAATCGCCTGATCAGCGTCGTTCTGCAAGTTGGATTGCCAGGCCTGGACGAAGGGTTTGTCTTCAAACAGCGAGTTGTTGCGGCCCCAGGTGAACAGGTTGTCACCCAAGAAGTGGCCGGAGGTCACCAGGCTGCACGCCTCGTCAAGCAAGGCCTTGAAGCGCACCGGGTCGCTCACTCCCCAGTACTTGTGGACGGCAAAGTTCATCACGACGTCCATGGGCAGGGCACCCAGCTCGGGCAGTTGGGCCTTGGGGGCCTCGATAGGCATTTTCATCGGATGTTCTCCTTGGGATCGCGGCAACACAGGGGCTGGGCTAGGCGTCAGCGCATCGAAGCATCGTAGGGCGAGCCCGGCCAGGCCATGGCCTGGAACTGCCACTGCAAGCGGGCCCAATTCCAACTTGAGCCGCCCCANNCCCCAACTACCTGCCCGCGGCTACGCAAATGGCTTCCCAATTGGGCCCGGTGCATAAACGCCGATCGGCCTACTGGCCATTCCCGTCCACTCTAGGCCCGGGGGGCTTGCAATTGCTGCGCCCATTTCGTGAGACGCTTGTCGTCGGGAAATTCGTTGAGGTAGTGGAAAACGGAACTCTTGGTTGCCTCGTACAGGAAGTGTGGGCCAACAGGGGCAGGCGGGAGTTCCTGGTCCGAAAAGCGCCACGCTTCTTGTCCCTGGCAGGCGAGAAACCAGTCGGCCGGCTCGCCGCCGAAGATCGGGCGGAAGTCATAGCTGCGTTTTTCTTCCATGAGTACTGCGCGATAGTGCCTGTCTAGCTGATCAGCGACCAGGGTTGTGGAGAAGCGCTTGCGAACCGTCTTGGCGGCGTTGGCGGCGAGACGTTGCCGCTCTTCCGGGTGATGGGCAAGCCATTCGATGGCATCGGCAAAACCGGGCGGGTCGTTGACGATCAGTCCAGTTTGGCCGTGGGCGACCAGATGTCGTTCTGCAGGATTATCGAGTACGACGGGCACAACGCCCATGGCCATTGCTTCGAGCAACGCATTCTCGGTGGTTCCATAATGCAACGGGTTGAGTAGGTAGACCAGGACGTCGAAATCGGCCAGTTCGGCGCCGACATCCGCTCGATAGCCGCGAAAGTCGAGCCGGCCGGCTAGTCCACGGGATACGGCTTGGGTTGACAGTTCAGCCGCACAGGTCGGATCGCCGACCAGTGTCAGGCGAAATTCGGGCAGGCGGACGGCCGCCAGAAAGTCGAGGATGTCTGGGTGCAGCTTGGCGAAGTTCAGTGTGCCGAGGTAGCCAAACTGGGGTGCGTGACGGTCCTTGCGGTCAGACGGGGGCGGCAGGTCGTCAAAGCCGCCGGCGCTAAAGACGACATCAATCTTTCCCTCGGCACTGTCCCTTAACGCGCGCAGATCCGGGTGTTCCCAGGAGCATGGCGAAGTGAATAGAAAACGATGGGGATAGAGCGCAAATGCAGGCGGAATGACCGGTGGCATCAGGCCGGAGATGTGGCTCCAGACGATCAGGCGGGTTGCCGGCAACTCGCCGTGGCACATCCAGCGGGCCAGCGCCGGATGGTGCCACCACTCCAGCTGGACGATGTCGGCATCGAGAATCCGAGCGTTGAGATCGTCGTGTGTCGGGCAAATAGTGAGGCTGCCCCCGGCGGCCGTCAATTGATCGGCAAACTGACGATTCTTGGGCCTCTCCAAGCAGACCACGTCATGGACGATGCCATCCGGGCGCCGCGACGATGCGCGCACGAGACCGGCAAGCGCCCGGCCGACGCCGCCGCCAAGATGGGCAGTCACATGCAATACCTTGATCATGGCTGTCGCCGGTACGTGGCTAAGGTGGCCATGGCCGGCCCCATGGACAGCTGCTCAGATGAGTTGGAAATCACGGGAATGGGCCGCCCACTCGGGGTCGCTGGCCACGATCTCCTCGAATCGCCGTCGGTGCTGGTCGCGCCGTTCGGCGTTCGCTCCCTTGGCTTCAAACGCTTTGGCTAACTGGCGGTGGGCGAAGGCGTGGCCGGGGTGATTCTTGACGACATTGTCGAAATAGGCGATCGCCGTGTCGTAGTCGCCGATGCGAAGACGATAGTTGCTTATGAAGTTGACATCCAGATTGACTTGATAGACGAACCGGGTGATGTACTCGGGATCTTCGTCGGAGGTACGGATGTGCGACTCGTAGATGTTGGTACTTAGCAAGTCGCTGTCATCGGTGATGTAGCCCTTGTCGACACAGATTTGATAGAGCCGGCTGCCACGTATGGGAGCGGCGGCATAGATGCTGGCCCAGTCGAAGCCGACATCCTTGATCAGCGCTATCGTCGCCTCACGATCTTCGCGAGTTTCGCCAAGAAAGCCGAAAATGAAGAAGCCGTGGATAAGCAAGCCCTGTTTCCTCAGCATCTCGACTACCGGGCGGATATCCTTGATCTTGAGCGGCTTGTCGATGATGTCGGTCAGCACCCGCTCGGAACCCGACTCGATGGCCAGATTGGCGACGTCGAGGCCTGCGGCTTTGAAGAGCCGTGCCAATTCCTCGTCGATGAACTTGACGTTCAGGCCGCTCGGGTACTCAAGTGTCAGTCCCAGTTCGGCGATACCGGAAAGAATTCGCTTGGCCTTGTCCTTGCGTAGCAGTGCCTGATCGTCGTTGATGACGATCTTGCTCATGCCGAAGCGCTCTTTTGCCAGTCGCATGTCGGCGATGACACGCTCAGGGCTCATGTAACGGACCTTGGTTCCGGCGAGTGAGCCGGCGGCGCAGAACACACACTTGAACGGACAGCCTCGGCTGGTGATGAAGGGCAGACGCGTGCCCTCGCGTTCGGCATTACGGGTCGGATTATTGGTTCGACAGCGGCTGTCGTAGCGGGACAGTTCGATCAAGGAAAAGTCCAGGGGCGGAATGTCGTCGAGATTCTGGACATAGGAGGCACGGGCCGGCAGCCCTTGGTCGATCTTGGCGCGCGTCATCCAGGAAGGATGCGCCGCCAAGAGCTTGCTCGGATCGTCGGCGTTGACAAGATCAAGCATTGGAATCTCCCCTTCCGAATAGCAGGCGGCGTCGAGGTAGGGGTTGTACTTGAAGAGCTCGTTGGCACAGTTGGTGGCGACGTTGCCGCCGGCGATCAGCAAAGCCTTTGGTCGATGCGACTTGATGATTGCCGCGATGTCGCGGACCTGGTTGAACATCGACGTGAATAGGCCGGAAATCCCGATGATATCGGGGGAAAACGCGTCGATCGCGTCCTGGACGCGCTGCCCTAGGTCACCGTCGTGCAAGTTCAGGTCTAGCACGTGGAATGCCACTGGTCTGCGGGCGAGCTTGTGGACGTAGGCGATGATGGATAGTACGCCGTAGGGAATCTCCTTGTAGCGGGCTAGATTCTTGGCAATGGCCGTGATGCCTGAGTGGCTCGAGGGCACGATGAAGAGAATGCGCTTCTGCGGGGCCATCATTTCATTGCTCATCCTTGCGGGCTACCTGAGTCGGCGCCAGGACTGCTCAAGTAAAAACACGGGCCAGACGATCGGCTGCCCCATCCAGAACATCTTCTGGAAACATTGCGTATCTGAACTGCTGGCAGCCTTTGCAGACAGCGTTTTCGCTCCGTCTGCCACCCAGGTGCTGGCGCCGGAAGCGCTTGAGATCCTCGCCGTTCCACAGGCCGGCGATCGAGCTGTCGGCGATATTGCCGATGGTGAGCGGGGATTCCATCGCGCAACAGGGAACCAGCATGCCGTCGGGATTCAGCTGCAGCATGTAAAACGGCTGAGGACAGATATCGCTGTCGGTGACCTCGGCGCCGTTCTGGGTAAGCGCCATCGTCGCTTTCCCGGCAACTCGCGTGTAATCGATGAGCGGGGTCGCCGGCAGCAGGTGTTCGATCGACAGCACATCGGCGATGTCGCCGAACAGGGCAAGAAACTTTTCCGCGTCAGCCGGCGCGTCGAGAGCAGAGTCGATGATCTTCACATAGACCTCGGTCTGTCCGCGTATGCCATAGAGATAAGTGACGTTATCGACGATAGCGTCGAGGTCTTCGAAAGTTCCACTGATTTCGCCATACCGTTCTCGGCTGACGCCCTGTAGCGATATCCGGATTCGGCTGGTGCCTGCGCTGACCAAGTCCTCAGCCAGTCTTCTGCCCAACAGCGAAGCATTGGTAACGATGTCTATGGACTGCGCCACCTTGGCTTGGGCGGCGTAGCTGATCATAGCGGCAATGTCGGGGTGAAGCAGGGGCTCACCGGTGCCGGCGAAGCGCAGCATCCTCAGGCGGTCGGGGAAAGCCGAAAGATCGTCGATGCACTTCCGATAAAGGGATACATCGAGCATCTTCTGCGACGACACATAGCCCCGATCATGCCTCGGCACGCTGAAGATGCAGTAGTTGCACTTGAAATTGCAGGCGTATACCGGGAACACCTGGAGCATATAGGGCGTGGCCAGTGGCAGTTCGTCAGCTAGATGCGAACGCTCGCCGACCGGTGTCTGGTTGGAAATCAGTTTGGCTTTCACCGCTATTTCCGCGTGCCGTCGGCAAGACGGCGCATGATCTCGGCAGCGTCTGCGTCGAGCAGATCCTCTGGGTGCGAGACATCGTCCGGCGCGTTGCAGTTGGCACAACGCGCATTGTCATGCCGGTCGCCACGCAGGTGCTGCTGCCAGAAGTTGCGCAGAACGTCGCCCTGCCACATCTCAAGCAGACGCTGGTGATGTACATTGCCAAGAATCACCGGCTTGTAGATGGTGTCGCAGGGCTCGACATCGCCGTTCGGAAACACTCCCAGCATGTAGAACGGCAGCGGACAGACTTTGCGCTGCTCGATGCGGCGACCGTAGCGATCGTAGTCCACCTGCATGCCATCGGTTAGGGGCACGCCAGCGTAGGCGGGCAGCATGCGCTCCACATACATGCGGTCGCTGCAGTCGCCAAACTGCTGATAGAAGCGTGCCTCGTCGCCCGGTCCGAGTGCCACGTCCATGATCTTGACGTACAACGCGGCATTGCCTTTGCGACGATGGTAATAGCGGATGTTGTCGACGAAGTTGTCGTAGGCAAGCTTCACGCCACCGATAGTCCGGTACTTCTCGGCCGACAAACCCTGTAGCGATATGCGCAGTGAGTCTAGGCCGGCGGCAACGAGGGCGTCCGCCATTTCGCGGGAGAGCAGTCGACCATTTGAGATGATTTCGATGCGCTCCGCCACATTGGCCCTCTTGGCCATACTCACCATGGCGGCGATATTTTTGTTCATGAGCGGCTCGCCTTGGCCAGTGAGGGAGAGGAGCTTCAGACGTTGCGGGAACTCGGCAAGCTGGACTAGCACATGCTCGAAGGTTTCGAGCGACATGTTTTGCCGCTCCAGGCCGTATTTCTCCTTGAGCTCCGCGGGAGAAAAAGCGTGGGCACAGTACACGCATTTGAAGTTGCAGTAGGTACTGGGGAAGACAAACACGCTGAACGGTGTTTCCAGCGGCACCGCAGTTGCCAGGCGGATGCGCTCGATACCGTAGATGGGCTTGATTTCGGCAGTCATGGTCGGCCTGCTCAGAGGAAGCGGGGCAACAAGCGGGCGGTATCGCGATCCAGGTTCTCCAGGGGATCATTGATAGCGTTGAAGCAGGTGCAGCCCTTGCATTCGGGAATGCTGTCCTTCTCCAAACGTAGCATGGTAATCAGGTGCTGCCTCCGCTTCTTGCCGTTCCAGATATCCACCAGTGACTGTTCCTTCATGTTGCCCATGGACAGTGTCTTGGGCAGACCAGGAACGGGACACGGGAAGGTGTCGAACTCGCAGCCGATCTGCAGGAAATAGAAGGATTGTCCGCAGACCTTGCGGTCTAGGTCCAGTTCTTCATTGTAGAAGGTCTTGGTCGGGTCAACGATGAGCTTGAGATCGTCCATCTGTTGTTGCATGACCACTAGGTGCTCGACGAAAATTCGATCGGCGATATTGCCAAACGTCGCGATGAAATTCTCTTGCACCGCCTTCGATGGCAAAGCCGCGTCGATGGCCTTGATGTAGATCTTGATATCGCCTCGATTCTGGTACAGGTAGGTCAGGTTCTCGACCAATTTCGGATAATCGATGGCTTTCTGGCAACTCCTGACGTATTGGTCGGAGTCCGTACCCTGGATCGAGATGTTGATGTTGGTCAGTCCGGATCGAATGAGCTCGTCGGCCTTCTTCTTGGTGATCAACAGGCCGTTGGTGATGACCTCGATGCGGTCGGCGATCCGCGCGTCGGCGACGCGACGGATCATGTCCGGCAGATGCGGATTCATCAAAGGCTCGCCAAGTCCCGAGAACACCACCCGCTTGATGCCTTTCGGGAACTGCTGCAGTTGTTCGACCAGGGTCGGGAAGCGCTCCTGATCCATGTGGGTGATGCCAAGTCCGAGCTTGTGGAGGGCGCCGTCCTGGTCGTCCTGGGTGGACAGCAGGCAATAGAAACATTTGAGATTGCAGTAGCGCGTGGCCTCAATGTACACCGTGAACGGTTGCGCCAGGGGGATGACTTCTGCGAGAGGCGTTCTCTTGTGGTCGACGTTGGCCTTGAATTCGGCTTTCATTCAATATCCTCGGTTCGGGCGGCGGCACTAATAGGCGGAGGCGGGAAAGGCATAGAGCACTGTTTCCAGCCCCATGTAGTTGTAGCTGCGCAGATGGTAGCGATAATCGGTCCGCATGCTGCTGATGATGTTCGGTATCTCCCAAAGGTCGGAGAGGCCGTGGTAGACGCAGATGGCAAGCTGGGGGCCGTGACGCGTGATCAGGTCGGTGGCGCCGCGCAGTGCGGCGGTCTCGGCGCCTTCAATGTCCATCTTGATGAAGGTCGGTGCGAAGCCCTGTAGCGCTTCATCCAGCTTGACGCACTGTATCGTGCCTTCGCCGCCGGCGCTGAGCCTGCCGGCCGACTTGGCATCAGCGCAGGTTGCAAAGCGCAATTGAGTTGTCTCCGAATGCACGCCGCACGGGAACAGGAAGGCCTGTTGCGGAGGCTTGGAACTCGCCTGCACGCTGGCGGCATAGCGCTGGTAGAGATCGGTCTGGGGCTCGAATGCGACCAGGGTCTTGACCTCGTGGCCACCGGCGATCAACTGGCGATAGGTGTCGCCGTCGTAACCGCCACAGTCAACGAGCATCGAGTAGTCTTTGGTACAGGGGATGTCGTGGGCCAGATATTGCAGGGCGATGTCGTGGGGCGCGTCCAGACGGACGTAGTCCATGGTCAAGTGGGCCTTGAGGTAGCGCAGGAAGAAGGCCCGGTCGGCCTCGTCATGAAACAGGGAGAACGCATGTTCCAGCTTTTTCTGGTCCTTGCCCAGCAGGTCGATGCGATCGTAGGCATTGTTGAATAGGCCTTCACGAAAGGTGCCATTGTTGACCTGGCTGAAATTGACTTCGTGCATCGCATGGATATTGCGAAAGCCGATAGCGCCCAGAGTGGCTTTGATTTCGTTGCAGGTTGAGACCGGGAACAGACCTGAAAGGATGACCGTACAAGAGGGCCGGCGCGAGGCCAGTGACGGGTCGTCGGGCAGGTGAACCGGCACGGGAATATCGGGGAGATTGATGTTCGAGTTGCGGTCGATGAATCCGGCTACTGCGATATCGTTCGCCCTCAGACTATGGTAGATCCGCTTGCCGATATTGCCGGCGCCATACAGGAATATTTCGTGTCCGCGCAGATCGGCGAACTTTTTGGCATTGGTTTCCAATTGGCCGGCCTCGAACTGCCGCAACAGGTGATGCAAGTCGTTTAGGTCGGTCATGGCGATGGAAGGTCGATGATTCGAGTAAATTGAAGAATATGCAAGGGTCGGCTGGATCGCAATCAATCTTTCCGCTTTGATAGGCTGTACTGGCGAAGCCGGCGCAGGCCAGCTTCAAGCGTAATGCTTGGTTGCCAACCGGGCAATACCTCGGCGCCATCCCAAGGCTCAAAGACCTCGCGGCGTCGATAGGGACGGGCACCCCAGCGCACGCGGACCGGTCTGGCGGGGTTTGCGGCGTTGAAGGCGGCCACGAGTTGCCGCAGCGAAACCGGGGCCGCCGAAGGTAGCCTGTAGATGCGCTGCTGCCCCGGCGGCAATTCTCGGACCTGCTCGCAGGCCGAGGCAAAGCCCCGGCAAAGGTCTTCGGCGTGTACCAGGTGAAGCCGTTGCTCGCCACTGGACATGGCCAGTTCCCGAGCGGAGAGTGCGGCATCTTCGAGGGCGCCGAGCAGTTTGCCTCGCGGGTCGTGCTCGCCATAGCTGTCATACAGGTGTAGATCGAGTAGACGCAGGCCGGCGGTCTCCCGATAATAGTCGGCAAGCGTGGTAAACGCCTGCTTGG
>PMIF01000126.1 GCA_003157035.1 Rhodocyclaceae bacterium
TAGTCTCGCCATGTGCCGGATTGCATTTTCGGCACTACTGCCCTCAATCAATATCATTCTTAGGAGCACACCATGAACAAGGATCAAGCCAAGGGTCGTCTCGAAGAAGCCGAAGGCAAAGTCAAGGAAGTCACCGGCAAACTCGTCGGCAACGACAATCTGGAACTGAAAGGAAAGATTCAAAAGTCTGGTGGCAAAGTCCAGGCCAACTACGGTGATTTGAAGGAAGACCTCAAGGATGCCAGCAAGGGCAAATGAATGATCGCAGCACTGGCCGAACCTTCTGCCAACCATCTCTTTCCATTCAGCAATTCCGCAACTAATTCAAGGAGCAGCAAATGAACGAACCAATCAACAGCGCTGTAATCAACGCCGGCCGCCTCAACTCAAGAGTCCTCAGCGCCAGCACGCTCAGCAGCGATGATGTGTACAACCCGAAAGGCGAAAAGCTGGGCAGCATCAAGGAACTGATGCTGGACATCGAAAGCGGCAAAGTTTGCTACGCCGTGCTGTCCTTCGGCGGTTTCCTCAGCCTCGGCGAAAAGCTTTTTGCCGTGCCCTGGAGCGCGCTGACGGTCGATACTGAAAACAAGCGCATTGTCATGGATACCAACGAAGAACGCCTGAAGAATGCTCCGGGGTTCGATACCGACCATTGGCCCAATATGGCCGATGCCACTTGGGGAAAGAGCGTCCACGCCTATTACGGCACAACGTACTAGAGCCATTTGATAAGCTTGCTTGAATCTGCTGCGCCCAACTTGGGCGCAGCAGCCAACTGGTTCGTCACAAACTCCAGCGTCTGCCCGTATCCGGCTAGCAGCCTTACCGCGTCGCTTCCATGGGGCGATCCCATCGCAGCGGATTCGCTGAGCCCCTAGCGATAGCGCACATCGTCCATCAGGCGGCCCAGTTCCTTCTTGACGACGGCGTAACACTCGCATGCCCGGGTCTCCAGTCCGGACCGATCGAGCACCTCGATGTGGCCGCGGCGGTAGCGGATGAAACCAGCNNACCAGTTCCTGTGTCATGACCAGCTCACTGGTCGGCAAGCGATCGAGCGTCAGCAACAACCAGCGGCACAGCTGTTGCTCCACTGAATGATGCCGAGTGCAAGCGGCGGTCTGGGACATCTGAGTCATCAATGCCTGGGCGTAGCGCAGCAACAAGCCTTGCATGAAACTGGCGCGATCGAACTCCTGCTTCAGCAGGTTGCCCTTCAGCCGATAAGCGTAGCCGGCGGTTTGCACCACGGCCGAACTCGGCGTGGTGTTGCCACCCATGAACAGAGAAACGCCGACGACGCCTTCATTGCCGACGCCGGCAGATTCCGCCGACGCGCCTGACTCCATCACGTAGTGCAGCGACACGATGGCCGTGGTGGGAAAATAGGCGTGCTGCAGTTGCCCGCCCGGCTCGTAGAGCATTTGGCCCAGCGGCAGCGGGATCGCTTCCAGATGCGCTGCCAAGCGTTCGAGATCCTCTGGCGGCAGGGCAGCGAGGAGGTGGTTCTGACTCGGGCTGGGAGCAGATGACATCATCTATGCGGCAATTTCCCGCGTTCTATTGCTTGGCGAAGAGTTCTACACCGATGCCGCGGTAACCGATGAAGCCGCCGGATCGGTTGAACATCGGTTCGCCGCTGACCTGAAACCTTTGCGGCGAACCATCGGCATTGACGCGGCTAAAGACGAAATCCAGAAAAGGCTGCCGGGCAGTAATAGTGGCCTGCAATATCTCCCGCTCCGCCTCGTTCCAGCCTGTCACCGCTCCATCGCCGCCGTTTCCCGCCAAAGGGGCGACGCGGATTCCGAGCATTTCCAGAACCGGGCCGGAAACCTTGGTGAAGTTCATGTTCTCGTCCTGCTCCCAGTACCAGTCGGAAGCCAGCTCGGTCAGGCTGCGATAGCGCGCTTCGCTTTCGCGCAGTTCGGCGGTGCGTTCCTGCACGATCTGCTCCAGTTCCTTGTTGTGGTTCTCGAGCTTTTTGTACAGGAGCCGCACTTCCAGCATGTTACGGATGCGCGTCTTGACCTCGACCAGATCGAATGGCTTGCTGATGAAGTCCTTGGCCCCGGCTTGCAGCGCGCGCAGCTTGTGCCCGGGTTGCGCGGTCAGCACGATCACCGGCAGATAGCCGTCGGCATCATTCGTTTTGAGGCCTTCCATCACCTGAAATCCGTCCATGCCCGGCATCTGCAGATCGAGCAGAATCAGGTCGTAACAGTTCTTGCGATGCAGGGCGCAGACCTCTTGCGGATTCATGGTCGAGGCAACGCTGGTATAGCCGGCCTCGCTCAGCAGTTGTTCGAGCAGACTGACGTTGGATTCCTGATCGTCGACGATCAGGAGTCTGGCGTTGAGAATCTCGGTTGCGGCGATCAGCATGATTCTTCGTTCTTGCCCGTGTGGGTAGCTTCCGTCTTGGCGAATTCCAGCGCCACATCCAGCGTGTCCATGAATTCATGCACTTTGATCGGTTTGGTCAGATAACGGAAGAATCCGGCCTCCAGGCCCCTCTCGATATCGTGGGGCATGGCATTGGCACTGATCGCAATCACCGGAATGTGGGCTGTCGCCGGGTCTTCGGCCAGGATCTTCAGCGCCTTGATACCGCTGATGCCAGGCAGATTGATGTCCATCAGGATGACATCCGGCAGGGAAGCGCGCGCAATCTCGATGCCGCGGCTGCCATCCCTCGCGCTCATTAAACGGATATCGGGCCGGCGCGCGATGAGATCCTCGACCAGCATCAGATTGGCCGGGTTGTCCTCGACATAGAGCAGCGTGTGTAATTGCGCGTCGGCCTGAACTGGCGTTTCGACGACAACCGAGGGGTCGGGAACGTAGCTGGCAGCTTGTGGTGCCACCGTCAGGTCCATTTCGATCCAGAACACGCTGCCCTTGCCGACCGTGCTTTCGACGCCGATGACGCCGCCCATCCATTCGATCAGGCGCTTGCATACCACCAGTCCAATGCCGGTGCCTTCCTCGACGTTAGCCTCCTGGCCAAGGCGATTGAAGGGCTGGAAAAGCTGCCCCAGCTTCTCCGCCGTCAAGCCTTCGCCGGTATCGTTGACGCAAACGCGAATGCGTCCGGGGGTGCAGGCGATCCACTCGACGACGACCGTTCCGCCCACCCTGTTGTACTTGATCGCATTGGAAAGCAGATTGATCAGAACCTGCTTCATCCGGGTCCGGTCGGCCTTGACGAAGTATGCGGTTTCGAAGCGGGGGAAGGTGACGCTGATGCCACGCTTCTGCGCCTGGGGTTCGATCATCGCCCGGCATTCCTGCATGACTTCGGTCAGGGATATTGGTTCCAGCGACAGGGACAGCTTGCCGGACTCGATCAGGGCGAGGTCGAGGACTTCGTTGATCAGCTCTAGCAGGTACCACCCGGCCTTGAGAATCTGGTCGACGCTTCGCTTCTGGGAGACGGTCGGCGGCGGCGAGCCCGATTCGATGAGCTGGGCGAAACCGAGAATTGCACTGAGCGGTGTGCGCAACTCGTGGCTCATGCTGGAGAGGAAATCCGATTTCGCCAGGTTGGCCCTCTCGGCAACGGCTTTGGCCTTCTTCAGCTCCAGTTGCACCCGCTTGCGCACGGAGTTGTCGGTGCCGATCAGGAGGTAGCCGATGATGTCGCCATAGTCGTCGCGCAGCGCGGTGATCGATACGATGGCCGGGAAGCGGCT
>PMIF01000291.1 GCA_003157035.1 Rhodocyclaceae bacterium
GCGCATGACGTGCGTGGCGTAGGCAAAGAAACGGCAGCGGTCTTCGATACGCAAGGTCTTCAAGCCCGAGAGCTTCAGATACGACTCGTTGACCAGCGAAGTGGTGTCGAGCAGGGTCGCATGGCCGTCACGGTAGAGCCGCGAATGCGCCAGATTCTTGAGTTCGCTGTAGGCGGCAGTCCATAGGGCGTCCACGGAAACACCATCGCCCGCGCCCTCGGCGATGACTCGAGTTACTTCACCCATGGCTCATTTTGCAAGTCATGTCGGAATTGCCGCAGGGAATCCGTTTGAACGATGAGAAACAGGGGAAAGCGCGGGTCGTTCTTCCTATGGGGCACGATCTGAAGGCTTTCTGCAGCTACCAGAGCGGGCGGTAGGAGGTTTGTCGCGCCAGTTTCCGTGAATCGTAGCACAGCCGTGTCTTCAGGTCGCAACGGGGGCACTGTCGTTGTCGTATCTGTTGACTGAGAGGATTTCGAATGAATCGCTTGTCGCTAGCCCTGACGCTGATCGCTGCCTTTGCCGCCAATTCATGGGCGGCCATCACTGTGAACGATGCCAGCCCAGGAAGCGTTGCCGGTGCCTGCACGCTCGTGGACGCAGTGACGGCCGCCAACACCAATGCTGCCGTGAATGGCTGCGCGGCGGGCGCGGCTGGACTCGACACCATCGTCTTTGCACCGGGCATCACCAGTATCACATTGACACAGAACTGGCTGGGGAACTCACTTGACTTCACTGCGCTGCGAGTCAGTGACGGGGAAAGTCTCATCATCGATGGCGGCGCCGTAGCCGGCAGCGGCACACCCGTTGTAACCATTGCGCGAAGCAACAACCCCGGCACACCCGATTTTGGCATCATCACAGTGACAACTAACCCAGGCCTGACTTGCGCAGCTTCTGCGACAACTTTGACCTTGAAGGGCATCAGGATCACCAACGGCACCTACAGCGGTGTGTATGGCTTTCACGTAACGATCACCGACAGCATTATCGACGGTAACCAAAGCCCAACCGGAGCTGGCGGCATAACGGCGGTTTGCGACTTGACGATCGCCGATTCAACCGTCAGCAACAATACGCGAACCGGCGGGATCCTGACCAACGCTCTGACGATGAGCAACACGACAGTGTCCGGCAACTCCGGCGACCCAGGCGGAATTTCTGCCACGACCGCGACGATCACCAACTCCACGATTAGCGGTAACACAGCACGGGACCCCGGCTACGCCGCGGGAATTGCGGTCACGTCGGCAACGCTGAAGTTCGTCACGATTACCGCCAATTCGACGCTCGGCGGCAATTCCTCTGCCGGAGTCGGGCTATACACGAGCGGCACGACAACGTTGAGTCACACGGTGATTGCCGGCAACACTGGTGCCCCCGGCAGTTCCGATGTCGAAATTGCTGCTGCGACCCCCGACTGGCCTGTTGGCGACCACAACTGGGTCGGCTCATTCGGACAGAACGCTCAAGCAAATTGGAACAACGGTGCGTTGATCTCCTCGTGCCCGGCGGTCAATCTCGGGGCGCTCGCCAACAACGGCGGCGGCAAGCAGACGCATGCCCTGCTGGCCGGTTCGTGCCTGCTTGATGCCGGCGCCACCTGCAGTGCGACCGCCTTGCCTTATGACGAACGCGGCAGCGGCTATAACCGCTGCGTGAATGCCGCACTGGATATCGGTGCCTTCGAGTTTGCGGGTGCAACGGCATCGCCACCGACCGCGACAACGAATGCGGCGACCGCCATCGGTCAATCGACGGCGACCATGAATGGAACGGTGTCTGCCAATGGTGCCAGCACGGCAGTGACCTTTGGCTATGGCTTGACAACCGGCTACGGCGCGACGGTCACGGCGACGCAAAGTCCGCTGGCCTCGAGCGCGTCTGGGGCGAGCGTATCAGCCGTTGCCGACGTGTACTGCGGTCTGACCTATCACTTCCACGTAATTGCCAACAACGGAACCGGCGGCGACATCGATGGCGGAGATCAGACGTTCACGGCTTCTGCTTGTGCGGTAGTGACCTATCCGATCACAGCCGATGCGAACCCGGCGGCTGGTGGTACGGCAGGCTGCACGCCAAATCCCGTTAGTAGCGGCGGCAGCAGCACATGCACGGCGACGGCCAATGGTGGCTATGTTTTCACCGGATGGAGCGGGGCCTGTTCGGGAGCGAATTGCACGTTGAACAACGTCACCGCGGCTGCCAGCGTGACGGCAAACTTCTCCGTAGTTTCGTCGCCAGCTCCGGCGGGTGTTACGGCGGTACCAGTGCTGTCGCCGAGGAGCCTCGCCGTGTTGTCCCTGCTTACCTTACTGGCTACGCTGTTAGCGACAACCGTGAGCAGAAGGCAGTGATCGAAGTGGAGCGGGGGCGCATTGTCGATTGAGCCGCGAGGCTTCAAACGTGGAAGTGATCGACCGATCGCTTCAGGCTCGTTGCCAGCTGTTGCAGCAGGTTGGCTGACCGCGACACAGCGTTGACCGCTGCGCTGTTCTCTTCCGTCATTTGGGCGATGGTCTCGACGTCCTTGGCGATCTGTGTGCTGGCGGAGGTTTGTTCGGACAGCGCGCTCGAAATATCCTCAACGGCATCCAGCACCTGCTGGGTGCCGAGTTGGATATGCTGCATCGACTCGCCGGTCTTTGCCGCCATCTCTACGCCCTCAGCGACCTGTTTGCGGCCTTCTTCCATGCCGAGCACGGCGCTTCGCGTGCCGTGTTGAATGGCGTCGATCATGGTGGCGATTTCCTGCGTCGATGACGTTGTCCGCTCGGCAAGTTTGCGCACCTCGTCGGCGACAACGGCGAAGCCGCGCCCCTGCTCACCGGCACGTGCTGCCTCGATGGCGGCATTGAGCGCCAGCAAGTTGGTCTGATCGGCAATTTCCTTGATGACATTGACAATGCTGAAGATCTGATTCGACTGTTCGCCGAGCGCGCCGATGACCTGGTTCGAACGAGTCACCGAGTCGGAAATCTTGTTGATCCCGCCGACGGTAGTTTGCACCAGGGCCTCGCCCTGGGTGGACAGCTTGCCGGTTTCCTCCGCCAGTTGGCGCGCATTGGCGGCGCTGGCAGAAACGTGGCTGATACTGACGGTAATTTGCTCAACCGAAGCGGCCATCGAGGCCGTCGCCTCGCTTTGTTGCGAGGAGCTACGCGATACCTGCTCCGAATTGCTGGCGAGGTTGTCAGCTGCAGCCGCGACTTGCTCGGCAGCCTGCCGCGAGTGGGCAATGGTGTCGCGCAGGTTGGCCTGCATCTGGATGATCGATGACAGCAGGCTGCGGTTGTCGCCTGGCGAGACGGACAGCCTGACGGTCAGGTCACCGTCGGCGATGCGCCGCGCGGCAGCCTGCATTTCCAGGGGCTCGCCACCCAAGCGGTGCATGATCTCGCCGATGACCATTGCCATTGCGATGGCTACCAACAGACCGCCGCCGCCGGACAGCACCAGCANNGCGTAGGTCGATCCGACCTTGACGGTTGCATCGACACCGGCGCGATGCGCGCCATAGGCCTTGCTCACCTCTACGGCGACTTGTCGGGCACGTTCCTTGTCGCCCTGTTTGATCGCGGCGGTATAGTCGCCAAGCACCAGTGTCCAGAATCGGTCGGCCGCCTGTTTCTGCTCGCCGAGCAGCGAGGTTTTGAGGGTGGGGTCGAGTTGGGCCTTTTGCCAAAAAACGTTGCGATCGTCATAGTCCTTCTTCAGGGCGTTGAGCTTCTCCAGCAGCGACGGCACTTCGTTGGCCTTGGCCTCCTGCAGCTGAAGTACCGTCAGTTCGGCCTCCAGAGCGTATAGCGGCGGCGGCAGAATGTCGGCGACCACATCCTTGCCCTGGCCCATTTCGTCTGCGGCCGTGGCAATGGAGCCAACAGCAACCCAGACTACGGTGGCAAAGACGATCAGCAGCAACATGACTCCGGCAAACATGCCCATCAACTGCGCTTTGACACTCAGGTGTCTCAACATGGTCTTAGTCCCCTCTTCTAGGTATGACCCGCCGCGGGTCCTCTCTGTCTATTACTTATGTTATACCTGAGGGTGGCAAATTGGGCAACAGCAGCGTTCCCGGCCATCCTGCCGGTTGGCTTGGCGCCACCTTGTCCCCCGCATTAGTGGCAAACCCTTTAAGCTTCGCTCAATACACGCCTAGTGATCAGGCCACCCGGCCTTGATCAGGCCACCGATACGCCCACTAGCGAGGTCATGATGAACAATACTGGAACTGCCCGTGCGTCAAAACTCTCGACCGTCTTGCGCGTTACCAGCGGCAATTTTCTGGAGATGTTCGATTTCTTTCTCTATGGCTTCTACGCCACGTATATCGCGCAGACATTCTTCCCGAGCAACGACGAATATGCGTCACTGATATTGACCTTCGCGACCTTTGGCGCCGGGTTTCTGATGCGGCCCCTCGGCGCCATCATTCTTGGCAGCTACATCGACCGTATCGGTCGGCGCAAGGGCCTTATTCTGACCCTTGGCATCATGGCCTGCGGCACGATCCTCATTGCCTTCGTGCCGGGTTATGCCACGATCGGCATCTTCGCCCCTGTCCTGGTATTGACGGGCCGACTGTTACAAGGTTTCTCCGCCGGCGTCGAGCTTGGCGGGGTCTCGGTCTATCTATCGGAGATGGCGACGCCGGGGCACAAGGGCTTCTATGTCAGTTGGCAGTCGGCCAGCCAACAAGTCGCGATCATGTTCTCGGCGGTGCTCGGCTACCTGTTGAGTCAGTCGCTGCTCCCCGCCCAGATCAGTGCCTGGGGTTGGCGCATCCCGTTCTTCATCGGCTGCATGATCGTCCCGGTCATCTTTGTCATCCGCCGCTCGTTGCAGGAGACTGAGGAGTTCCTCGCCCGCAAGCACCACCCGATGTTCAAGGAAGTGGTTCGCTCGATGGTCAGCAACTGGCTGGTGGTCGGCGCCGGCATGATGCTGGTCGTGATGACCACGGTTTCCTTCTACCTGATCACGGTCTATACGCCGACCTTTGGCAAGAGCATTCTCAAGCTCAGTTCGGCCGACAGTTTGCTGGTGACTTTTTGCGTCGGCATGTCCAACTTCATCTGGTTGCCGGTGATGGGCGCCTTGTCGGATCGAATCGGTCGCTGGCCGGTACTGGTCACCTTTACGGTTCTGCCCATCCTGACCGCCTATCCAATGCTCTCCTGGCTGGTGGCGAACATCAGTTTCGAGAACATGCTGGTGACCGAGCTTTGGCTGTCCTTCATCTACGCCAGCTACAACGGCGCCGCAGTCGTCGCGCTGACTGAAATGATGCCACCTCACGTGCGCACCGTCGGCTTTTCACTCGCCTACAGCCTGGCGACTGCCATCTTTGGTGGCTTTACACCGATGATCTCGACTTGGTTGATCGAAGTCACGGGCGACAAAGCGGCTCCGGGCTATTGGATGAGCTTTGCTGCCTTGTGCGGCCTGACCGCGACCTTGATTCTGTATCGGCGCGGCGGCCGCCTGGGCAGTGCTGCTCAATCTGCCAATCCGCAGGCGTCATAGCAGGGGGAGGGGTGAGCGACTTGTCTTACAGCGTCCTGGTCTGGCCGCCGTCGACATCGGGGAGCCATAGCCTTGGCGGCGTCGGCAACGGGAGTCTGGTGACCGGAAATTGGTAACGGCATGTAACGATAAGGAACGCGGAGACTGCCAGCCACTCGAATCCCGCAGAGCCCCTTCCCCTGGGCTCTGATTCACCTCCCTCCGCCCCCTCGGGTCCCCTCCCTGGCCCTTGGGGGTTTTCTTTTCAGGCCTCGCGCCAGGATTGAAGCAAGCAAAATTGGCGCGCAGGAGGCAGCCAAAGAACAGCCTGCCGCAATCATGCCGACTCAGATTGAGTATCATTGAGACATCGCCTGCGAGGTTCCCCTGTCATGCCAAATCGACCGCCACTAGCAATCGAAATCGTCTCGGACGTGGTGTGCCCATGGTGCTTCATCGGCATTCGCCGCCTTGATGCTGCCGTAGCGCTGGTCCGTCGGGAGCACCCTGACTTCGACTGCGTTACACGCTGGCGGCCGTTCTTTCTCAATCCGACGACACCGCCGGAAGGCGAGCCATACCTGCCGTTTCTGACCAGCAAGTTCGGCAGCCCAGAGAAAGTCGAGGCAATTTTCCAGCGAGTGCGTGAGGCGGGGACAGCGTACGGACTCGACTACGATTTCGACAAGATCAAGGTGCGCGCCAACACCCTCCATGCCCATCGACTCATCCATTGGGCGCAACAACAGGGTGACGCGCGGCGGTTGGTGGAGCGCCTGTTCGTCGGGCAATTTCAGCGTGGGGAGAACGTCAGCGACCGCGATGTCCTGGCCGCCATCGCGGCGGAATGCGGCTACCAACGAGCGATGGTTGCGGCCTATCTCGCTTCGTCAGCCGATACCGAGGTCGTCCGGGAAATGGCGCGGGAGTCGACGGGGTGGGGCATCAACGTCGTGCCGACGTTCGTGGTGGGCCGCAAGCTGATCATCCCCGGTGCCGAAGATCCGCGAATTCTCGCTGACGGCATCGAGCAGTTTCTTGACTAAATGACTTTCAGCCCGAAATGGGCCGGCAAGAGGCCGGGCTACGCCGGCTCACCTTCTGCGGGGGCGCCAAGGCGAAATTCGAGCAGCCAGCCGGCGCCTTCGATCACGTCGCCGTCGCTCAGCGGCGTGGCCTGCTCCGAGATGGGCCGCCGATTGATCCGGGGCCTGGTGGCGCCTTCGACGTGGCTCAACGAGAAGCCCTGCGGGCGCCGCGTGAGAACAATGAGTTCCAGCCCTGGCGTGCCGAAGGTGGTGATCACCCGGTCGAGGACGACTGTCCGGCCCGCGGCCATGGCCGGATGCCGGCGCAAGACACGCACGTGGCCGGCGGGGAAACGGACCTTGTTACCGCGGGCGTTCGGCAACTCGGCAATGGTCGCTGCGGGATCCCCGTTCTTGCCCAGCGTCCTGACGATCATGGTCAGGTCGAGGTCGTTGTTCTTGGCCACGCGGGTGTTCATGTAGCGCAGATGGTGCCGGCCGAACTGCAGGGTGTCCAGATGCTGGAGGATGCGCCGGCCGGTCGGCCGGCCATTGATCGACAGGTCGTCGGCATCGCCCTCGGCGCTGAGGATGTGGTCGTCGCCGACGCAGCGGATGCTGGCGTGATGCTCGCGCACTTCGGGATCGTCGATGATGATTTCATTGTCGGCGCCGCGGCCGATGCGCAGCAGCGGCTGATCGAGGAAGTACTGGTTGACCAGGTTGCCATTCGCGCTGAGTACCAATTTCGCCATATCTCTGCCTCCGGGCTATCGACCTAGCCAGCGCAGCAGCCGGGCGATCAGGCCTTTGCCGCCACCTTTGCCGCTGGCGGCCGTGCGCACGCCGGCGAGGACGACGGTGATATTGTCGTTGCCGCCGAGGTCGTTCGCCAGTTGCACCAGATGTTCAGCCGCCAGCGGCAGATTGGTCCTGAGCCGGTCGACAATCAGTTCCATGTCCTGGTGGTCGACCAGGTCGCTCAAGCCGTCGGTGCATAGCAGGTAGATGTCGTCGCACTGGACGTCGGTTTCCTGGACATGCAGATCGGGCGTGGACGTATGGCCGAGGGCGGCGGTGACGAAATGCCGGTTGTGCGAGACCTTTGCTTCGGCGGTGCTGATCAGGCCGAGCTGAAGCTGATCCGCGAGCAAGGAGTCGTCGCGGCTGAGCTGCTCCAGCCTGCCACCGCGCAGGCGATAGATCCGGGAGTCGCCGACGTGCAGTAGCACGATGCGGTCGCGGACCAGCAGCAGCAAGGCCAGCGTCGTGCCCATGTTGCGGTAATCGGGTCGCGTTGCCGCGGCCTCCAGCAGCGCACGGTTGGCTCGCGCGACCGCATGTTCGGCAAACTGCACCGGTCCCGGCAAGCGCACGCCGCTGCGGAAACGCCGTACCCTTGCGGTAAGCGCCTGATGCAGTACCTCTGTGACCAACCGGCTGGCTACTTCGCCGGCGTTGTGTCCGCCCATGCCGTCTGCGACCAGGGCGAAGCCGTGGTCGGTGTCGATGGCAAAGGCGTCTTCGTTGAGACTGCGCAGGCTGCCGCGATCGCTCAAACCGACAGCCTCGAGCTTGTAGGGTTCGTTGGACAGGGCGGTCAATGGGTAGGTGCGGAGGGGCTCAGGCGCAGGGAATGACGCGGGCGCGGTAGAATATGGTATCAGCTTTTCCCCTCGCGCCGTTGCAGGTATGGCGCATCCTCGCGTGCAGTGATCAAGGCTTCGAGCTTCGAATGGCAGTCGAACAACTGGGGCGTTTCAGGATCACCGGTGTACTAGGGACGGGGGCGATGGGCACGGTCTATCGCGCCCACGATCCCGTGCTCGATCGCACGGTGGCCATCAAGACGATCTCCTGTTCCGGGCTTTCGAGCGAAGAAAGCGCTGCGTTCGAGGCGCGCTTCTTCCGCGAGGCGCGCTCGGCAGGACGCTTGAACCACCCCAACATCGTCACCATCCACGATGCCGGCCGCAGCGACGGCCTGGCCTACATCGCCATGGAATTTCTCGCCGGCCGCAGCTTGCGCGAGATCCTCGATTCCGGGGTCGTCCTGCCACCGGAACAATGCCTGCGGATCGCCGCGGAAGTGGCTGACGGGCTGGCCTTCGCCCATGCCAATGCGGTCGTCCATCGCGATATCAAGCCGGCCAACATCATGGTGCAGGATAACGGCGCCATCAAGATCGCTGACTTTGGCGTCGCCCAATTGGCCAATGCGTCGGGCACCGTCGCCGGTGCGAACTTCGGCTCGCCCAAATACATGTCGCCAGAGCAGGTGAATGGCCAGAAGGTCGACGGCCGCTCCGACATCTTTTCTCTCGGCGGTGTTCTCTACGAGATGCTGACCGGGCACCCCCCGTTCGAAGGCGACGAACTGGCCGCCGTTCTTTACCAGATTCTGAACGGCGATCCGCCGCCGCCGTCGACCGTCCAGGCCAGCCTGCCGGCGGAATTGGACCGTCTGGTGGCGAAGGCCATGGCCAAGGATGCCGCACTGCGCTATCAGGACGCTGGCGAGTTTGCCCAGGACTTGCGCCGCTGCCAGCGGCAGCTGCTGGGCACCGATGCGGCGGCAGTCGACGTGGCCGAGGGCGTGCCCGCTGGCACGATCCGGGGGCGCAGGGCAATGCGCTGGACCATTGCCACCGGAGTGTTGGCCGGCGTTGTGGCCGTGGCTTGGCTGGCGGTCGGCAGCCGTGACCGCATCCCGCCGGTGACCGCGGTGCCCCAGCCCTTGCCGGTTCCGGCAGTGGTCTCCGGGCAGGTTGTCGAGCCGGTCGTCCGGCCGGCGGGCAATGAGCCCGATGCTGCCCGGCGGATTGCCGCAGTCAAGCCGGCGGTAACGGGAGCGACCGCCGCTGCAAAGCCCCGCCTGCCGACGACGGGAAAGCTCACCCTGGCGATTTCTCCCTGGGGCGAGGTGCACGTCGACGGCAAGCCCGCCGGTATTGCACCGCCGCTGATCGAACTCAAGGTGGCGGCGGGCAGGCACCGCATCGAGATCCGTAACGGTGGCTTCCCAGCCTATCGGCAGACCATTCAGGTGTCGGGCGGGACAACGGTGCGCATCAAGCACAAGTTCAAGTAAATTCAGGATCCAGCCATGCGCCACGCCACCTTGCCGCCACCAGTATCGTTTCTGCCCCGGGGCCTGGTGCCGCTGGTGGCCGCTGGCGTGTTGTCGGCCTGCGCGGTTGCCCCGGGTTCACCGAGCGCACCGGTCGAGCTCCACACCGGTCCGGTACTCGTCGCGCCGCGGGCCTTCGCGGGCAAGGCCGAGCAGAACCTGACCAGCGGCATCGCCAGCTACGATGACGGCGCCTACATGCCGGCCATGCTCGCCCTGCAAAATGCCCTGCTACTCGGTTTGGAGTCGGGGGTCCGACAAGCCGAGGCGCACAAGTACCTGGCGTTCATCTACTGCGTCGGCAAGTTCCCGGCGCTCTGCAGCGACGAGTTTGCCAAGGCACTGGCAGCGGATCCTGGGTTTGAGCTGACGCCAGCCGAGGCCGGCCATCCGCTCTGGGGGCCGATCTTTCGCAAGTTGAAGGCGGCGCGGACGGATAAGAAGCCGCGCTGACCGGGCTTGGGCACCTTTCCTCACGCTACTGCATATCGAAGCGGTCCAGGTTCATCACCTTGGTCCAGGCCGAAACAAAGTCGCGGACGAATTTCTCCTTGGCGTCGTCCTGCGCATAAGCCTCAGCCAGGGCGCGCAACTGCGAGTTGGAACCGAACACCAGATCCACGCGCGTACCCGTCCATTTGACCGCACCCGTCTTGCGCTCCCGCCCTTCGAAGACGTCGTCGGCATCCGCGGCAAGCTGCCACACCGTGCCCATGTCGAGCAGGTTGACGAAGAAGTCGTTGCTGAGGGTCTGGGGCCGTTGCGTGAACACGCCGTGCGGCGAATTGCCGACGTTGGCGCCCAGCACGCGCAGGCCGCCGACCAGCACCGTCATCTCAGGCGCCGAGAGCGTCAGCAGTTGGGCCTTGTCCAGGAGCATTTCTTCGGCCGACACGGCGAAGGCCTGTTTCTGGTAGTTGCGGAAGCCATCGGCCAGCGGCTCAAGCACGGCGAACGAGGCGATGTCGGTCTGCGCCGGTGTGGCGTCGCCGCGACCGGGCGTGAAGGCCACCTCGACTGCAAACCCCGCGGCCTTGGCCGCCGCTTCGACGGCGGCGCTACCCGCCAGCACGATCAGGTCGGCCATCGAGACTTTCTTGCCGCCCGTCTGCGCGTCGTTGAAAGCCTGGCGGATGCGTTCGAGTGCGGCCAATACTTTCGCCAGTTGCGCGGGCTGGTTGGCTTGCCACTCCTTTTGCGGCGCCAGGCGGATGCGTGCGCCATTGGCGCCGCCACGCCGGTCCGAACCACGGAAAGTGGCAGCCGACGCCCAGGCAGTGGACACCAGTTCCGCGATCGACAGGCCCGAAGCGAGAACCTTGGCCTTGAACTCGGCGATGTCGCTGGCGTCGATCAAGGGATGGTCGACGGCCGGAATCGGGTCTTGCCAGATCAGGTCTTCGGCCGGCACTTCGGCGCCGAGGTAGCGGACCTTCGGTCCCATGTCGCGATGGGTCAGCTTGAACCAGGCGCGAGCAAAGGCGTCGGCTAAGGCCTGCGGGTTCTTGTGGAAGCGACGCGCGATTGGCTCGTAGATCGGGTCGAGTCGCAGCGACATATCGGCCGTGGTCATCATCGGCGGATGCTTCTGCGCTGGATCGTGCGCGTCGGGGATCAAGTCCGCGTCCCGGACGTTCTTCGCCACCCATTGATGGGCGCCGGCGGGGCTCTTGGTCAGTTCCCACTCGTAGCCGAACAGCGTGTCGAAGTAGCCATTGTCCCACGTCGTCGGGTTGGGCTTCCAGGCGCCTTCGATGCCGCTGGTGGTGGCATGCATGCCCTTGCCGCTGCCGAAGCGGTTGATCCAGCCCAGGCCTTGCGTTTCGATGGGCGCGGCTTCGGGCGCCGGGCCGACCAGCGTCGGGTCGCCGGCGCCGTGCGCCTTGCCGAATGTGTGTCCGCCGGCGATCAGGGCCACGGTCTCTTCGTCGTTCATGGCCNNCACGTAGATCAGGCCCATTTGCACAGCAGCCAAGGGGTTCTCCAGTTGCCGGTCGCCGGAGTAACGGCTTTGGGGCTTGTCGCTGGTGGCCAGCCACTGGCTTTCCGCGCCCCAGTAAATGTCTTCCTCGGGCTGCCAGATATCCACGCGCCCACCGCCGAAGCCGAAAGTCTTGAAGCCCATCGACTCCAGCGCGCAGTTGCCCGTGAGGATGATCAGGTCGGCCCAGGAGATCTTGTTGCC
>PMIF01000140.1:0-15522 GCA_003157035.1 Rhodocyclaceae bacterium
CTCCTTCGGCGTTGATGCGAATCAGCTGATATCGACCTGATGGCAAAATGAATTCTGGGTTCCCTGGTGGGGCGATGCCTGACTTCAGTTTTCGAATCTTGGCATTCCTCTGCCGCTGAACCTGTCGATTGCGATCTGCGTATTCAGGATGATCTTCACGATACTGCGCCCAGTAGCCCAAATTCGCAGCCGTCCACGCGCGGTTATATTCGGCGTCAATCTTCCGGTATTTCGCGTCATGCAGGCGCTTGTCTTTTTGCCATCGACGATGACGTTCACGTTGGCATTCAGGTGCCGAGCAGAACGATTGATTGCGAATTTGAGGACGCGGCGCAAATTCTTTGCCGCAGGCTGCACATAGTTTCTTGGCCATTTAGCGCTCCAGGTTGAAAGGAGCGCAAAACCTACGTGGCCAGATTAGTGAATCAGATACTGTGGTTCACTGGAGTGCCGATACATGGCTGGCGATGGATGGGTGGCGCGAATCTCGGCGTGGAGATTCGAGGTGGTGACAAAACGGAGCCAATCCGTCGGGGACGACTGGGGACAAACGGAGGCAATTCGGAGACACTTAAAACAAAAAAACGACTTTTCGTCGGCTGTTTTGCTTCTGCTCGCTTCTGCCACTCTGTGGATTATCTTGCAAAATAACCTTATAAATCAAGGTAGTTGGCGGAGAGGGAGGGATTCGAACCCTCGTTAGGATATTATCCTAAACACGCTTTCCAGGCGTGCGACTTAAACCACTCATCCACCTCTCCGGGGCGCGGATTCTATCACGGCTGTTTCTCGACATGCCGCAGCGAGAGATCGATGGCGCGCAGGTCCTTGGTTAGGCCGCCGATCGAGATGCGATCGACGCCGGTCTCGGCGATGGCACGCACCGAATCAAGCCGGATGCCGCCCGAAGCTTCGAGTTCGGCGCGACCGGCGTTGAAACCGACGGCCTGGCGCATTTGATCCAGGTCCATGTTGTCGAGCAGGATCAGCGTGGCGCCGCAATCGAGCGCCTCTGCGAGTTGGTCCATGGTCTCGACTTCGATCTGGATGAAGACATTGTTGCCGGCCAGCTGCCGTGCCCGTTCCAGCGCCGGGGCGATGCCACCGGCGGCGAGGATGTGGTTCTCCTTGATCAGGATGCCGTCGTAGAGCCCCAGGCGGTGGTTATTGCCGCCGCCGCAGCGCACAGCGTATTTTTGCGCCAGGCGCAGCCCGGGCAGGGTCTTGCGCGTATCGACGATGCGGGCGTTGGTGCCCTTGACTGCATCGACGTAGCGGCGGGTAGTGGTCGCCGTGCCTGACAGCAGTTGCAGGAAGTTGAGTGCCGCGCGTTCTGCGGTCAGCAAGGCGCGGGTTTCGGCCTCAACCTCGCAGAGCATTTGCCCCGTCTGGATACGATCGCCATCGCCGACGTTCCAGCGGATTTCGGCGTTTGCATCGAGTTGCTGAAAGCAGCTGTCGAACCAGGCTTGTCCGGCCAGCACGGCGTCCTGGCGGCTGATCACCGCGCCCAGCGACCGGTCGCCACCGGGAATCAGCATTGCCGTCAGGTCACCGCCGCCGATGTCTTCGAGCAGCGCTGCCATGACATTGCGGTCGATCTCGGCCGCCAATCGTAGTGGAAATTCCATGAGCCTCCCCTGTTGCCTTCGATTCTACGCTCTGGCGGCGGCGCGCCGCTTTTCTGCCACCACCACCGCCAGACCGCTACCGGCCACCACCATCATGCCGAGCATCGACAATGCGTCGGGCAACTGGTCGTAGAACAGCCAACCGAGCAGCGTTGCCCAGATCAACTGCGAATACTGGAACGAGGACAGCGTCGATGCCGGCGTGTGGCGGAAGGCGCGAATGAGCAGGAAGTGGCCGGTACCGCCGTAGATGCCGAGCGAGGCGATCATCAGGGCGTCGATGGGTGTCGGCAGCGGGCCGCTCCAGAACCAGGGCAGGCCGAGCGTCATCACCAGCGTGCCCATCAGCGCTGTGTAGAAAAGCATGGTCACTGAGTTCTCGGTCGGCGACAGCATGCGCGTCTGCACTTGATAGACGCTGTAGCAGGCGGCAGCGGTCAAGGTGAGAACAACCCCGGCCGCCGACAGATCGCTGCCTGGGCGGGCGATCATCAGCGTGCCGAGAAAACCGATGCCGACAGCGAACCAGCGCAGCCTGCCGACGCGCTCGTGCAGCAGCGGCCCGGCGAGCAGGGCGACGAAGAGCGGTGTCACGAACAGCAGGGCCGTCGTCTCGGCCAGCGGCATGATGCGAAAAGCAGCCATGGCAAAGCCGGTGACGGCCACCAGCAGCGCGCCGCGTACCGCCTGGAGGACCGGGCGCCGGGTGGCGACCAGTTTCCAGCGCATCGACGGCGCCAGGAAGATGACCATCATCAGGAAATGGAAGGTGTAGCGTGCCCAGACCAGCAGCGGCACGGCATAGGTCTGTGACAAGTGCTTGGAGGTGGCGTCGAGGAGAGCAAACAGAAACAGCGCCGCCAGCAGCAGCGCAATGCCGCGCAGCGGGTGTTCAGGCATCGGCGATCCAGCGGTTCAACAGTGCGCGTGCAGAATCGATGAGTTCTCCGGCCGAGAGGCCGACCGGCCCGACACCAGTGGCCGCCAGGGCGTCCGCGGCGGCGCCATGCAGGTGGCAGGCGGCCTGGGTGGCTTCAAGCACGGGCCAACCCTGGGCCAGCAGCGAAACAATCATGCCGGTCAGGACATCGCCGGTGCCGGCGCTGGCAAGCCCGGCATTGCCGGTGGTGTTGATGAACCAGCGGCCGTCGGCGTTGGCGACGATGCTGCCATTGCCCTTGAGGATGACGAGGCAATTGCCCCGGCGGGCGAGCTCAAGTGCGGCCGCCAGGCGATCAGCCTGAACTTCTTCCGTGCTGGTCGCCAGCAGGCGCGCTGCTTCGGCCGGATGCGGCGTCAGCACAGTTGTCGCAGCGCGGTGGGCGATGTGCCGCATCAGCACCGGGTGTTCGGCGACCAGGTTGAGGCCGTCGGCGTCGATGACCAGCGGCAGATCGGTGGCGATTGCCCGGCGCAGCAGATCGACAGCGGCAGTTGAACGACCGAGTCCCGGGCCGACCGCGATAACCGTGGCTGCTGCCATTGCGTCGTCCGCCGTGCGCAGCATGAGTTCCGGCTGCACCGGGTCGATGGCCAGCCGTTCGAGCATGCCGACGTAGACGCGCCCGGCGCCGAGCTTGAGCGCCGCTCGGCCGGCGAGCAGGGCAGCACCGGCCATGCCCGGGGCGCCACCGAGGATGCCAGCGCTGCCGAAACTGCCCTTGTGGGAGTTGGCGCTGCGCGGCCGTAGGCAATGGCGAAAACTGGCCGGCGAGAGCTTTTCCCCATCGAGTGTACTGCAGGGAATATTGAGATCGGCGACTTCGATTTGCCCACAACGGTCAGGACCATCGAGCGTCAGCAGGCCGGGCTTCAAGGCGATAAAGGTCAAGGTCCGGTCGGCGCGAACGGCGCTGCCCATGATGCGGCCGGTATCGGCGTCAAGGCCGCTGGGCAGGTCGACCGCCAGTACTGGGCAGGCGAGCGAGGCGATGGCCGCGATCAACTCCGCCGGCCGACCTTGCAACGGGCGCTTCAGGCCGATGCCGAACAGGGCGTCGATGACCAAGGCATACTTTCGCGGCGGAATTTCGCCGAGCAGCTTGCCGCCGCCGGCGAGCCAGGTGTCGTGCGCCGTGCGCGCATCGGCGGGCAGGCGCGTGGCATCGCCGGCGAAGACGACGTCGACCTCATGGCCTTGCTCGGACAACAGGCGGGCGGCGACCAGACCGTCGCCGCCGTTGTTGCCNNCGCTCCATCAGGCGCGGTTCGACGTCGGCGAACTCGGCCTCTACGGCGCGGACGGCCGCGCTACGCAAGATGGGTATTGGATGGGGAGTCATGGCGGCATTGTAGCCGCCACCACTCATGCTGGTGCGTGCGCTACCAGACGTGCTCGTGCCCGCTCGTTGGCGCGTGCGTCCAGCCAGTTCTTGCTGGCGATCAACAAGCCGACAATGAAAAACGCGCCCGGCGGCAGGATGGCGATCATGAAGCCCGGATAGTCGTCAGGCAGCACCTGAATCGCCCTGGCACCATTGACGATCATCTCGATGCCGCTCAGCAACGTGCCCTGGCCGAGAAATTCGCGCACCAGGCCGAGCACGGAGAGCACGGCGGTCAGACCGAGGCCCATCATGGCGCCGTCCCAGGTCGATGCCGCCACCGGATTTTTGGCCGCGTAAGCTTCGACGCGCGCCAGCACGATGCAGTTGGTGACGATCAGCGGGATAAAGATGCCGAGCACCAGGTAGAGATCGTGCAGCCAGGCGTTCATCGCCAGGTCGACGACGGTAACCAGTGCTGCGATGATCAGGATGAAAATCGGGATGCGCACTTCGAACGGGATGAAGGCGCGCAAGGCCGAGACGGCGAAGTTGGACATGGCCATGACCAAGGTCGTGGCCAGGCCGAGACTGAACGAATTGATGAACGTCGTGGTGATTGCCAGCGTCGGGCAGAGGCCAAGCACCTGGCCGAGAATCGGGTTCTGCTTCCAGAAACTGTTTCTGGCAATGTCGCTATAGATACCCATGTTCACTCCTTCAGTCGGCCGCCGGCCGGCATGGCGAACAGCTTGACCTGATGGTCGACTGCCCAGGCGAGGGCGCGACCGCTGGCGTTGGTGACGGCACGCGCCGAGATGGTTGCCCCGGCGTGGGCGTCGAAGACGCCACCGTCCTTCTTCACCTTCCATTGTTCCGGCGACACGATCTCGAGACTCTTGGCCTTGAACTGGTCAATCCACGGCGACGTCTTGTTCTTGTCCTTCTTGGGGTCGATATAGTCGCCCAGGCCCGGCGTTTCCTTGTGCTGCGTGACGCGCATTGCCAGCAGACGGCCGCCTGCGTCGACGGCCAGCAAGAGCCCGATGCGCCCCGAGTAGCCGTCGGGGGCAGCGGCCTCGAACACCGTTGCCACCGGCTGGCCGTTCTTGCGCGCACGATAGGCCGTCGACTCGTCGTCGAGGCCGAGCGCCGCTATCGGCGGCAGCGTGACGCCATCGGCGAGCAGGTCGTTGTCGTAGTTGCCGGCGGGCAGTACTTCACCGATCAGCTTCATCTTTTCGGCGCGGGCGCTTTCTTCGATGGCCGGTTTGGTGGCGAAGTAGGTGGCGGCCATCAATGCCGTAAACACCAGCGTGAATACCAGCAGCACGGCAGCCGTGCGCGACGAAATGCTGAAAATTGAGGGTTCCTCGGGCGGCGGCTCTTGGATTGGTTCGTTGTTGGGCAGTTGTTCGCTCACGCCGTCAGTCCTCCTTGTGGCCGAACACTGGCGGTTGCGTTGCCATGTCGATCAAGGGCACGCAGATATTCATCAGCAGCGTGGCGAAGGCAATGCCGTCCGGATAGGCGCCGAAGGTGCGGATGATCCAGACCAGGGCGGCGACACCGGCGGCGAAGATCAGCTTACCCCTGGGCGTCGTGGCACCGGTTATTGGATCGGTGGTGATGAAGAAGGCGCCGAGCATGGCGCCGCCGGTCAGGGCGTGGAACAGCGGACCGGCGAAGCGGTCCGGCGCCGCCAGGCTGGCGATGCCGGCGATCAGCATCAGGGTGCCAAGGAAGGCCACCGGCTGACGCCAACTGATCACGCGTTGCTGCATGAGCCAGAGGCCGCCGAGCAAATAGCCGCCGGCGATCCACTCCCAGCCTTTGCCGCCGATGTTGCCGAAGCTGGCGCCGGCACCGAATATGCCGGCGACTGTGGCATGCGCCTCTGGTGTATGCAGGCCAGTGCGCAAGGCATCGAGCGGCGTCGCCATGACCAGGGCGTCGATATGGCGCTCGCCGAAGATGGCCGCCACCTGGGCAGCAAAGTCGGTGAAGCCGACCGCAGGCCACTGCGACATCATTTGCGGATAGGCGACGATCATCAGGCAGAAAGCCACCATGGCCGGGTTGAACGGATTCTGGCCGAGACCGCCGTAAAGATGCTTGACGACGATTATGGCGATCAGCGTCGCCGTCACCGTCAGCCACCAGGGGGCAATTGGCGGGAAGGTGAGCGCGATCAGCCAGGCGGTGACCAGGGCGCTGCCGTCGCTGAGAAAGATTGCCACCGGCTTGTCCCGCAGCGACAGGATCAGCGCTTCCCCGGCCAGTGCTGCGATCGAAGTCAGGGCGATCTGGATCAGGATCGCAGTGCCGAAGAACCAGACATAGACGGCAATTGCCGGCAGAAGGGCGGCCAGCACCTTGAGCATGACGCCCTGGATGCTGACGTTGCGGCGGAAGAAAGGCGAGTTAGCTTGCATTGGTCTTGTTCTCGGCATCGGCAACGCGGGCTGCGGCGGCAGCGATCAAGTCCTTCTTGGCGTCGCTGCCCGCCTGCTGCTCCGCCAGCTTGGCCTTGGTCTCGGCGGCCTTGGCCGCCAGCCTGGTCGCTTTCTCCGCCTTGTCGCGCTCTTCCCGGGCCAGGCGGAATTCGTAGCGTTCGCGCGCCGTGTCGGCAGCGCTTTTCTCGTTCTCGCGCGCCCAGATCTCGCTCTTGGCGAAACGGTAGTAGTCGACCAGCGGGATGTTGGCCGGACAGACGTAGGCGCAGCAACCGCATTCGATGCAGTCGAAGAGATGGTATTCCTGTGCCTTGCCGAAGATCTTGGCCCGCGAGAACCAAAAGAGTTCGAAGGGTGCCAGGTCGGAGGGGCAGGCCTTGGCGCATTCACCGCAGCGAATGCAGGGCATTTCGGGCGGCGGCGGCGGGAACATCGCCTTTGAGCCGACCAGGATGCAGTTGGTCGCCTTGACTACCGGCACCGTCTCGGCCGGCATGCGGTAGCCCATCATCGGCCCGCCCATGATGTAACGGTCGCTGTCCGGCCGCGCACCGCAGAGGGCGACGACGTCATTCATCGGTGTGCCGAAGCGCACCTCGAAGTTGCGCGGCCGATCGACGTTGCCGGCGACGGTGAGGATGCGCGAGATCATCGGTCGGCCGAGTTCCAGCGCGTCATGGATGGCATGGGCCGTACCGGTATTGAAGCACTGCACGCCGTAGTCGGTGGACCGTTTGCCGTGCGCCACTTCGATGCCGGTAAGAACACGGATCAGCTGCTTGGCGCCGCCGGCCGGATAGCGGGTCGGCACGGCGACGATCTCGATACGCTCGGCCTGCAGGCGGTCGACTGCGGCGCGCATGATCGCGACCGCCTCCGGCTTGTTGTCCTCGATGCCGATCAACACCTGCTTGGCCTGCGTCAGATCGCGCAAGATGGCGGCACCCTTGATGATGCCGTCGGGCCGTTGGCGCATCTGCATGTCGTCGCAGGTGATGAAGGGCTCGCACTCGGCGCCGTTGATAACCAGCGTGTCCAGGTGTCCCTGCTTGCCCGGATTGACCTTCAGGTGCGACGGGAATACGGCGCCGCCGAGGCCGACGACGCCAGCGTCACGCAATGCGTCGCGCACTTCGCCGGGTGACATCGAGCGCCAGGGAACCGGCGCATGATCGATCCATTCATCCTTGCCATCGGGTTCGATCACTACGCACAGGGCCGACAGCCCCGAGGTGTGTGGCATCAGGCGCATCTCGACGGCCTTCACCCGCCCCGAGGTCGAGGCATGGACGGCTGAGGAGACGTTGCCGTCGGGACCGCCGATCAACTGGCCCTTCTTGACGGTCTCGCCAGCCTTGACCAAAGGGTGCGGCGGGCCGCCGACACTCTGGTGCAGCGGGATGACAAATTCCGCCGGCATCGGCGCGACGGCGAAGAAGTCGGCGATGGCTTCTCCGAGCGAAGCTTCCTTGTTGTAGGGCGGCTTGACGCCGCCATTGAAATTGAACAGCCGCCGACTCATGCCGAGCGCCTCGCGATTTCGAATACGGGATACTGCCACTTCCAGCTCTCGACCGATTCGGCAATGGGCTCCATGACGATGCAGTCGACCGGGCAGGGTTCCAGGCACAGCTCACAGCCGGTGCACTGCGTGGCGATGACGGTGTGCATCTGCTTGGCGGCGCCGACGATGGCATCGACCGGACAGGCCTGGATGCATAGCGTGCAGCCGATGCAGAGGTTCTCGACGATGACCGCCACACTCTTTGCCTTCTCGATGCCGTGTTCGCCGGAGAGCGGTTTCGCCTCGCGGCCAAGCAGGTCGGCGAGTTTCTTGATCCCTTCCTCGCCGCCAGGCGGGCACTGGTTGATGTCGGCTTCACCCCTGGCGATGGCTTCGGCGTACGGCCGGCAACCGGGGAAGCCGCATTGCCCACACTGCGTCTGTGGCAGGATGCCGTCGATCTTTTCCACCAGCGGATCGCCTTCGACGCGAAAGCGGACCGCCGCGTAGCCGAGCGCGGCGCCGAGGATGACGGCGCCCAACGCCATGACCAGAAGTGCGCTAATCATCCGGCTTACTTATATTTATCAAGGCCGGCGAAGCCCATGAAGGCCAGGCTCATGATGCCGCCGGTAATGAAGCCGATGGCCGTGCCGCGAAANNTAGATGCCCAACACCTGGTGCAGCACCGGACTGGTCTTCTGGATGATCAGCTCGGTCAGCTGGACGATGGCCGCAATGGTGACGATGAAGGCCAGCGTGCGCAGGTATTCGAGGTTGTTTGGCACCAACAGCCAGGTGTCGAGCACGGCGCTGGTGCCGCAGCCGAGCGTCAGCACAAAGGTGGTGGCGGCACCCATGCCGACGGCGGTTTCCAGTTTCTTGGAAACCCCCATGAAGGGACAGAGGCCGAGAATGCGAACGAGAACGACGTTGTTGACGAGAACAGCGCCGAGGACGATGAACAAGTAGCTGGTCATGAAATTTCAGGGCCGGCGAGCCGGCGCACAAGGTTGGCGATTATCGCCTGCCGTCGTACATTAGACAACCCTGAAATGCTTGTCACTATTGCTTTTCGGCTAGCAGAGCCTGCGGCATGCGGCCGATGGCTTCGATGCACTCGGCGACCAGAGCCGGACCACGGTAGATCAGGCCGGAGTACACCTGGACAAGGTCGGCGCCGGCTTCGAGCTTGGCACAGGCCTTTTCGCCGTCCATGATGCCGCCGGCTGCGATGATCGGTATCTCGCCGGCAAGGGCTTCGGCCAGGATACGCACGACAGTAGTCGACTTCTCGAACAGCGGTGCGCCGGACAGCCCGCCCGCTTCCTGGCCGTGCCGGAGCGCGGCGACGTGGTCGCGCGCCAGAGTCGTATTGGTGGCGATGACGCCATCGATGCGGTGGTAGCGCAGGGCGTCGGCAATGTCGACGATTTCTGCGTGGTCGAGATCCGGGGCGATCTTCAGCACCAGCGGCACGTAGCGGCCGTGGCGATCGGCGAGCGTTTCCTGGCGTGTCTTGAGCTTGTCGAGCAGGTCATAGAGTTCGGATCCGGCCTGCAACTGGCGCAGGTTCTTGGTGTTCGGGCTGGAGATGTTGACCGCGACGTAGCCGGCGTGGGCATAGACCTTGTCCAGACAGATGAGGTAATCGTCGGCGGCATTTTCGATCGGTGTGTCGAAGTTCTTGCCGATATTGATGCCGAGGATGCCCGGGTAGCGGCTGACAGCGATCCGCTCGATGAGTGCATCGACGCCTTCGTTGTTGAAGCCCATACGGTTGATGATCGCTTCGGCTGCCGGCAAACGAAACAAGCGTGGCTTCGGATTGCCGGGTTGCGGTCTTGGGGTCACGGTTCCCACCTCGAGGAAGCCGAAACCCCAGGAAGCCAGGGCCTCGACGGCGACTCCGTTCTTGTCCAGGCCCGCAGCCAAACCGACGCGATTGGGGAAATCGAGTCCCATGAGCCGAACCGGGGCCGCGCGTGGTGGCTCATATGGCGTGACCAGGCCGTGGCGCTGCAGAAAGGCGAGGCCGGCGAAGGCCAGGTTATGCGATTGCTCGGGGTCGAAAGCGAAGGCGAACGGGCGCAGCAGGCGATAGGGCAGCATCAGGTGCGGTTGGCGGCTCGCGCTCGGTCGGCGAGCTTGCGTTCCAGTTCGAGACGGCCGTGTGGCGACGCCATGGCAATGACGGCGAAACCCGCCTCGACGATGAAGCCGGCCGGCGGATTGAACTTCCAGTCGTTGCGGGTGCGTACCGCCACCAGGAGATAGTCTTCGGCCGACAGCCCGAGATCGGCGACCGGCGTTGGCGGAAAGCCTTCCGGCACGGCGACTTCTTCGACGCGCAGCCGCTGTTCGGAGCGGAGCATTTCGTCGAGGAAGGAGACGACATTCGGCCGGATCATGGCCGAGGCGATGCGCATGCCGCCGGTGAAATTGGGTGAGACGATGGCGTCGGCACCTGCCCGCCGCAGCTTCTCGACATTGCGCATGTCGTTGCAGCGGGCGACGATCCTGACCTTGGCGTTCATCTGCCGGGCGGTGACGGTGATCATCAGATTGCGACTGTCGTCACCGGTAATGGCGAAGAGGCCACGCGCATTGTCGATGTTGGCCTTGGTCAGCACGTCCTCATCGGCGGCATCGCCGTGCAGGTAGACCAGACTGGGGCACTTTTCGATATTGGCCATCAGCACGTCATGGTTCTCGTCGATGGCGATGTGCTGGCGGTGCGTCGAGCCCAGTTCCTGGGCGACGTTGAAACCGACTCGACCGAAGCCACAAAGTATGTAGTGGCCCTTCATATCCCGGATCATCTTCTCCATGCGCCGCCTCCTCATCGTCAGGTCGAGATCGCTGGCCAGGACGAGGGCCGTGACGCTCGAAAACAGGTAAGTCATGATGCCGATGCCGGAAAAGGCGATCAACATCGTAAACAGTTCGGTGTTGTGGTGGTGGAAGACTTCGATACCGTTGCCGTAGCCGATGGTGGCGACCATCAGGAAGGTCATGTAGAAGGCATCGAGCCAACTGTTATCGGCCTCGCCCAACTGTTTGTAGCCAATGGTGCCGACAACCATGATCACCGCGAACCCCGACAGGGCCGCCAGAATCGACAACCGAGCGCGGCGGATTACGTCGGAATCATTGTCGTAGGCCATGGCTCGAGTCTCTGTGTCGGTCGGTTGGTGGGTGCGAGGAGGAGAACGTTGCCGGCAATTCTATCGAAAAAGCCGGCCGCCGACTGCCGGCTTCATGAGAGAATGCTAATGACATGCGCATTGCCTCCCTCATGTTCGCGCTCGGCTGTCTGGGCTGCCAGTGGCTGCCTGAGCTGCCCGATCGGTTGACCGCGGAACTGCTGTTGTTGGCGGGGATGGCTCTGCTCGCCGGCGTCCGCTGGTGCCGCTACCTGATCGGGCCGGCCATGTTGCTGGCCGGTTTCGGCTGGGCCAGCGTGCTCGCCAGCCAGCGCCTGGCCGATGTCCTGCCCATCGAACTGGAGGGCAAGGATACCGAAATAGTCGGTGTGGTCGCGGCCCTGCCGCAAACGATGGACAACGGCAGTCGCTTCGAGTTTGCCGTCGAGCGTGCCGATGCCGGTGTTCCCTCCAGGTTGTCGCTGTCCTGGTACCGGGGATGGCGACCCCAGCTGGACGACGATTGGCACCAGGTGCCGGAATTGCGTGCCGGCGAACGCTGGCGGCTTGTCGTCCGGTTGAAACGGCCGCATGGCAGCTTGAACCCATACGGGTTCGATTTTGAATCCTGGTTCCTCGAACAGGGTTTGCGTGCCACTGGGTACGTCCGCGCCGCGCCGCGCAATCGCCGGCTCGACGAGATGGTGATTCGGCCGGCAACAGTTGTTGAACGTTGGCGCCAGGTCTTGCGCAGCCGCTACTTCCGTTTGCTCGGTGACGCGCCCTATACCGGAGTCTTGGTCGCCTTGGCCATCGGCGACCAGCACGCGATCAGCAGCGATCTTTGGCAAGTCTTTGCCCGCACTGGAGTCACGCATCTGTTGAGCGTGTCCGGATTGCATGTGACCATGGTTGCCGGATTGGCCGCCTGGCTGGCCGGCCGGGGCTGGCGTCGGTCGCCGCGCTTGATGCTTCTGCTGCCGGCGCAAAAGGCCGAGACTGCGGTCGGCTTCGTCGCGGCGCTGCTCTACTGCCTGTTGGCCGGGTTCGCCGTCCCGGCGCAGCGGACGCTTTACATGCTCGCCACGGTGGCCATTGCGCTGTGGGTCGGCCGCACGACGGCGGCCAGCCGCGTTCTGGCCAGCGCGTTGCTCATCGTCCTGATCCTCGATCCGTGGGCCGTACTGTCTGCCGGCTTCTGGCTATCCTTCGGCGCCGTCGGCTTGCTCTTCTATGCCGGGCTTGGCCGCTTGGCCGAGGGGCATTGGCTTTCGGCCTGGGGGCGGGCGCAATGGGCAGTTACTGTCGGCATGCTGCCGGTATTGCTGGCGCTGTTTCAGCAATTCTCGCTGGTCTCGCCGCTGGCCAATGCGGTGGCCATCCCGGTGGTCAGCCTGATCGTCACGCCCCTGGCGCTACTTGGCACGCTGCCGCTGGCCGCGCCGCTGCTTTGGCTGGCAAACGCGATCATGGTGTTGCTGATGATTCTGCTCGATGCCCTGGCGGCGTCAGACTGGGCGGTCTGGCAGCAGGGCGTGCCGACGGCCTGGGCGGTCGCATTGGCTCTTGTCGGTGCCGCGTGGCTACTCCTGCCCCCTGGCATTCAGGCGCGCTGGCTTGGCGCCGTGATGTTGTTGCCGCTGTTTCTGGCCGAGGTTTCCCGCCCGTTGCCCGGCGAGATGCATGTGGTGGTGCTCGATGTTGGCCAGGGGCTGGCAGTTCATGTCCAGACGGCAAGCCACGACTTGCTCTACGACACCGGTCCGGCATATGGCGCCGACGCCGATAGCGGCAATCGGATCATCGTGCCTTATCTGCGGGCAGCGGGCGTCCGCCGTCTCGATACGCTGGTGATTTCACACAGTGACAAGGATCACGAAGGCGGGGCCGAATCGGTTCTCGAGGCGCTACCGGTCGACCTGCTGCGGACGTCGCTGCCGGAGGAGCATCCACTTTCGGCGCAGCCGGTGGCCCACAGGAGTTGTTTCGACGGTGATCACTGGTCCTGGGACGGCATCGATTTCCGGATGCTGCATCCGGCCGCCGCCGACTATGCCCTGGCGCGCAAGAGCAACGACGTGAGTTGTGTGTTGCGCATCACCGCAGCATCGGGATCGCTGCTGTTGACCGGCGACATCGAAGCCAGTGACGAAGCGGCGATCGTCGCCCGCCATGGCCGGCTCCTGGCCAGTGACGTGATCGTGCCGCCTCATCACGGCAGCCGAGGCGCGTCGACCGCGACATTCGTTGCTGCGGTCAATGCGCGTCTGGCAATATTCTCGGCCGGCTATCGCAACCGTTTTGGCCATCCGGTGGCCGAAGTGGTCGATCGCTACCGGGCTGGCGGAGCGCAAATTCGCCGTACCGACCAGGAAGGCGCGGTTTCGCTTGAGCTCGGCAGGGATGGTGTTGCGACAGCAGCCGAGCGGCAACGTCGGCGGCGCTATTGGCTCGCCGACTAGCTTGCCCCGCGATCGAGGCGAACGTCGCCAATTTCAGTGAGTTGCCCCCAGGTGTTGGCTGTTCTGGGCGGTTGTGGTCGCAGGGCAATATAGTGGTTGTGCAGCGCAAAGATCTCGCCCATGACGACGGGCTGGAAACCGTGACGGCTGCAGCGCTCATCGAGTATCAGGCTCTCGAAATATTCCTCGACCGCAATTCGGCCCCAAAGATCGGCGATCTTCTCGACCACGTGAGGGTGATCGGCTTCCAGGCGAGCGGGGTAAAGGCTTTCGTGTCCTGCCAAGAGGTCAGCCAGTTTCTGATTCATCGTTGTTGGCTCCTAGAATGGGAAGCATCTGAAAGGGACACCGCTGCAGCCCCATGCCCAACAAATAGCATTATTCCCACTGCGGGCCGGTTTGTCACTAGACTGGTGTGCCGAACGGTAGGGGTGGCCGGATGAACGCGATGCGCCAAAATCTTGTGCAATGCCTGAGTCCTGGCGGTTTCCACGACATGGCCTATGTCGAATGGGGTGACCGCGACAATGATCGGGTTCTCGTCTGCGTACACGGCTTGACGCGCTGTGGCCGCGATTTCGATATCCTGGCAGCGGCCATGGCGGACCGGTATCGCGTGATCTGCCCCGACGTCGTCGGGCGCGGCCGCAGCGGTTGGCTACGCGACAAGGCAGGCTATGCGATACC
Organism: Rhodocyclaceae bacterium; assembly: GCA_003157035.1. Taxonomy (GTDB): domain Bacteria; phylum Pseudomonadota; class Gammaproteobacteria; order Burkholderiales; family Rhodocyclaceae; genus Fen-999. Next base: position 14,151 of record PMIF01000140.1, read on the forward strand.
GCAGTATTGTGCCGACATGGTGACTTTGCTGGCCCGTGTACAGGCGAAAACCTTGCATTGGCTCGGCACGTCGATGGGCGGTCTGATCGGTATGGTGCTGGCGAGTCAGGAAGGGACGCCAGTTTCCCGTCTGGTGCTCAACGACGTCGGGCCCGTGTTGTCTGGCGCCGCCATAGCCCGCATCGGCGAGTTTCTCGGCCAGGCGCCGCGTTTTGCCAGTGTTGACGAGGCGGAAGCCTATGTGCGGGCAGTGTCGATGCCGTTTGGTGCGCTCACCGACGCGCAATGGCGGCATCTGACTGTGCATACGCTGCGTACCCTTGCTGACGGTCGTTTCGAGATGGCCTACGATCCCGCCATCGCGGCGCCTTTTCAACGTGATCTGGGCGACCAACGAGACATCGACCTCTGGCCGATCTACGATGCCATCGGCTGTCCGACCCTGGTCCTGCGTGGCGAGCAATCGGACCTGTTGTCAGCCGCAACTGCGCTGGCCATGGCCGAGCGTGGTCCGCGGGCGCGTCTGGTCGAGGTTGCCGGCGTCGGTCACGCGCCGATGTTGATGGACGCCGCGCAAATCGAGGCCGTAAGGTCGTTTCTTCTGGGTTAGAATTGTGCGTGGCGGGTCTCCCCGCATTGTGGCGCGGTGAAACTGGTCAGGTCCGGAAGGAAGCAGCCACAGCCGATGTCCGCAAGTGCCGGGGGTCAGGCTCGCCACCCCATCTCCTTTTGCAACACTCCCTTACAAACTGACCAGGCGGCGAAACAATGCGCTTACGGTCGACGGGTGTAGTAGCGTCGCCGTATTGGCGAACATTGGAGAAGACTATGGATTGGAAGAAGAACGTACTGGCGATGGCAGTGGTTGCCGGCACTCTCGGCGTTGGTGCTGCCGCGATGGCACAGTCGGCCGGGGGCTGCGAAGGGCATGCGGGCATGATGCGCAGCCACATGCGCGACATGGGCGGCGATCCGGCTGCGTTTGCCGAGAAGCATTTGGCAGGCTTGAAAGCCGACCTCAAGATCACCACACAGCAAGAGGCTCTCTGGCAAGATTTTGCCAGCAAGGCCAAAGACGGAGCAGGCAAGGGTTTCCAGGCAGCGCGTGGCCAGTCCCAAGATCTGGGCTTGAGCGCGCCCGAGCGCATGGCCAAGGCAACCGAGATGCTGAAGCAGCGGGTTGCGGCCATGGAGACGGTCAATGAATCGTTCAAACACCTCTACGACAGCCTGTCGCCGGAGCAGAAACGCGCCGCCGACTTCCACGCCACGCAGATGGCGCGCATGCGTCACGGTCACGGAATGAGGCCGGAACCAACCAAGGGCTGACGGAAACGGCCCCAGAGGCGGGGTGTCGCGGGAATCTCCGGAC
>PMIF01000140.1:15633-15774 GCA_003157035.1 Rhodocyclaceae bacterium
CGTTTCGTCGACTACATGGAACTGGATGCCGCCTCGAATCGGGGTGTCGAGGATATGACCAGTCTCCTGGAAAAGGCGGTCTATGCGCCCACCCGCGGCCGCTACAAGGTCTATGTCATCGACGAAGTGCACCAGCTCTCC
>PMIF01000292.1:0-2249 GCA_003157035.1 Rhodocyclaceae bacterium
GACCTGTCGCAGCCCCATTCGCGCTATTCCCTGGGTCAGATCGTTCGCGCCTGGTCGCCCTTCCTGGTGCTGACGGTGATGGTAACGATCTGGAGCCTGAAGCCCTTCAAGGCGCTGTTCGCCAAGGGCGGTGCCCTCGAAGCGACCGTGGTGAACTTCCATATACCGCACCTGGATAAGCTGGTCATGAAAATGCAGCCCATCGTCGCCGCCCCCAAGGCCTACGATGCGGTGTATTCCCTCAACCTGTTGTCGGCGACGGGTACGGCGATCTTCCTGTCGGCGCTGATCGCCATGGTCATTCTCGGCATGAAGCCGGCGGAGGGCGTTAAGACCTTCAAGGAAACGTTGGTCGAACTTAACCGGCCCATCCTCTCCATCGGCCTGGTGCTGGCCTTCGCCTTCGTCGCCAACTACTCGGGCATTTCCTCGACCCTGGCCCTCCTGCTGGCCGGTACGGGCGTCGCCTTCCCCTTCTTCTCGCCCTTCCTGGGCTGGCTGGGCGTATTCCTCACCGGCTCGGACACGTCGTCCAATGCCCTGTTCTGCTCACTGCAGAACACCACCGCGCACCAGATCGGCGTCAACGACACCCTGCTGGTGGCCGCCAACACCACCGGCGGCGTCACCGGCAAGATGATCTCGCCCCAGTCGATTGCTGTCGCCTGTGCCGCCACCGGGCTGGTGGGGAAAGAATCGGATCTATTCCGCTTCACCCTGCGCCACAGCCTGCTCTTCGCCTTGGTGATCGGTATCATCACCGTGCTACAGGCCTACGTGTTCACTGGCATGTTGATCACTTGACGATCGCAGGGGCGGGACTGCGGAGGACCTGGCAGCGATAGTCCGTTGTTTGCTGCCTAGTCCGACATCGTCTGCACTGGCACACATCGCGCGCCAATCCAGTCTGCCGCTATCTCTTGCAACCAGTGCGGCGCGGCAGGGCCAGCGGGTAGGCCGCAGACGCTCGCGGTGGCAATGAAACCGTCGCCGTCCAGATGGAACATCGCCACGCCCGGCTTGATTCCATGGAGCGTCGTGACCAACTTTCTGATCGCCTTACAGTCACCAATCCAGTCGAAGACGATGACGTCAGGTCTGAAATGGCGGATATGCCAAGTGGCATCGAGAATGCCGTTCACGAACTTGATGGCGGCATCGGCGATGGCGCTGAACAGCTGCCGAATGCGTTGCTGATAGTGAATATCAGGCACTTCCGAATGATCGTAGATCAGGACATTCATCTCTCGCCTCTTGGTCGTACCTCTTTACGAGAAATAGCAGGCCATGCCCAAATCGGCTTAACCCGCGATTACTTCATCGTCAATCAACTCGGCCGATTGTTTCCGACTCTGACGCGATGATCTGTTGGCCAACGCACATATGTTCAAGGTTTGGATGTTGTGCCTGGTGGCACAATGTACGTTGTCGGGTTTGAATGTTGTGCCTGACGGCACAACCTACGCCGCTCCTCGGGGTGCGGCCACCATCCATCTCGGAGGGATACGGCAGATGAAGATGCACATGCGGGCGCCCCTGGCCGCTTGCCTTGCCGTGACGTCACCGCTTTTGCTGACGGGATGCGGACAGCCCGATAGCAGCAGCTTTCAAGGCTACGCCGAAGGCGAGTATGTCTATCTGTCGGCGCCGCAAGCCGGCTATCTGAAGGCGCTTGATACGGCGCGAGGCAGCCGGGTCGCAGCAGGGCAACCCGTCTTCGACGTTGCCGCCGATCCTGACGATCAAGCGCTGGCCGAGGCGGAGGCGCGAACCGGTTCCGCCAACGAGAAGCTGAAGAACCTCAAGGAACCCCGTCGTCCGACCGAGATCGCGGCCCTGGAGGCAAACCTTCGTGCCGCCGAAGCGACTCTGCATCTGACGACAATTCAATTGGCTCAACAGGCGACATTGCAGGGCAAGAACTTCGTTGCCCAGGCCAAGGTGGATGAGGCACGCAGCGCCCATGATCAGGCTGCCGCCCAGGTCGAAGCGGCCAGGGAGCAGATTGCCACCTATCGCGCCACTCTCGGGCGGCAAGCCGAGGTCAGGGGCGCCGAGGCAGACCTGAACGCCGCGGCCGCGCAGGCGGCGCAGAAGCGCTGGATCGTCGAGCGAAAGTCGGTCGTGTCCCCCGCGCCGGGGGAGATTGCCGAGACCTACTACCGCCCTGGCGAGTGGGTGCCTGCCGGGTCGCCTGTCGTCAGTCTGCTGCCGGATGACCGACGGCGCATGCGCTTCTTTGTCCCCGA
>PMIF01000292.1:2359-6068 GCA_003157035.1 Rhodocyclaceae bacterium
GTGGTGAAAGACTTGGCGCTCCAAGTCCGGGAGGGCGAAATTTACGGCTTTCTCGGCCCGAACGGTAGTGGCAAGACGACCTCCATTCGCATGCTCTGTGGCCTACTGACCCCGGATAGCGGTAGCGGAACTTGTCTCGGCTTCGACGTACTGCGGCAAAGCGCTGAGATCAAGCGCCAGGTCGGCTACATGACCCAGAAGTTCTCACTCTGGGATGACCTGACGATTCGCGAGAACCTGGACTTCGTCGGCCGAATGTTCGGCATGACGAACCGTCGGCAAGCCGTGGCCAGCGCTTTGGCTGGCCTTGGACTGACGGGGCGTCGCGATCAGTTGGCCGGCACGCTGTCGGGTGGGTGGAAGCAACGTTTGGCGCTCGCCTCCTGCCTGCTGCATGAGCCCAGGCTGCTGTTGCTGGATGAACCGACGGCCGGCGTCGACCCGAAGGCGCGGCGCGACTTCTGGGAAGAAATCCACCGGCTGTCTGCCAAGGGCATCACCGTGCTTGTGTCGACCCACTACATGGACGAGGCCGAGCGCTGCCACCGACTTGCGTATATCGCCTACGGCGACCTGCTCGTTACGGGAACGGCGGCGGAAGTCGTCGCGAGTCAGAACCTGAAGACCTGGGAGATCAGCGGCGAGGGCATTCAGGGCTTGGCGGAACAGCTCCGGCAGTTGCCCGGGGTCGATCAGGTCGCCAGTTTCGGTACCACCCTGCATGTCTGCGGCACGGACGGCAGCCGATTGCAGTCGAGCCTTGAGTCCTTCGTCGCCGACAAGGCCTTGTCGATGGCCGCNNGGATTCTCGCTCTATCGCTGGCTGGGTATCCTGATCAAGGAATTCATCCAGATCAAGCGCGATCGGATGACCTTTGGCATGATCGTCGGCATTCCGATCCTTCAACTCTTTCTCTTCGGCTTTGCCATCAACGCCGATCCGAAGCACATGCCGACGGCCGTCGTCATGGCCGATCCCGGGCCGTTCGCCCGCGCCTATGTCGCGGCGATGCAAAACAGCGAGTATTTCCAGATCGTCGGTAGCGTCGATGAGCGCGAAGCCGACCGGCTTCTCGATCGCGGTGACGTGCAGTTCGTCGTCACATTCCCCCCTGGCTTTCATCGCGACCTGGTTCGGGGCAAGTCACCGGTGCTGCTCGTCGAAGCCGACGCCACGGACCCGATGGCGACAGGCGGCGCCATTGCAGTGCTCAATCACCTGGGCATCGAGGTCTTTGCGCCGGATCTATCCGGCCGCAGGCAATCCGCTACGCCGCCAGTCGATCTGCGCATACACCGACGCTACAACTCGGAAGGGATCACGGCGTACAACGTGGTGCCAGGGCTTTCCGGCGTCATTCTGACCATGACGATGATCATGATGACGGGCTTGGCGATGACCCGGGAACGCGAGCGGGGGACGTTCGAGAATTTGCTGTCCACACCTGCGACGCCGGTCGAGGTCATGACGGGCAAGATCGTTCCCTACATCCTGATCGGCCTGATCCAGTTGACACTGATTCTTCTCGCCGCGCGCTGGGTGTTCAACGTGCCGATGCAGGGAAGCCTGCTGCTGCTCTACGGCGTCGTACTGCTGTTCATTTGTGCCAACCTGACCTTGGGCATCACCTTCAGTTCGATTGCCCGAAATCAACTCCAGGCAATGCAGATGACTTTCTTCTTCTTCCTGCCCTCAATGCTCTTGTCGGGGTTCATGTTCCCGTTCCGCGGCATGCCGGAGTGGGCGCAAGCCGTTGGCAGTGTGCTTCCCCTGACCCATTTTCTGTTGTTGGTCAGAGGCATTCTTCTCAAGGGTAATGGTCTTGCACTGCTGTGGGAGCACATCTGGCCAATATTGCTGTTCATGCTCACGGTATTGGCGCTGGGACTCAAGACCTTCAGGAAGACCCTGGATTAGCCAGGCCGTCAGAACTGGAAGGAGTGCACCGGGATCAGGTCGCCGATCTTGCGCAACGGGATGACGTAGGTTTCGCGCTTTTCCTGCAGCGTGTTTTCAAAGAGGATGACGCTGACGCGGGCGGTGATGATCGGCTGTTCGCGCGTGCTCTCGTCGAAGTGGTAGCCGGCGGCGCCGAAGTTGCCCCAGTAGTTGACGTACATGTGATAGACGCCGTGCAGCGGCGACGTGGTGGTGAACATCTCCGGACCGGGGCCGTCGACGGTGTCGACATCGAGCCCGCCACCACCGTTGAGCACCGGGTTGGCCCAGAATGCATGTTGGCCGTCCGGCGTGATCACGTGCATGTCCACTTCCGCCTGGCTGTCGTCCCACGCCAGCGAGATGCGCATCTGCGGTTGCGGCCGGCCGGCATTGGCTTCATAGAACTGCACCCGCCTCTTGCTGCCGTCGCCGTCGCGTACTTCGATACTGTTCGAGCCGGCGCCAAAAGCGTAGGGGCGCACGTAGCGGCCATGCTCGTCGGCATAGAGCGGCAATGGATTGCCGTTCACTACCAGCGTCGCGGCCTTGCGCGGACCCGCCTTCTTGAGGTCACCCTCGATGCGCGAACGATAATGCTGCGCGCCGCGGTCGATCGGCGAATACGGATAGGCGTAGGTGGCTTGCTCGCTGCGGTCGGTGAGGCCGCCGAAGTTCCAGCCGTTGGTCGGCCGATCGATCTGGCCGGCGCAGGCGGCAGCGGCGAACAATGCCGAAAGCAGGGTGAGATGTCTCATGGATAGGTGAAGGACTTGACCAAGGTCAGTTCGCCCGGCTTGCGCATGGGCACGCGGAAGACCTGCTGGCGTTCGGCCAGCGTGTTCTCGTTGCTGATGACGGCGATCTGCGCCGTGATGATCTTGGCGTCGGCATCCGTGCCGGCGCCGTAGTAGTTGACGAACACCTGATAGACACCCTGCGGCGGCGACGGATTGGCGTAAATCTCCGGGCCGTAGCCGGTGGTGACATCGACGTCAAGCGAGCCGCCGTTGCCGGCATTGCGGGCGCCATAGAAGACATGCTGGCCGTCGGGCGAAATCACGTGCAGGTCGAGGTCGGTGCCGTCGGCATCCCAGGACAGCACGACGCGCAGTTTCACCTGCGGCCGGCCGCCGTAGCTGTCGACGAAGCTGACGCGGCGGCGCTCGCCGTCGGCGCTGCGCACCTCGACGCTGTTGGCGCCGCTGCCGAAGGTGTAGGGGCGGGCGAAGTTGCCGTTGCCATCGACGCGCAAAGGCATGGCAATACCATTGACTACCAGCTTGGCGGGCTGGCTGCTCTTCGGTGCCTTGTCGATGTGGCCGCGAATCTGCGCCGACAGGGGCTGGCCGTCGACATTGACCGACGCGGCGGGATAATTGACCCGTTGGCTGAAGCCGCTGGCGTCGCCGGCGCTGTGCCGCCAGCCGCCGAGGGGCGTCGTGATGCCGACCTCGGCATGGGCGGCAACGGCGAATAGGGCGCTGAACAGTGCGGTTGTAGCTCTCATGGTTGAACTCCCGATTCGAGCCTGCGGGCAGTGTGCTCGATGAAGGTTTCGTCGCCGCCGTCCGGATGAAAACGAAAGGCGAGGTGCAGGTATTCGTGGGTCAGCGCCAGGCGGCCTTGCGCGGACAGCCAGTCGCGAACGTAGATGCGGTCGCGTGCCTGATCCGAATAGGGATTGCCGGTCGACAGGGCGCAGACAGCGATGCTGGTCGGTGCCTCGAAGCCCGGCTGGCCGCGCAATTGCCGCCGCCAGGCGACGGC
>PMIF01000166.1 GCA_003157035.1 Rhodocyclaceae bacterium
GGCGGTACTCGAATTTCTCGACAGCCTTCATCAAGCCTGTGTTGCCTTCCTGAATCAGGTCCAGGAACGATAATCCGCGGTTCATATACTTCTTGACGATGCTGATCACCAGGCGCAGGTTGGCCTCGGTCATTTCGCGCTTGGCTCGCCGCGCCTTGGCTTCGCCGGTGGACATCTGCTTGTTGATGTCCTTGAGTTCCCTGAGCGGGATGCCGATGCGCGTTTGCAAGTCGATCAGCTTCTGCTGCTCCTCGAGGATCGCCGGCGCGGCGCGCATCAATTGCGCCGAGTACGGCTTGTTGGCCTGCACCTCGTGCTTGAGCCATTCCAGGTCAGTCTCGTTGCCCGGGAAGACCTTGATGAAATACGGCCGCGGCATGTGCGCCTTATCCACGCACAGATGCTGAATCTTGCGCTCGTGGTTGCGCGCCGCCTCGACCATGCCGCGCACCGAGTCGCACAGGCGTTCGATGGAGCGGGCGGTGAAGCGGATGTTCATCAGTTCTTCGGAGATCTGCTTCTGGATGCGCAGGTAGCCCTTGTCCTGCGAGCCTTTCTTGCCCAGTGCGCCGGTGAGCTTGCCGAACAGGTGATGAATGTTCGAGAAGCCCTCCAGCGCCTGTTGCTTGAGCAGCAGCAGCGAGGCGGAAACCTGGCCGCTGCCTTCCTCGTCGTCCTCGTCGGCCTCATCGGCCTCGATGGCGGCCTCTTCGTCGTCGGCAAGGTCCTCGATGCCGTCGTTGGCGGCGTTCGGATCGATGACGCCGTCGACCAGTTCGTCGATGCGCATTTCATCGCGCGCCACTCTTCCAGCCATTTCGAGCATTTCGGCGATGGTGGTCGGGCAGGCGGAAATCGCCATCACCATGTGCTTCAGGCCATCCTCGATGCGTTTGGCGATCTCGATTTCGCCCTCGCGGGTCAGCAGCTCCACCGAACCCATTTCGCGCATGTACATGCGCACCGGGTCGGTCGTGCGGCCGAACTCCGAGTCGACGGTGGACAGCGCCTGCTCGGCTTCTTCTTCGACTTCTGCCTCATCGACCGGCGCCGGTGCGCTCTCGGCCAGGAGCATGTCGTCGGCGGCCGGGGCTTCGTCGAAAACCTGGATGCCCATGTCGTTGAAGGTGGAAATGATCGATTCGATCTGCTCGGCGTCGACAAGGTCGTCGGGCAAGTGATCGTTAATCTCGGCATAAGTCAGGAAGCCCCGTTCCTTGCCCAGCGCAATCAAATTCTTCAGGCGCGTGCGGCGAGTCTCCAGATCGACCGGCGCCTGCGGCAGAGGAATTTCCATGCCGTGACCCTTGGCCTTGCGCCCCTTCGCCTCGGCGGCCTTACCCGCCGGCTTGGCGGGCTTGGCCGGTGGCGCGGCTACCGGCTTGGCAGCCGGTTTGGCGACTGGCACGGCCGCAGCTTTAGCCGCGACCTTGGTCGGTGGTTTGGCGGCGGCCTTGCCATGGGCCGCAGTGGCTGTGGTTTTGCTTGGCGTCGCCTTGGCAGCCACCGGCTTTTTGGCCGGAACCTTGGCTTTGGGCTGGGCGGCCTTGGCCGCCTTGGCGGTTTTCGCGGTTTCCTTGGGCATGATCTTCCTCGGTATGGGTCCCGGACGACGCTGAAAGCTTAAATGGCGTGCGAAGCGGCTGGAGAACTAATCATTATATCAAATTCAGGCATTTCCTTTGCCTTTCCTGGCCAGAAGCTCGGCGAGGCTCGCCTGTCCGGCCGCGTCCAGGCTGCCGCTCTTGGCGCGGGCGTTCAACTCGGCGATCTCGGCCTTCAAGACCGCCTGGCGCAGCCGCTGGATGGTGTCCTGGAAGACGCTTTCTTCCTCGCCTTCGTCGGCACCGTCGACGGCGATCTTGCCGACCGCTTCGGCAATCGAGGCCTCGAAGGGGGCGCCGCGGAAATATTCAACCAGCTGGCCAAGGTGGTCGACGCTCAGGCGGCCATGCTCGATTTCATCGGCAATGGCCAGCAACGCCGCTTCCTCGGCACTGCCGCCACCGATCAGCTCGAGCGGTAGCCGCGCAGCGCGCTCCGGCCGCCGGAGCACCGCTTGTAACAGCGATCTGGCGAGCGAAATTTCGATCGTCCGTTTGCGTGGCGCCGGTGCCGGACGACTGCCATAACCCTTGCCCAGCGGCTTCAAGCCGCACTGGGTCTCGACTTCGGCCTGGCTGATTGCTGCCGCTTCGGCAACCGCCTTGGTCAGTTGAACGCGCAGAATCGGCGCCGCCAGCTTCTGCAGGTAGGGCTTGGCTTCATGCACCAAGCGGGCGCGTCCCTCGGCAGTCGCAAGATCGACATCAGACTTGAGTTCGCGCAGGAGGAATTCGGTCAGCGTCGTTGGTTGCCGGACCAGGCGACGGAAGGCGTCGGCGCCTTCGGCGCGAACGAAGCTGTCCGGATCGTGCTCTGGCGGCAGGAACAAGAAGCCGGCCGACTTGTCGTCGGCCAATTGCTCGAGGCTGGCCTCGAGCGCCCGCCAGGCGGCCTTGCGTCCGGCGGCATCGCCGTCGAAGCAGAACACGACCCTGGAGGCCTGGCGCAGCAGCTTGTGCAGGTGGTTGGGCGTGGTCGCCGTACCCAGCGTCGCAACGGCGTTGCCGACACCATGCTGGGCCAGGGCGACGACGTCCATGTAACCCTCGACGACGATTACCGTGTCGTCGTCGCGGATGGCCTGGCGGGCATGGGTGAGGCCATAGAGCTCGCGCCCCTTTTCGAACAGGGGCGTCTCCGGCGAATTGAGATACTTGGGTTCGCCCTGGCCGATTACCCGGCCGCCGAAGCCGATGACGTTGCCGCGCTGATCCAGGATGGGAAACATGATGCGGTCGCGGAAGCGGTCGTAGCGCCGCCCTTGGTCGTTCTCGATCACCAGTCCGCACTCGACCAGCGCCATGTCGTTGTAGTCGGGGAAGACTTTCTGCAAACCCTGCCAGTCGTCTGGCGCATAGCCGAGGCTGAAGCGGGCGGCGATCTCGCCGGTCAGACCGCGGCCCTTCAGATAGTCGATGGCCTTCGGCGAAAGCTTCAACTGATCCTTGTAGAAACGGGCGGCACGTGCCATGAGTTCGGTCAGCGGCGCCTTGCGCGCCCGCTCGCTGTGCACGCGGTCGGAAACCTGCGGCACCTGCATGCCCAAGGAGTGGGCCAGGTCTTCGACGGCCTCGACGAAGCCGAGGCCGGAGTACTGCATGAGGAAGCCCAGAGCGCTGCCATGGGCGCCGCAGCCGAAGCAATGGTAGAACTGCTTGGTCGGACTGACGCTGAACGAGGGGGTCTTCTCGGAGTGGAAGGGGCAGCAGGCCTGGTAATTGGCGCCGCCCTTCTTGAGCGGGACGTAACGTTCGATCACGTCGACGATGTCGACGCGCGCCAATAATTCCTGGATGAAGCTGTCTGGGATCACTCCGGGATTATGCCTCCGCCGGGCCGCCCCAAGGAGGCATGCGCCCCCCGTGGGGGCAGCGAGCCGCTTTTGCGAGCGTGGGGGCCAATTATGCCCCGGTGAGCTTGGCCTTGACGAGCTTGGAGACCTCGCCCATGTCGGCGCGGCCGGCGATCTTTGGCTTGACTATGGCCATGACCTTGCCCATGTCGGCGGGGCCCTTGGCGCCCGACTCAATGATGGCGGCGGCGACTACGGCAGCCACCTCGGCGGCCGACAAACCGGCCGGCATGTAGGCCGTCAGCACTTCGACTTCGAACTTTTCCGCATCGGCCAGGTCCTGGCGTTTGGCGGCCTCGTACTGGGAAATCGAGTCGCGACGCTGCTTGAGCATCTTTTCGATGACGGCGACGATGTTGGCGTCGTCGAGTTCGATGCGCTCGTCGATCTCCTTCTGCTTCATGGCAGCCATGAGCAGGCGGATGGCGCCAAGACGGGCGGTGTCCCTGGCCTTCATGGCGGTCTTCATGTCTTCCGAGATGCGGACTTTCAGGCTCATGGCGCGGTTCTCCTTGACTGCTCAGAAACACAAAAACCGCCCCGGAGGCGGTTCTTGCTGGGATCGGGGCAACTCTTAGTAGAGCTTGGGCGGCAGCATCTGGCTGCGGATGCGCTTGTGATGGCGCTTCACGGCAGCAGCCAGCTTGCGCTTGCGCTCGGAAGTGGGCTTCTCGTAGAACTCGCGCGAACGCAGTTCGGTGAGCGTGCCGGCCTTTTCAATGGTGCGCTTGAAGCGGCGGATGGCGACTTCAAAAGGCTCGTTTTCCTTGAGGCGAATACCGGGCATTGGTTGATCCTGGGCAGTCGGTGTTGATGAGCGGCGAAGCGTGGAGCTAAGCCGGAAAAGCGGCGCATTCTAGCCGTTTCACGGCTGAAGTCAATGGCCGCGGTCCGAACCGCCCTTGACTGTTAGTTCTTTTGGCGTGCTCCGTATAGGGCAAAGCCGCCGAGCGACAACGACATCAGCAGCAGCCCCCACTGCGAAAGTGTTGGCACGCCTGTTTGGCTCCCCGTGACGATGACCGTGAAACTATCCAGAGCGGGCCCGGCTCCCCAGGTCCAGGTATACGTGCCGGGAGCAAGGCCTAGCGCAGCAATCGTTGTGTTGTTCCAGGTCGAACTGCCGCTCAAAGCGCCGCCAGTGAACGTGGAGTCCACGACGACATAGGTCGCTGAGGGGAAACTTGCGACGCCGGCTTGGGTCCCCGTGCCGGAATTGGCCGCGAACAAGGTCGTGCCGGGCCCGATGGCCGTCGGGCCGCTTATCGGGGCGTACAGGCTGGCAGCGACGGGGCCGGCCCCGACGGCCAGCCCATAGTTCGCCTGAACGACACTGCTATTGATTCCCGATGAATCGGCAGGCGATATTGCAGAAAGATCGAGGCTGCCGACGCCGGTAGCGACGACATCGGCACCCACCTGCCGGAACGTGACGGTATAGGCAGCGTCAGCGCTACCGACGAGAAGGCATGCGAATGCCGAGCATGCGGCGATGAACCGCGTCAGGCTTGCAGGTGTTGGCATCTTGTAACTTGGCACTTCGATTCCCCTTTTCTGAAGCGATCGAGACTCTGATTTCCGCGGGCTACCCCTGTGCGACCGACGAATCGCTGCAACAGCCCCCGGTCAATTTTGCCAGCGCTGCGCTTCCTGTGGTCGGTGGGGCTGCATCATTTTCCATCCGTACCCCCTGAACAGGGTAGGGATGGGGCGAGTTTCTGCCGTCCGTCGCCCGGTAGAATCCGCCGATGCTCATCCTCGGCATCGAATCCTCCTGCGACGAAACCGGCGTCGCTCTTTACGACACCGACCGCGGCCTGTTGGGCCACGCCGTGCATACCCAGGTGGCGATGCACGCGGCCTACGGCGGTGTGGTGCCTGAACTCGCCTCCCGGGATCACATTCAGCGCCTGATTCCGCTCTTGACGGACGTTCTGGCCCAGGCCGGCGCCGACAAGCGTGACATTGACGGCATCGCGTACACGGCCGGCCCGGGGCTTGCNNGCCTTCCCGTTTGTCGCGCTGCTGGTTTCTGGTGGCCATACCCAACTCATGCGCGTGACGGCAGTGGGCGCCTACCAACTTCTCGGCGAGTCAGTCGATGACGCCGCCGGCGAAGCATTCGACAAGACGGCCAAGCTGCTCGGCCTCGGTTATCCGGGCGGACCGCAACTGGCGGCGCTGGCGGAACGCGGCGGGCCGAGCGCGGTCAAGTTACCGCGGCCGATGCTGAAGAGCGGTGACTTGCAATTCAGCTTTTCCGGTCTCAAGACCGCCGTCGTGACGCGTTTGCACGGACGCAGCCTCGATGAGCGAGAAAAGGCTGATCTGGCCTGGGAATTCCAGGAAGCGGTGACCGAAGTGCTGGCCGCCAAGGCCATGACCGCCGTTCGTCAATGCGGTCTCGATCGCCTGGTCGTTGCCGGCGGCGTCGGCGCCAACCGTCGGTTGCGCCAGCGCCTGGACGAGGCAGGGGCAGCGCGTGGCGTCAAGGTTTTCTACCCCGAACTCGCCCTGTGTACCGACAATGGTGCCATGATCGCCTATTGCGGCGCCCAGCGATTTCTCGCCGGGCGGGTGGCCGAGGGAGAGGGCGGCTTTGTCGTTCGTCCGCGCTGGCCATTGCAGGAAATCCTCGCCCCTTGACCCCATTTTGGCTGCGGCGTCGTTTGCTGGCATGACGGCCCTTCGGCCATTGGGAGAACACGAATGATCAAGCGATTCTGGTTGCCGGTCCTGTTGGTCGGCATGATGGGCTTCTCGTCTAGCCAGTCCCAAACGGCCGTTGCCGTGCGGCCCGTACCGCCGCCGCCGTTGCTGGCAGTCGCCGACGCCGCTCAGCCGGTGCGACTGGCCGTCTTCAAGGCCGAGGCCAAGGTTGTCGGCCACCTGGCGCGCACGACGGTGGAAATGACCTTTCACAACCCAAACAGTCGCATACTCGAAGGTGAACTGCAGTTTCCGCTCCATGACGGCCAACAGGTCACAGGTTTGGCCCTCGATTTCGTCGGCAAGTGGCGGCCGGCGGTGCCGGTCGACAAGGCCAAGGGCCGCCAGGTGTTCGAAGCCGTGACCCGCGTACGCGTCGATCCAGCCCTGCTCGAAGCCACGCAGGGCAACAACTTCAAGCTACGTATCTATCCGTTGCCCGCCAACGGTGATCGCCGCGTTCAGCTGACCATCGAGGAGCGATTGCCGGTCGCCGCCGACCATCGTGCCGAATATCGCCTGACGATTCCCGCTGGCGAGCGGCTCGACAGTTTCGAGTTTCATCTGGCGGCACCAACCCGGCATGCGGCGCAAGTCCAGGCGTTGCGCGGTCTTGGCGATGGGCAAATCACCGAGCGGGCGGGCGCTACGATGCTGGATCTGCTGCGCCGCGACTACCAGCCCGAGCCGACGGTCGCCGTGGCGCTGGCCGCGGTCGATGGGCCGTTCTCGACCACCGAAGAGCGCGATGGCCGCCACTACTTCTATGCCGAAATCACCACGGACCGACAGGCCGCGGTCAGCAGGCCGAAGCCTGCCCGCCTGGCGTTGGTCTGGGATGCTTCCGGCTCGGGGCGTGAGCGCGACCACGGCCGTGAATTCGCGCTGCTCGACGCCTATTTCAAGGTGTTGGGTGACGTTGAAGTGGATCTCACTCTTGCCCGCGATCAGGCCGAGCGCGGCGGCAATTATTCGATCCACAACGGCGACTGGTCGACGCTGCGCAAGGTGCTTGCCGATGTCGCCTACGACGGCGCCACCTCACTGGCTGCCTTCCGTCCGGCCCAGTCGGCCGATGCCGTGCTGTTGTTCACCGATGGCCTGGGCAACTACGGTGTGCCAACGATGCCGGAGTTCACCGTGCCCGTATTCGCCGTCAACGCTGCGGCGTCGGCCGACAGCCAACGCTTGCGCCATGTCTGCGAGGCCAGCGGTGGTGCATTTATCGACCTGACTTCGACATCAACCGACACTGCTGTCAGTGAATTGCGTAGCGCTCGCCCCCAACTGGTCGGCATGCAATCCTTTGGCGCCACCGACCTTGCCTCGTCATCCCAGGCTACGTTCGGCGGTCGTATCGCCATCGCCGGCGTCCTCACCGAGAACGCGACCGAGGTCGCGCTCGAATGGCGATTGCCCTCCGGTCAGCGCCGAGTCCAGAAGATTGCCGTCGGCCGTGGTGTCGCGGCCGGCGAGTTTGCCGCCCGGGAGTGGGCGCGGTTGCGCCTGGCCGAGCTGGACGCCGAGTACGAGCTCAATCGCGGCGAGATTCGCCGCCTGGGCAAGGCCTTCGGCCTGGTGACCCGCGAAACGTCGTTGATCGTGCTGGACCGCGTCGAAGACTACGTTCGCTACGAAATCCAGCCGCCATTGGAGTTGCGCGCCGATTACGAGCAGGCCATCGGTAAGGTGCGGGTCGCTGCGGAAAAAGATCGCGGTGTCCATTTGGAAGACATCGTGCACCGCTTCCAGGACAAACAGCGCTGGTGGGAAAGGGCGTTTCCAAAGGGCGCGCCGCCGAAGCCAAAAGAGCCGAATGTCACGGCTCCATCTGCGCCCATGGGTTCCATCACGTCCATGCCTGAGCGTGCGCCAGCGGTGGCGGCAGCCGTGGCGCCAACGCAGCAACGCCTGGCAGCACCAGTGGCGCGAATGGCGATGAGCAAGAGTGATCAATCCGGCGCTGGTGACCAGCCAGAGGCGACCGCGATACGTCTGCAGCCCTGGCGGCCGGATAGCACCTATGCCGAGCGCATTCGCCGCGCCGAGCCGTCGCAGCGCTATCGCGTTTATCTCGACGAGCGGGCCGGCAACCTGCAGAGCACCGCCTTCTTCCTCGATGCCGCCGATATCTTCTTCGCTGGCGGCGAGACGCAAGTTGGCCTGCGCGTGCTGTCGAACCTGGCCGAGATGAACCTGGAGAATCGGGCCATCCTGCGCATCCTCGGCTACCGGCTGTTGCAGGCCAAAGAGCCGCGGCTGGCGATCCCCGTGCTCGAACGGGTGTTGGCGTTGGCGCCGGATGAACCGCAATCCTGGCGCGACCTTGGGCTTGCCTACGCCGACGCCGAGCTGCGGCAAAAGGCGATCGAGTATCTGTATCAAGTCGTGATTCGGCCCTGGGATGCGCGGTTCCCGGATATCGACTTGACGGCGCTGGCGGAAATGAACGCTCTGATCGCCACCTCGCCGACCATGCTCGATACGGCGGCGATCGATCCGCGCCTGGTGCGCAACCTGCCGCTCGATCTGCGTGCTGTCCTGAGTTGGGACGCCGACAACACCGATATCGACCTCTGGGTCACCGACCCGAACGGCGAGAAAGCCTTCTACGGCAATCCCCTGACCTACCAGGGCGGCCGCATGTCGCGGGACTTCACGGGCGGCTACGGACCGGAGGAGTTCTCGCTGAGACAGGCCAAGCCCGGCAAGTATCTCGTCCAGGCGCAGTTCTTCGGCCATAGCCAGCAAGTGGTATCGAGCGCCACCACCTTGCAATTGAAACTCAGTACCGGCTTCGGCACGGCGCGGCAACGGGATCAGATGGTGACGCTGCGTCTGCAGAGTACCGGCGCGCAGGTGACGGTCGGCGAGTTCGTCGTCGGCGACGACAAATAAAACGGCTATTTCATTCTGGGGTTGGATAACGGAGATTTCGACGTCCGACCTGTGTAGATGCCAACGCTGGAATCGGCATCTCGTGCGCATCTTCGTCGCCCTCCCCATAGGTTGGAATTGGGCCGGTGGTTGCTACGCCTGCTCTGGAGTGAAAGCCGACTGCCGACATTGGCATGGTCAGTGGCCGCAGCACTCAGGTTGCTACCGTCTAGCCTCGGCCTGGTCGGGTGACGGCAGGGTGCCCGCAACGGCCACATGACTTTGGCAAGCGAGTAGGTTGTGCCGCCAGGCACAACATCAGCTTGGGAGCACCGCATCCATGACGATACGGATTTCGCGCGGCTTCTGAGTTATGTTGTGCCTGACGGCACAACCTACCGAGGTCAAGTCTCCGCAATGGCTCTTCCTGGCCGATTGGAGCCAACTCTGAAGTCTGTCAAAAAGTACGCTTGCGGCAGGTATATCGGTTTGATATAGTGTAGCCATGCACATCATTTCACTGAAGATGTTGCGTGACTTCTGGCGCAGGCATCCTGAAGCCGAGCGGTCTTTGCGTAACTGGCACACCGTCGCCGAAAATTCTCGCTTTGCTGACTTCGCTGATCTACGCCAGAGCTTTGGCAGTGCGGACTATGTTCCGCCTTATACCGTGTTCGATGTCGGCGGCAACAATTATCGCGTCGTTGTCATCGTTCGCTACCGCGATGGCAAGATGTTCGTACGCTGGGTAATGACTCACCGGGAATACGACGACTGGTGCAAACGCTACAGGAAAGGCAAGGTGTAGGCATGACGACCGCAACTGCTACTCTGGACATCAAGGCGCTGCAAAAGACTTGGGCTGCGTTTGATCGCATCGCCCATTTGCGTCCGATCCGTACCGACAAAGAGTATGACCGTACGGTTTTGCTGATGAACTATCTGCTGGACATGGTCGGCGATCAGGAGGATCACGCCTTGTCTGGGCTTCTAGATCTCGTCAGCAAGCTGGTGGCGGACTATGACGCCAACCACTTCGCTATTGAAGCGTCCGAGCCCAAAGAAGTTCTGCGCTACCTGATCGAATTGCGCGGTTTGAAACAAGGCGACCTCGCGGAGATCGTCCCACAGAGCAACCTTTCGGCGATTCTCGCTGGCAAGCGAAAGATTAGCGCAACTCTAGCGGGGAAGCTGGCCAAGTTCTTCAACATCAGTTCGGCGGTATTCGTTCCTGGCTAAGGAGGTTCCGCGCGCTCCCGGTTTGCAGCGGGTTCTGGCGCTGGCGCCGACGAGCCGCAATCCTGGCGTGACCTTGGCTTGCCTATGCTGGCGCCGGCGCTAAGGCGCCGGCTTGCGCTGACCCATCTTGGGCTCGCTGCCGTTGATCAGGCGCTGGATGTTGGCGCGGTGGCGCCAGATCAGCAGTGCCGACATCAGCGTGATCGCCGTCGTCAGTTCGACCTGTTCCGACAACAGCCAGGCGGCGAACGGGGCCTCGATGGCAGCAACGATGGCGGCGAGCGACGAATAGCGCGTGACCAGGGCCACGATCAGCCAGGTGGCCATGGCCGCCAGCCCGAGCGCCGGATGGTAGCCGACCAGGATGCCGACGGCAGTAGCGACGCCTTTGCCGCCGCGAAAACCAAGGAACACCGGGAACAGGTGGCCGATAAAGGCAGCCAGGCCTGCCGTCGCCAGGCCAAGTGTGCCAGCGCCGGTCCAACCGGCGATGGCGACGGCGAGCCAGCCCTTGCAGGCATCGCCGAGCAAGGTGAGCAGGGCGGCCAGCTTGTTGCCGCTGCGCAGCACGTTGGTCGCCCCCGGGTTGCCTGAGCCGAAACTGCGCGGATCGGCAAGGCCGAACAACCGCGAGACGATGACGGCGAACGGCAGCGAGCCGAGCAGATAGCCAAGGCAGGCGTAGGGCAGAAGTTGGGGCAGGGGGTTCATGTTCTTTTGGCCTAGAATCGGCGGCATTCTACCGGGGGCTGGACGTGGACTTTATTTTCATCGAGGAAATGCGTGTCGAGGCCCATGTCGGCATCTACGCGCGCGAAAAGGCAGCGCCGCAGACTCTCGACATCAGTTTGACCTTCGGCGTCTCCGACGAGGCAGCGCGCGACGATGACATTGCCAAGACCATCGACTACGCGGTGGTGATCGAACGCATCCGCCGGGAACTCGCCGAACGCCACTTCAACCTTCTGGAGACCCTGGGCGAATACGTAATCGGCCTCATGCTCGACGAATTCGGCGCGCCCTGGGTGAAGATCTCGATTGCCAAGATCGGCATTGCCCGCGGCGTCAAGCGCGTTGGTGTGCAGATAGAACGCTCGCGCAGCCCGCTCTAATCCTTCAGCGCCACCGTGACCAGTTTCGGCGCCAGCACGCGCAGGATGTCGTGCGGGTGCACCCCGACCAGGTAACCGCGCCGGCCGCCGTTGATGTAGATCAGCGGCAGGTCGAGGATGCTCTTTTCCATGTGGATCGGCAGCGATTTCTTGGTGCCGAAGGGCGAGCAGCCGCCGATCATGTAGCCGGTGTGACGATGCGCATCCTCAGGCTTGCAGGCTGATACCTTCTTGCAGCCGATCTGCCGCGCCAGTTCCTTGGTCGACACCTTGCAGTCGCCGTGCATCAGCACGATCAGTGGCTTGCCGTTCTCGTCCTCCATCACCAGCGTCTTGACTACCGCATGTTCGGCGACGTTCAGTTCGCGGGCAGAGACCGTCGTGCCACCATGCTCCTCGTAGTCGTAGAGGTGGTTGGAGTGGGCGATGCGATGTTGGCTGAGGAATTTAGTGGCCGGGGTTTCCGGTGCCTGCTCTGATTTCATGATCATCCGCGTGGGTGGTGGGTCTGGTGCAATTGCTTGAGACGTTCGCGTGCGACATGAGTATAGACCTGGGTGGTCGAGATGTCGGCATGCCCGAGCAGCATCTGGACAACGCGCAGGTCGGCGCCATGGTTGAGCAAGTGAGTGGCAAAGGCGTGGCGCAGCACGTGCGGCGAAACGCGCTCGGTCGGGATGCCGCTACGCAAGGCGTACTTCTTGATCAGCGTCCAGGCCATCTGGCGCGACATGCCAGCGCCGCGGTGAGTGACGAAGACGTGATCCGAACTGCGGCCCTTGAGCACGACGGCGCGGCCTTCGCGCAGCCAGCGGTCCAGCCATTCGCTGGCTAGTTCGCCGATCGGTACCAGGCGCTCCTTGCTGCCTTTGCCCATTACGCGTACCAAACCCTCCGTCAGGCTCAGTTCGAACATCTTGAGGCCGACCAGTTCGGAGACGCGCAATCCCGTGGCGTAGAGCAGTTCGAGCAGCGCCCGGTCGCGCAGGCCCCGCGGCTCGGTGGTGTCGGGGGCGGCGAGCAGCGCTTCGACGTTCTTTTCCGACAGGGTCTTGGGAAATCGTTCGCCCGGCATCGGCCGTTCGACATTGAGCAGCGGGTCGACCCGGATGCGGCCCTGGTCAAGCAGCCAGCGGTAGAAGCGGCGCAGCGCCGAATGCAGGCGTCGCTGCGAACTCGCCTTGAAGCCGTCCGGACGCGCATGCAGCGCGGCGAGGTAGCGGTTGACGGCTGCTTCGTCGGCGCCGACGAGATCGTTGCCTAGGGCCTGCAGCCACGCCTGGTACAGCGCCAGGTCGCTACGGTAGGCAGCGAGTGTGTTCTTCGCCAGGCCGTCGGCGAGCCAGAGCGCGTCGATGAATTCGTCGATTAAGCCCCCCCCCGAAAGCCTCGCTTCGCTCGGCTCTCCCCCCAAGGGGCCAAGAAACTCTTGGGGCGGCCCGGCGAGTTTCTTGCGCTCTTTACTCGGCTCGCTCATGCGCCAGCAGCCAGCGCTTGATCTCGAGCAGCAAGCCGTCGCGGTCGCGGCCGAAGCCGCCCAGGCCGCCATTGGCGGCCAAGACCCGATGGCACGGTACGACGATCGGATAGGGGTTGGCACCGCAGGCGCCGCCGACCGCGCGCGGACCGCTGGCGATGTCATGCGCCAGTTCGCCATAGCTGCGCGTGCTCCCGGTCGGAATGGTGGCGATGGCGCTCCAGACGCGCCGCTGGAACGGCGTTCCGGCCGGGCGCAAGGGCAGCGAGAATTCGAAATTGGGATCCCTGAGCCACGCCCGCAGCTGGCGGACG
>PMIF01000189.1 GCA_003157035.1 Rhodocyclaceae bacterium
CGCTCGCGAACGCGGCCAACCAGCATGAGGTTTCTTGCGCAGGTGATTGAACCAGTGGGCTTGTTCTTGCGATTGAGCACCCGATGCAGCAGTCCTTAGTACTATTTCTGACCTGATGCCAATTATGGCTGCTACAGTGCCCCCTTGCTGCATAGGGGAATTTGTTTACATCCTGTTTCACGAGTACAAGGAGATCGGTTCAAGACCAGGCGAGCGCTTCTTAGGCTGCATTTCGTGATGCCCTCCGTCCGCTAGAGGATCGCTGTTGTTTCGGCAATTGGTACGTAGCACGGGGAGAATCTTCATGGAATTGCACCGTCGTCTGGTGTCGCTGAGGTTTGCGCTTTCGACAAGCGTCCTTGCCGTGCTATCGGCGCTGCTCCTGCCATGTGCCGGTGCGCTGGCACAGACCGTCACGATGCCGTTTGCTGCCGAGGCAACTGCCGTGTCCGTGCCTGTTCCCGTTCCGCCATGGGCCATCGGCACAATTTCCCTGTTGCTCGCGATGCTGGCTTTTCGGACATTGCGCGCTCGATCGTCCGCCAAGGTTCGTCGCTTGCTTGGCTGGGCGTCAATCACGCTAGTCTCGGTCGTACTGTTGGCCGGCGTAAATTCTGGATCGTGGATCGCTCGAGCCCTCGCCAGTCCCTTTGCCGACAGTTTCAATCTCACGCTTCCCAGTCCGACCGTCTCGCCAGTGCTGCAAACGGGCGTTGATATCACGGTGAACAACGCCACCGGACAGAGAATCATCCTTGGCAGCCCAGACACCACCGGGTCATACCAATTGGTGGCGCCGACAAGCGCTTCGGAGTGCATCGCCGGGCTGGCGCTTGCGCCGGGCGCGAACTGCGCTGTGAAACTGGTGGTGAACGCTGCCAATCAAGCCCCCGGCGTGTCGGCCGGAGCCAACCAGACGATCACCTTTCCGGCCGCTGCCAATCTCGCGGGGAGCGCGAGCGACGACGGGCTGCCCAATCCACCTGGTGCACTGACGACGACATGGAGCGTCGTGAGCGGGCCCGGCAGCGTCGCCTTCGGCAACGCCCATTCTCTGGCGACGACGGCCACCTTCACTGTTGCGGGCGTCTATGTCCTGCAGCTCTCCGCCTACGACGGCGCGCTGACGACCAGTGGTACGCTACAGGTTACCGTCAACGCTGCGCTTGGCGCCGGTCCGCAGCTGGCGCCGATCGCCGATCGGACGATTGCGCTTGGCGCCCGATTCCAACAGCTGCTGCAGGCGACGGCGGCGAATGTCAATGAGACGCTGACCTTCGGACTGCCAACGGCTCCTGCCAATGCCGCGCTCAGCCCCGCACCGCTGATCGACTGGACGCCGACGTTGGCACAACTCGGGATCAACCATTTCACCGCGAGAGTTACGGATAGTCACGCCCAGACGGCGACCAGGACCTTCACCGTGACGGTCACCCACATAAACCAGCCGCCGCGACTGGCGCCGCAGGCCGATGCCACGGTGCGAATCGGCGCCGCGTTTGCCCGGACGCTCAACGCCACAGACCCCGATGCCGGCGACACGCTGACCTTGGCTTTGGTCTCCGGTCCCGCCGGCATGGTGCTGACAGGCGCCAATCTGAGCTGGCCGACGGCGGGCAAGGCGATTGGCGACTACCCGGTGACGGTCAAGGTGACAGATTCCGGCGGACTCTCCGACACGAAGTTGTTTACGATCAAACTGCTGCCGCTGGTATCGCCAGTGGCAGTGGACGACAGTTACAGCCTGCATCTGGGCGAAACGCTCAACATTAGCGCCCCGGGCGTGCTGGCGAACGACTTGTCGCCCGACGGGCAGTTGCTGACCGCANNGATGACAATCCGCTCGTGGCCGATGTCTTCGGCAACGGCCATCCCGTGGTCTTTACCCTGCGCGGTAGCATCAATGCCGAAGGCATCGTCGCTATCGACGGTACCACCGGAGCAACGCTGTGGCAGGTCAATGACACGCTGCCGGCGCCCAATGCCGGTTGCCATATCTATTATTCGCCCAGCGGCAACACTCTTGCCGTCGGCGACATCGACGACAGTGGCGTGCCGGCCATCGTGGGGATCGCGTATTGCGATGCGGAGAACAGCGCCGTCACCCGGATGGTTGCACTCAATGCGCGCACCGGTGAGCTCATGTGGCTGACCGCGCCGCTCGGCGCACCGCATCCCGCGATCGATGGCGGTGGCTACTTCCAAATGACGCTCAACATTACGCCCGCCATCGCGCGTCTGCATCCGCTTGAGACGCCCAGCGTGCTGTTCAAGCAGGATGTCGAGGGTTATCTCGACAACGCCGGTACGCTGCCGGCTTGTGACCAATTTCAGGCCAATTCCGGGTTGTACTTTTGCACCGGCGTCATCGCCCTGAACGGCCTGGATGGCAGCGTCAGGCAGCGTTTCATCGCAGCCAATGACAATCTTGGCAGGGAAAACTACCACGGGGCCCATGTCGTCGTGGCCGATCTCAGCGGTGGCGGCGCGCCACCCAACGTCATGGCCAACGGCGCCGTCTGGGATGCCGACGGCAACCTCGTATCGAACCGGCTCGGGGTGTTTCCCAACAGCATCGCACTGGCTAAACTGGATAATTCGGGTCAGATCTCGATCATCAGCTATGAAGGTCTCGGGCAAGACTCGGCTTTCATCGTCGCGCGGCACGCCGACGGCAGCGTGCAGTGGCAGTCACCGATCTATTCGACAGGTAGTTTTATAGATCAATTGAGCGTGGCCGATCTCGACGGCGATGGTTCGCCCGAAATCATGGCCTTCGTGGAAGGTTACCTGTTTGTCTACGACGCCAAGGGTGACATCAAATGGATCCACCGCTATGCCGACGCGAGCAATAACCGCACCATCGATCAATTCAAGCGTCCCACGGCCTTTGACCTTGACGGAGACGGCATTGCCGAGGTGATTGTTCCGACCATGTATGGCCTGGAATTCACCGACGGCGCGACAGGGACGACCAAGGCGGTCGTCCCATGGCCCGATCTGGGCGTCACCAGCACCGGTTACTCGGGGGGCTACACGCCTGCTCAGAGTGCGTCGGCGGTGGTGGCCGACATTGACGGCAGCGGCCATGCCTCGGTCGTCGTCACGATTCGCATGGGCGCGTACGGCGCGAGCCACTACGTGGTCGCCATCGGCGCGCAGAACAACGACTGGCGTCCCGCGCCGGGTGTGTTCAACCAGTTCTCCTACCATGTCAGCAATGTGGACAACAACGGCCACATTCCGACAGTGGAGGCCAATAACTTCGCCGTGCCGAGAACCAACGTCTTCGGCAACCAGCCGCAGTTGCTGGCGCCGGTCGATCCTCGTGTCACGACCTCGACGACATTCCAATACACAGCTGGCAACGGCGCGCTGAATTCGGCTCCCGCTACGGTCACACTGACACTGCTGCCAAACAACCGGCCGCCGGTGTTCACCTCGACGGCGCCGACGCACTATCTTCCCTATGCCTTGTCCTACGCCGCGCATGCCGTCGACCCCGATCCGGGCGACAGCGTCAGCTACAGCATCCTGACGACCTTCGGCAATAACGCCAACAGCTGCAGCATCGACACTACGTCCGGCTTGCTGACCTGCCCGAGTCTATGGGCAGGCGATCAAGTCATCGTGCTCGTTGCCACAGACGGCTTCGGTGCCGCAGCCTACCAGACCGTTAGGCTCAGTCAGAGCGCCGGCCCGGCGACGGTACCCAACGTGGTCGGTCAGTCGAAGACCATGGCCGATGCCTCGCTGCTGGCGGCAAGCTTCGTCACCGGTAATGTCAGTTCGACCTACTTTGCCGCACCGGTCGACCAAGTTCTCTCGCAATACCCGGCCGCCGGGGCCAGCGTGCTGGCAGGCGAGGCGATCGCGCTACAGGTCTCGCTGGGCCTACAGCCGCAACCGGTGCCGGACCTGGTAGGCTTGTCGCTGACGCAGGCGAAGACGCAGTTGACCGGACTCGGCTTCGCTGTCGCGATTAATCCGGTAATCTCGACCACCGTGCCGGCAAGCCAGGTCATGGGCCAAAGCCCGGCTTTCGGCATCCTGCTGGCGCCGGGCGAACTGGTGACGCTCTCGGTGTCGGTCGGGCCGCCTTTGGCAGGCACAGTGGCACAGGTGATCGTGGCGCCGGCCCCCAGTGCGCTGCGGCTGGTTGGTGATACGGTGGACTATCGGGCGACGGCGATCTTCGCCGACGGCACCAGCACCGATGTGACGATGCGTTCGGTGTGGAACAGCACAAGCCCGGCAGTAGCGTCGGTCGATGGCACCGGCGGCGTCAGAGCGTTGACCGCGGGCGGCACCATCATTAGTGCGGCGGCAGGCGGCCGGACCGGGCAGACAACGCTCAACGTTGTTGCGCGGACCGCCGGCGACCAGGTGACGCCGCTGGCGCAAATCGCCGCGCCGGCGGACGGCGCNNGCCGGAACGCTGGGCAGCTTCGATCCGACGACGCTCATCAATGATCTCTACACGCTGCGGCTGACGGTGTTCGACCGCAACGGCAATCAGACTGTAGTGACAAGCACAGTGCAGGTTCAAGGCAATGCCAAGCCCGGGCTGTTCACGCTCAGCTATCAGGATCTCAACCTGCCGGCGGCCGGGATACCGGTGACGGTGACGCGCACCTACGACAGCCGCGACAAGGCCCAGGGCGACTTCGGTGTTGGCTGGCGGCTGGGCTTTAACACGATCCGACTGCGCACCAACCGCGTCCCAGGTACTGGTTGGGTGCGTGGTATTGCTGGCGCGGTGGTAAGCCTCGCGCCGACGTCCGAGCACAAGGTGAGCGTGACACTGCCGGATGGCAAGGTCGAAGAATTCGACTTGCACTTGTCGCCAACCTCGAACTTGGGCGGGCTCGATGCGACGGTCGCGACCGGCTACGCGGCTCGGTCGGGCACGGTGGGCAAACTGGAGATGCTCGACAACCCGAATCTGCTCATTCTCAACGGCGGCGCCGAAGACGAACTGGTCGACGACACGACACTCAATACCTTCAATCCAACGCTTTACCGCTACACCACGCTCGACGGGACGCAAATCATCATTCACCGCACCGAAGGCGTGAAGAAGATTACCGACCGAAACGGCAATAGTGTCACGTTCGGTGTCGGTGGCATCGTCAGTTCGTCGGGCAAGAGCGTTGCGTTTGCTCGCGATGCCCAGGGGCGCATTACCCAGATTACCGACGCGCTTGGTAATGTTCAGACGTATGGCTACGATGGCAACGGCGATCTGGTCAGTCACATGACGGCCACAGGGGTTACATCACACTATGCCTATGATTATCAGCACAATCTAATAGACATCCTTGATCCCATGGGGAACCACGCGGTGCGCAATGAGTACGATACAGCCGGGCATCTGATATCGACCACCGATGCCAATGGGCAAACGATCACCTACAGCATTAATCTCGCGGCGCAGTCAGAAACCATCATAGACAGATTGGGGCATGTGAGCCAAGTGCAGTATGACGCGCAAGGGAATGTAACCTCGACTCAACGAAGTGTCACGATCGCGGGCGTGTTGACGCCAGTCGTCGCAACGATGACTTACGACGCTCTTAACAACAAAACGTCGGCAATTGATGCGGATGGACGACTCACCGCCTCTACGTTCACCGGCGTATTTCCGCAGACAACAGCCATTGACCCAGCGGGACTTAATCTGACTACAACTTACGCCTACGATGGTCAGAATAACCCAACCACCGTTGCCGATTCGGGAGGGAAGATCTACTCATTCACATATGATGGAAGCGGCAACATGACTGGTCTTAGTACGCCTACGCAAGGGGCAGTCGCGGTCGTGCTGAATAGCCAGGGGCAATCCATCAGGAGTAATGACGCGCTGGGTACACAGACGGTTTATACCTACGACAGTTCAGGAAACGTTTCACGAGAAGACGCACTCGATGTCTCCTCTAAGCTGCTTCGTAGAATCGACTATACGTATGATGCCAATGGAAACAAGACCAGCGAGACGCTTTACCGGACGGTTGGTGGAGTCCTAACGCCATTCACCACTTGGTATACCTATGATGGGGCAAATCGAGTGGTGACTGTGGTCGATCAAAATGGCGGTGTACTACGAACTGAATACGATGCAATCGGGAACGTCACGGCTGAAGCCGACGCACTCGGCCGGCGGACGACTTACACCTACACTGCGCTTAATCAGCTCACACAGACCACGTATCCGGACGGAACTTTCGAGACCAGGACGTACGATTCAAACCGTAATCTGGGCACGCAAACCGATGCCGCCGGACGCACCACCACGTTCAGTTATGACGAACTCAACCGACAAGTAAAGGTCACCTTAGCGGATGGTTCGTCAACACAAACCGTGTACTCACCTGGTGGTCAGGTTATGGCCGAAATTGATGCGAACGGGAATCGCACAAACTACGCTTATGACACCGCGGGACGCCGAATAATGACCATCCTGCCGTCCGTCCAAAATGGACCGGGAGGGCCTGTGGTTCAACCCCAAATCAACAGTACGCTTAATGCGAATGGCAGGCCGGCCAGCATAACGGATCCCAACGGGCACATCACAGCGTTTCAGTATGATGCCAACGGGCGCATCACCAGGACCACCTACCCTGATAGCGGCTACGAGCAACAGACATGGGATGCGTTGGGTCGGCGAACCAGCGTCACGAACGAAGAGGGCCAGGTCACGAATTTCAATTATGATGGTTTGGGTCGCCTACTATCGGTTTCCGGCCTGGCTGGCAATGCCACCTACGCGTATGACGAGGCGAGTAACCTGGTGACCCAGACCGATGCGCTTGGTCGGGCCACACAATTTGGATACGATTCACTAAACCGTTTGACCACGCGCTTGTATCCCGGTGGTGAAACTGAGATGTATGCCTACGATGCCGTGGGCAATATGGTTGCCCACACGGATGGCTTGGGGCGAATCATTACATACACGTACGATGTAATGAATCGCGTCATGGCTAAGACCCTGCCCGGTGGACAGGGCGTTAACTACGCGTACCAACCAGATGGGCAGCGTAAAACGGTAACCGATGCGCGCGGCAATACGACCTACAGTTATGACAGCGTGGGCAGACTGGCTTCGGTAGTTCAGCCAACTGGAGAGATGATCAGTTATGCGCGGGATGGTAACGACAACCTCCTCTCCCTTACCTCGCCGGCGGCGACGGTGGATTACAGCTACGATGCCTTGAATCGTTTGATACAAGTCGCGGCGCCTGAGGGCGTCAGCCAGTCGTTCTATGATCTTGTTAGCAATCGATTGCGTCAAACGTTGCCAAACGGTCTCGTGAACGATGTGAGTTTTGATACGCGTAATCGACCCTCCGTGAGCACTAACAAAACGGCGGGAGGCACATTGTTGCAATCCTATAATAGTGTCTATTCAGCGGCTGGTCGGCTGAGCAAAGTGACCGAGCTCGATGGTTCGATTGAGAACTTTACCTACGACGCCAATGGCCGGCTCGCTTCCGAAGTTCGTACCGGGACCAACCCGCTGAGCATCACGGACAGTTACGACGCAGTGGGAAACCGGCTACAGAATGTCAGCAGTGGTACGCCAACCCTTTTCACGTATGACGACGATGACCATTTGCTCTCTGACGGTGCCGCAACCTACGCCTGGGACGCCGACGGCAATCTGGTAAGCAGGACACAGGGCGCCAATGTGGTTCGGTATGGCTACGATCCCGAGGATAAGCTGACGTCGATTCAGGGCGCCGGAATCGCCAACCAATATGGCTATGATGACGATGGCAACCGAGTGGAAGCCGTTACGGCAAGTGGAACAAGGCGTTTCCTGATCGACAGCGAAAACAACACTCAACTTTCTCAAGTTCTTGAAGAGACAGATGGCAGTGGATCGGTACAGGCACACTATTCCTATGGGAATGATCTTCTCGCAATGAACACGGGGGGGGGCATCAGTTTTCCTGTGAGGGATCCCTTGGGGAGCACGTCGGCGCTGACCAACCCCTCTGGGGCAATTACTGATCGCTATCAGTACGACGCGTATGGCAATACGATCGCGAGTATGGGGGGTACAGTGAATCCATATCGCTACCGGGGCGAACGGATTGATGCTGACTCTGGCCTCTATCAGATGCGAGCACGTTATTACAACCCAGCACAAGGGCGGTTTGTGTCTCGCGACCCGTTTGCCGGATTGCCGGAAATCCCCGCATCAAGACACCGTTATGCCTATGCAGGTGGCGACCCATTGAACCATAGTGACCCGACGGGGACCGAGTATACCCTTGGAGGTCAACTGGGTGAGATGGCTGCGGAGGCGCCAATAGATGCCATTTCTATAGGCGCAGTTACTGAGGCAGCGTGCGGGATGAAGTCTGTGCTGGACGTCATTGAAGTGGCCAGATTCGTGGATAACTTGGCAGAAGTCGCGTTCGCAGCAGTGTCAAGAGCGAATGGCGCGGTGGGCAAGGGGAAAACAACTATTGTTCTTGGGCCTAAGGAATGGACTACTGGTTTTGGTAAGTACGGTATTGACGAACGCATCTCTTACCCACCCCTTGGGTTCAGCGGTAACCTGACGGTTGATGGGGTCACCTTCTCGCTAGATTCCAGCGGGTCGTTTTCTTTCAGTCATACAGCACCCATTTACTCTATAAATATGTGTGGTTTCCCTGCGGCGACCCTGTACATAAAGCCAAAGTTCAAAGCCACTCCGGCCTCTGCACCGTCCAAAGGCAAACGACGGCATGGGCCTAATGGGGCTATATCGCTTTCATTTGAGCTGCGGGCGGAAGTCAATAAATCTCTCCGATTTGAATGGCCCTTTATCGATGCGGACTTGAACCGTTTTCAAGTCTTTGGGGTCGATTTCCACCCCCTTGACAAGCTAGGTGAACTACATGGAGTTAAGCCGCATTAGTCGCAGTGCGAAGCAAAGAATCAGGTCCATAGATGCACAATGGAAGCGGGAAGCCATTCGTTGAATTCTGCATTTCAGCGAAAATCATGACCGGGAGAATGCGATGCGACATGCCTTAATGACGCTGCTGGCGGCACTCGGGTTTGTGACCCCAGGGCCAATCAACGCGTCAAATTCGGAGACGACTGCCGGGGGTCCAGTCAGCTATATCGTGTATCCCATCGGCTGGGTAAGAAGATCCGATGACAAGACTTTCATCGAGGTGGACAAGCGGTTCTTGCCGGCACTGATGGGAGTCGATGAGCTCAAATCGATTTGGGTGCTCTACTGGTTCGATCGCAACGACACACCACAAAAGCGCTCGATGTTGCGAGTACATCCGCGCGGTAACCCGGACAACCCCCTGCGCGGCGTATTCGCCACCCGATCTCCGCTGCGCCCCAATCCGATCGCGCTGAGCCAGGTCAACGTGCTCAGCGTGCGCGGAAGCCTGATCGAGATCGACGGCATCGATGCCTTCGACGATACGCCAGTGCTGGACATAAAGCCCTAGCCCGAATATCTCGCCCGCTGCGCCACCAACGCCAAGCTATGGAACGCCGATTAGGCTGTGGCGTGAACTATCGCGTAACAGGGCGGATTATGGCGACTTGAGGGCGATACCCCGGGCGGCCCTGCACGACTTCTTGCGCTGACCTTCGGCGGTTGAGGTCGCTTGACCCCGAGTGGGACACAAATCAGAATGGCCATCATGGTTATGACAGCGAGGGCAGGATGATTACGGAAGCGAAAGCTGTCAATATCAGACAGACCTTGGGTAGGTGTCCTACCCGGCGCATTGCCGGCAAGACGATGCCGTCATCGACAAGGACGGCGAACCGGTCGCCCTCCCGCGCCGCGATCGCAATTCCCGGTAGGCGCCGCACTACGCGATGCCCACGCTTTGCGCGATGCGCGCATCCGGCACGGCCGTTGGCCAGATGCTGCGCGCAGGTGTTCCCTAGGTCGCCCCGCGCAATCCTTGTGCCACCGACTGCCTGAAGGTCAGCGCGGCGGGCAGCACAGCAGCTAGCAGACCAGTTGCGATCAAGCCGCCGAGCAGCGCCATCTCGTCGCCGGCGAAGCTGACTGGCATGACAAACCCGGTGCGGCCGGCCAGCCAAAGCGATAGCAGCACTGACAAGCCGTAGCCGACCAGTGTGCCGACCAGAGCGCCGGCAGTGGTCAGGATCGCCACTTCGAGCCAGACCACTGCGAAGACATAGCTGCGACCGGCGCCGATGGCGCGCAGCACGGCAAACTGCCGGCGACGGGCGAAGAATCCGATCAGCAGCACCGCCAGCACCGCCGTCACCACCAACACCTGGCAAGCCAGCGCCAGGATCAAGAGCAGGTCGCGGATGTCGCCGAGCGTGCTGTAGAGGTCGTTGAGTTCCTCGGCGGGGAAAAAGGCAGTACTGGCGCCGGTGCGGAACAGGCCGCGCAGGCGATAGGCGTCGGCTACGGATCGGGGTTTGACGGCAATCGCCGGCACGCCCGGCAGAGCGCCGGCCGTCCATGGCGGGCCGATGGTCTGCTCGTCCTGGTGGCCCGAAGCCAGCCCATGCGCTGCCCAGACGTCCTCCACCGGCACCAGGATGGCCTGATCCCAGATGTTGTGGCGAGCCGGCAGGCGGCCGACAACTGTATAGCGGATCTTGTCGTGCTCTGCCGCGTCCTCGGCATTGCCGATGCCGTGGCTGGGATGGATGGTGCTGCCGACGGCCAGGTCGACGCCGGCGCCGATCACGGCTTCGCCGCGCTGGGCGAACAGCCGCCCATGGCTGGGCTTCAGCGTGCCGCCGCGGTCGACGAAAGCGGCGATGGTGCCGACGATCGGATGGCCTTGCCACTGATCGCCGAAGGCGATTGGTGCGGCATAGACGACGCCTTGCGTTTGCGCCGCCTGCCCCAGCACGGCGCCGTCGAGCAGCGGCAAGGCGTGCAATTTGAGATAGACCGCGGTGAGCAGCAACTGTGTCTGGCTGCCTGGCGCGCCGACCAAGAGGTCGAAGTCGTCGGCGGCGCGCGCGCTGCCCTGGCGCAGGGCGCGCTCCTGGGAGATGACGACGATGCCGATGGCGACGGCGATGGCAACCAGCAGCACGGTTGCCAGGGTGACGGCGCGTTGGTGGCGCAGATCGGACATGACCACCGGGAATGGGTTGAAGGCCATGGCTCAGATCCCGTGCAGCCGACCGGCGCGCAGTTCGCTGCGACGATCGAGTCGGTCGAGCAATGCCTGCTCGTGAGAGATGACGATCAGGGCGGCACCGTTCTCGCGAGCCAGGCTGACCAGCAGATCGCCCGCCTGCTCGCGGTGGTGGGGGTCAAGGCTTGCCGTCGGCTCGTCGGCCATCAACACAGGCGGTGCGAGCAGAAGGGCGCGGGCGACGGCAACGCGCTGTCGCTCGCCACGCGACAGCAGCGCGGCAGGGCGCTTGAACTGGCCGACGCCGACGCGTTCCAGCAGTTGCCCGGCCCGCCGACGCAATGGCGGCGGCAGGCGCCAATGCGCGAAGCGCGCTGGCAGCAGCACGTTGTCGAGCGCACTCAGTCCGTCGAGCAAGTGAAAGTCTTGAAAGACCAGGCCGAGCGTGGCGCGCCGCCAGCGATCGCGCTGGCTTTCGTTCAACGCGCAGATGTCGGTGCCGTGCCAGCGAATGGCACCGTGGGTCGGCAGTTCGATGCCGGCCAGGCAATTGAACAGAGTCGTCTTGCCGGCGCCCGAAGGCCCGGCAATACCCAGGCTGCCGGCGGCGGGCAGGTCGAGCGCCTCAATGGCGAACAAGTCGTCGTCCTCGCCGGCAAAGCGCATCGCCAGTTCGCGCAGCTCCAGGGCGCTATCGCTCACGGCGAGCGCAGATCGGCGTCGAGCAATCGCACCTGACTGACGAAGCCGGTCTGCGGATCGTTCCAGGAGCCGATCTCCAGGCGGCCGGCGACTTCGACGCGCTGCGACAGGTTGCGCGGCGCCAGCGCGCTCTTCAGGTAAATGACGACGATATCGGCCGGCCATTCGGCGTCCGACGAGCAGAAGGGACAGATAGCCACCGGCTCGCGGGTGAGGACGAAGAAGCGGCTCTCAGGCTTCAGCGGCGGCGCCATGTAGCCGCGCATCGTCACCGCCTGGCCGCGCAGCGCCAGTGCCCGATCGCCGTATTGCAGGCCAAGAACACCGACGGACTTGTAGAGTCCGTCGAAGCTCAGCGTTTCGGCGGCGCCGCACAGGTGCGGCGCCAGTCCGAACAGGGCGAGCAAGGCCGCGATGCGGACGCTGCTCACTTCTTGTGCGTCGCCTTGGCGGGTGGCGCCAGTGCCAGTGCGTCGGCCATGATACGGAACAATTCGGTGTTCTCCATCTGGCCGTGCACTCGCTCGGCACCGGGGCCGGTGGCCGTCAGGATGACGTCGTCGCCGGAATGCACGCCCTGGTTGGCGGCCTCTGCGCCGCTGTTGGGCAGGTTGCCGACCCGCAGCACGGCGCCCGGCACATCCTTGTACTTCTCGTTCGCCACCACGGTGCCATCGGCGTTTCTCACCGCCGGCACGTTCTCGCCGTCGAGGTAGGGACGAAAGGTGTCGTAGTGGTCGGGATAGGCACCGAAAACCATGCGCACGCGGCGCGACACGTCAACCGAGGACGGATAACCGTCGGCATCCGGCGCTGGATAGTTCGGGAAGCCGGCCGCGGCGTAGAGGCCGACCTTGTTGCGCATGTCGCTGCCGGGGGCGTTGTCGTCGACCGTGCCGATGACGCTGACCGGATGCGCATGGTCGGCGGTGACCAGGATCAGCGTCTTGTCACCCTGGCTCTTCGCCCAATCCTTGGCGGCCTTGACGGCGTTATCGAGCATGATCGTGTCGTAGATGGCGCGCTCGGCATCCATTGAGTGCGAGTACTTGTCGATGCGGGCGCTCTCCACCATCAGGACGAAGCCGTTCTTGTTGCGCGAGAGGATCTCGATCGCTGCCTTCATCTCCTCGACGACATCGGGTTGATCGGGGAACTTCGCCACCGAGCCCTTCTTGAGGAACTTGAGATCGAGCGCGCCATCGACGTTGCCGGTGTTGTAGAGGCCGAGCAGCTTGGTCGTCGCTGCTTGCGAGGCCATTGCCTGCATCTCGGTCTTGCTGGTGGCCAGTGCATAGCCGGCGCGGCGGAATAATTCGATGTAATCGGCGTCGTCGCGGCGCTTGGAACCGGGCGTCGACCTGGGCAGGAAGTTCGGCGAGCCGCCGCCCATCAG
This sequence comes from Rhodocyclaceae bacterium, assembly GCA_003157035.1. Lineage (GTDB taxonomy): Bacteria > Pseudomonadota > Gammaproteobacteria > Burkholderiales > Rhodocyclaceae > Fen-999. Next base: position 13,204 of record PMIF01000189.1, read on the forward strand.
CACATCGATCTTGCTGTCGAGGAACATGTGCACGATGTCGTCGTAGTCGGCACGGCGGCGCGTATGGGCGACCATGGCGGCCGGCGTCGCGTCCTCCACTTCCGAGTTGGTGACGGCGCCGACGGCTATGCCATGGCGCTTGGCGATGCCGGCGATGGTCTCCACCGCGGGATGGGCGAGCGTGCTGGTGGCGCGCGAACAATAAACGCCGAGCGCGTTGACGCAGGACTTGTGGCCGGTGGTGTAGGCGCTGGCGGAATTCGCCGAATCGGTGACGATGGAATCGGTGCCCTGGGTGGACAACAGCGCCATGTACGGCATGTCGTCCAGCGCCAGCTTGCCTTTGAGCTTGCCGCCTTCGTCGTAGCCCTTGGAAAGCATGCGTGCGGCGGTGCGGTGGGCGATGGAAAAGCCGTCGCCGATGAACAGGATGACGTTCTTCGCCGCCCGCTTGGCCGGGGTGTTGTAGGCGTGCCAGACGACGGTCTTGCTGCTGGCGCCGTCGCTGGCGATCACCGTGTATTCGCCGGCGCGGCTCAAGGCAGCATCGCGCAGGATCAGCGCCGATGCCTCCTTGCCGTCCTCGCGGGCGATGAGCTCGGCCCTCCGTGCCAGCACCTTGGTGTAGTCCTGGCCATTGATCGTAACCTTGATCTCGTCGCTCTTGACGACGCCGTCGAACTCGACCTTGAAGTCGAAGTGAGCACCCACGAGGATGTCGGCGCGGTTCATGGGATAGATCGCCTCGGCCGCGGCTGCGAGCGGCAGCATGGCGAAGGCGACGGTAGCAGCAACGCCAAGGACGGCGGACGGAAGTGGGCGCATGGTCTCGTTACTCGAAGGGGAAACGGCCAATATTGCGACGTTCAAGTGACGAAACGATGACAGCCGTTGTGGCCGGACAGCGCCGCGCCGGTCGATATGGGAGAATCATCGGCTGACGTCGCTTTCGACGGGGTGTGACCATGGAAATCTGGATTCTGGTACTTCTGGTTCTCGGCAGCGGTGCCTTGGCGATGGCCGAGATGGCCGTGGGGGCGAGCCGCAATTCGCTGCTGGCGATGCGCGGCGTCGACGGCGAGAATCGGGCGAGCGTTGTCATGCAGTTCCGCCAGCGGCCAAGCCGCCTGCTGGCGACCACGCAGTTGGGCATCACGGCCATGGCCATGCTGGCCGGCGCCTTCGGCGAGTCGCTATGGGTGCCGCGGGTCGAGACCTGGCTCAACGCGCAGTTGCCGGCGCTTGCCAGCATCAACTACGGCTTGGCGCTGGCGCTGGTGGTGACGCTGATCACTTTCTTCTCGATTGTCTTCGGCGAAGTGGTGCCCAAGCGAGTCGCGCTGGCGCGACCGGAGGCCATCGCCGTCGCCATGGCCGGCCCGGTCAGCCTGCTGCTCAAGCTGACCCATCCGCTGGTCTGGGTTATTTCGAAAACCTCCGACCGCGTGCTCGACCTGTTCCCGTTCAAAGAGTCCGCGGAAGCGACCGCCGCCGACGAGATTCGCTTCCTGATCGAAGCGGGCCGCCAGGCAGG
>PMIF01000256.1:0-1356 GCA_003157035.1 Rhodocyclaceae bacterium
GGTCATTTTCGCCGTTCGTGGAGCTTTGGCGAACAACGAGCGGCTGGCGGTGCTGGCACCGATGGCTTGTCCACTCTCGGACCCACGCATCGTCTGGTGTCAGGCGCCGTCGGAGCCGGCCACCTTTGCCCGTGACCTCTACGCCAACCTGCGCGCGCTCGATGCAGCGGGCTGCAGCCGCATCGTCGTCCAGAGGCCGCCACAAAGCGACGGCTGGCAGGCGGTGAACGATCGCTTGCGCCGCGCTGCCGCGTCGGCGTAAGCGTTCTAGCCCAGTTCGATCAACAAGTCCTTCGGCTCGACGCGGTCGCCCGGGGCGACCAGCACCTTGACGACCGTGGCGTCGCGTTCGGCGGTAACGGCAGTTTCCATCTTCATCGCTTCGATGGACACCAGGGGACCGCCGCGACTGACCTTCTGTCCGGGCTTCACCGAGACGGTGACCACGGCGCCAGGCATCGGCGCCGCGACGTGGTTGGGGTTGCCGTCTTCCGCTTTGGCGTGCGCCTTCTTCTTGGCCAGGCCGGCCTTATCGATGTGGGTCGGTCGCGGCTGGCCGTTGAGTTCGAAGAACAGATGTGCCACGCCTTCGCCATCGTCATCCTGGCGGCCGGTCAACTGGATCACCAGCGTCTTGCCCGGGTCGATGTCGACCGCGACCTCTTCCTTCTCATGCAGGCCGTAGAAGAAGACCGGCGTCGGCAGCACCGAGACGTTGCCGTAGTGGCGCTGATGCTCGGCGAACTCGGCGAACACCTTCGGGTACATGAGGTAGGAGGCGAGGTCGTTGTCGTCGACCAGTCGTCCGGCCGCCTTCTCGGCCGCCAAGCGGGCGGCGCCGAGATCGACGTCGGGCAGGTGAGCGCCGACGCGGCCCGCGATCGGCGTCTTGCCCTTGAGAATCTTCTTCTGCAAGGCCGGCGGAAAACCGTCGGCCGGGTAGCCCATCTCGCCGCGGAACATCGACACGACTGATTCGGGGAAGGAGACTTCCTTGTCCGGATCGGCCACCTCGGCCGGCGTCAAGCCGTTGGCGACCATGAACAGCGCCATGTCACCGACCACCTTCGACGACGGCGTCACCTTGACGATGTCGCCGAACAATTGATTGACGTCAGCGTAGGCTTGGGCGACTTCGGACCAGCGCGCATCGAGTCCCATCGAACGGGCCTGTTCGCGCAGGTTGGTGTACTGGCCGCCGGGCATTTCGTGGCGATAGACGTCCGAGGTGCCGGCGCGGATATCAGCCTCGAAAGGCGCGTAGTAGTGGCGCACGCCCTCCCAGTAGCGGGCGAAGGGCTGGATGTCGCCGTGGCTGATGCCGGGTGTGCGTTCGGTGTTCTCCAGCGCGGCGAG
>PMIF01000256.1:1413-10508 GCA_003157035.1 Rhodocyclaceae bacterium
GCCTTCTCCAGCTGCTTCGCCATGTCGACGTAGTATTTGAGGCTGTACTTCGGCCGGCTGGTGTCGAACAGGTCGCCCGTGTAGCAGATCGCCGCCTCGCAGAGCGCGCCGTTGTCGATCACCGCGTCCATCGCCACGCGCATGTTCTCGACCCAGTTGAGCGAGTCGAAGACGCGGAAGATGTCCATGCCGCTATCGGCGGCCCGCTTGACGAAGAAGCGGACGACGTTATCGGCGTAGTTGGTGTAGCCGACGGCGTTGGAGGCGCGCAGCAGCATCTGGAACAGGATGTTGGGCGTCGCTTCGCGCAAGCGTGCCAGCCGCTCCCATGGATCTTCCTTGAGGAAGCGCATGGCGACGTCGAAGGTGGCGCCGCCCCAGCACTCCAGCGAGAACAGTTGCGGTAACAGACGCGCGTAGTGTGGCGCGATGGCGACCATGTCCGCCGTGCGCATGCGGGTCGCGAACAGCGATTGATGGGCGTCGCGCATCGTCGTGTCGGTGATCAGCACCTGCTTTTGTTCACGCATCCAGTCGGCGAACTTCTGTGCGCCGAGCTGCTTGAAGCGGTCGCGGCTGCCGGCCGGCGGATCGAGGGTGAGATCGGCCTTCGGCCTGATAGGAACGGACAGCGGCTGATGCGGCAGCGGCCGGTCCTTCATCTCCGGGTTGCCATTGACCTCGACGTCGCCGATGAACTTGAGTAGTCGGGTGGCCCGGTCGCGGTGCTTCTTGAAGGTGAACAGTTCCGGCGTGGTGTCGATGAAGCGCGTCGTGCATTCGCCGCTCTTGAACGACGGATGCAGGATGATGTTCTCGAGGAAAGTCAGGTTCGAGGCCACGCCGCGGACGCGAAACTCGCGCAGGGCGCGGTTCATGCGCCGGATTGCCTCTTCCGGATCGTGGCCCTTGGCCGTGACCTTGACCAGCAGCGAATCGTAGAAGGGCGTGATCACCGCGCCCGTGTAGGCGGTGCCGGCATCGAGGCGGATGCCGGCGCCGGCGGCGCTGCGGTAGGCAGTAAGCTTGCCGTAGTCGGGCGTGAAGTTCTTTTCCGGATCCTCGGTCGTGACCCGGCATTGCAATGCGTGCCCGTGCAACACGATGTCCCGCTGCGCCGGAATGTAGGAATCCGCTTCGCCGATGCGCGCCCCTTCAGTGACGCGGATCTGCGCCTTGACGATGTCGATGCCGGTGACTTCCTCCGTGACCGTGTGCTCGACCTGGATGCGCGGATTGACCTCGATGAAGTAGAACTTGCCGGTATCGGCATCCATGAGGAACTCGACGGTGCCGGCATGCGTGTAATCGACGCCGCGCGCCAGCTTCAGCGCCGACTGGCAGAGCGCCTCGCGTTGCTCTGGTGTCAGGTAAGGCGCGGGCGCCCGCTCGACCACCTTCTGATTGCGCCGCTGCACCGAGCAGTCGCGCTCGAACAGATGCACCAGATTGCCGTGCTTGTCGCCGAGAACCTGCACTTCGACGTGGCGGGCGCGGACGACCATCTTCTCCAGATAGACCTCGTCGTTGCCGAAAGCTGCCGCCGCTTCCCGGCGGGCGACTTCGATGGCCGGCGCCAGCTCAGCCTCGCTGTTGATGGCGCGCATGCCGCGGCCGCCGCCACCCCAACTGGCTTTCAGCATCAGCGGATAGCCGACCTTGGCCGCCTGTTTGCGACATTCGTCGATGTCGTACGGCAGGGCGCCGGTGGCCGGTACCACGGGTACACCGACCCGCTCGGCGAGCGCGCGGGCGGCAACCTTGTTGCCCAGTTCGCGCATGACTTCCGGACTCGGTCCGATGAACAGGATGCCGGCTTTGCCGCAGGCTTCGGCAAAGTCCGGGTTTTCGGACAGGAAGCCGTAGCCCGGATGGATGGCATCCACCTTCGCCAGCTTGGCGACGCGGATGATGTCGTCGATATCGAGATAGGCCTGGATGGGCTTCTTGCCGGCGCCGACCAGATAGCTCTCGTCGGCCTTGGAGCGGTGCAGGGCCAGGCGATCTTCGTTGGCGTAGATGCCGACGGTACGGATGCCCAATTCGCTGGCGGCGCGCATGACGCGAATGGCGATCTCGGAGCGGTTGGCGACCAGGATGCTGCGGATGTGCTTGAGGCTCATTCGTATGGACCGGCGTTAAATTGGAGGCGGCCGCGATTTTGCCCGAAATGCGGCCTGACGGGGACTAACTGATGGGATTACTTGCTGGGACTACCAGGTGGGCGTTTCTGCGGGCACCGACGGTGGGGGCGGCAGAAGGGCGCCGGACGCAGCGTAGACGACTCCGGCAGCGATGGCAAGCGCGATCACGAGCGCCAGCCAACTGCCGCCGCGCGGCGTCTCCACGGCATCGCTTGTTTCGGTCCAGCCGGTCAGCATGGGCAAGAGCAGATTGCGCTTCTTGACCCGGGCATAGAAGGCGATGGCGCCGACGTGGGCGAGCACCAGAGCGATCAGGGCCGGTTCGAACAGCTTGTGGATGGCGGTCAGCCAGCCGCTGATGTCGGCGCCCACCAATGGGTAAAGAAAGCCCTGGTAGGCGATATCGTCGTTGGCGAAGAGTCCTGTCGCCGCCTCGCTGCCGACCAGCGTCAGCAACACCAGTACCGATAGGGCGCCGACCGGGTTGTGACCGAGGCCTTGCCATTCGCCCCGCAAATAGGCACGGATGGTCGCCGGCCCGCGGACAAAGCTGGTGAAACGAGCGTAAGTGGTGCCGCCAAACCCCCAGACGATGCGGAAGATGATGAGGCCAAGTGCCACCAGGCCGGCGCGGCCATGCCAGACCATGTCGTTGCCGCCGATCTGGGCAGTAACGAAAGCGACAACGACGGCTATCACCAGCGCCCAGTGAAAGACGCGCACCGGCAGATCCCAAACCCTAACCCGCATCAGACGCAGGCGCCGTCGTCGGACATGCCTTCGGGGCGGGCTTTCTTGGCCACCGCGAATTGCTCGCGCGAGACGCCGAGCCACATCACCATTGGGCTTGCCACCAGCACCGAAGAATAGATGCCGAAGCAGATGCCGATGGTCAGTGCCAGGGCGAAGTAGTGCAGGGCGGCGCCGCCGAAAATCAGCATCGAGGTGACCATCATCTGGGTGCAGCCGTGGGTGATGATTGTCCGCGAGATGGTGCCGGTGATGCCGTGGTTGAGCACTTCGGGCGTCGTCATGCCGCGTTTCTTCTTGAACGTCTCGCGCACCCGGTCGAATACCACCACCGACTCGTTGACCGAGTAGCCGAGCACGGCCAGCACCGCGGCCAGCACCGGCAGCGAGAATTCCCACTGGAAGAAGGCGAAGAAGCCGAGGATGATCACCACGTCGTGCAGGTTGGCGATGATCGCCGAAATGGCGAAGCGCCATTCGAAACGGATCGCCAGATAGATGACAATGCCGATTACCACCAGCAGCAGGGCCAGGGCGCCGTCGCTGGCCAGTTCCTTACCGACTTGCGGGCCGACGAACTCGATGCGCTTCATCTGCGGCTCGCCGCCGGCCGCCAGCAGCGAGGCCATGACCCGTTCGCCGACCTTGGCGGTCACATCCTTCGCCAGCGGGACGCGGATCAGCACGTCGTGCGAGGAGCCGAAGTTCTGTACCTGGATGTCCGCAAAGCCGTCGGACTCCATCTGCTTGCGGATGTGTTCGAGGTCGGCGGTCTGGGCGTAGCTGACTTCCATCAGCGTGCCGCCGGTGAACTCGATCGAGAAATGCAGGCCCTTGGTGGTGAGGAAGAACACCGCGGCCAGGAAGGTGATCAACGAGATGATGTTGAACACCAGCGCGTGGCGCATGAAGGGAATGTCTTTGCGAATGCGGAAAAATTCCATGACGGTTGATTCCCTTCTGTTACTTCATCGCGATGCCGGGCTTCCACACCTGGCCAATCGACAGGGCGGCGAGCTTCTTGCGGCGGCCGTAGATGACGTTGATCAGCGCCCGCGACAACACCACGGAACTGAAGATCGAAGTCGTGATGCCCAGGCAATGGACGACGGCAAAGCCGCGCACCGCTCCGGAACCGAAGATCAGCAGCATGAGCCCGACGATCAGCGTCGTGACGTTGGAGTCGACGATGGTCGCCCAGGCGCGCTCATAGCCGGCCGTGATCGCCGCCTGCGGTGTGCTGCCGCCGCGCAGTTCTTCGCGCACCCGTTCGTTGATCAGCACGTTGGAGTCGATGGCCATGCCGAGCGTCAGGGCGATGGCGGCGATGCCGGGCAGGGTCAGCGTCGCCTGCAACAGCGACAGCAGGGCCACCAGGAAGAGCAGGTTGGCCGACAAGGCTAGCACTGAGACCAAGCCGAACAATAGATAGTAGAGCATCATGAAAGTCGCGATGGCGACGAAGCCCCATTGCGTCGAGTTGAAGCCCTTGGCGATGTTGTCGGCGCCGAGGCTGGGGCCGATGGTGCGTTCCTCGATGATGTCCATCGGCGCTGCCAGGCTGCCGGCGCGCAGCAGCAGCGCGACGTCGTTGGCCTCGTTGGTGCTCATGCGGCCGGAGATCTGCACCCGGCCGCCGCCGATTTCGGAACGGATCACCGGCGCTGTCACCACTTCGCCCTTGCCCTTCTCGATCAGCAGAATGGCCATGCGCTTGCCGATGCTGTCGCGCGATACTTCCTTGAAGATGCGGGCGCCGGCCGAGTCGAGCGTCAAATGCACTGCCGGCTCCTGGGTCTGGCCGTCGAAGCCGGGCTGGGCGTCGGTCAGCCGGTCGCCGGTGAGGACCACTTGCTTCTTGATCAGCAGCGGCCGACCGCCGCGCTCGACAAAGTATTCGGTGCCGATCGGCGGCCGGCCCTTGGCGGCTTCTTCCATCACCGCCGGGTTGGCGGAGGCCTCGTCGTCGACCATACGCACTTCCAGATTGGCCGTGCGGCCGATGATCTTCTTGGCTTGGGCGGTGTCCTGGATGCCGGGCAGCTGGACGACGATGCGATCTGCGCCCTGTTGCTGAATGATCGGTTCGGCGACGCCGAGTTCNNACTGTCGCCGATGGCCAGTTTGGCCTTGTCGCGCGTCTCGGCATCGCGGAACTTGACCACCACGGTGTCGCGCTCGCGGTTGATCCCAGTGTGACGGATGTTCTTGTCGCGCAGCAGGCTGCGCAAGTCGGCGGCCGTGGAGTCGAGCCGCTTGGTCAGCGCGCCTTTCATGTCCACTTGCAGCAGGAAGTGCACGCCGCCGCGCAAGTCGAGGCCGAGATACATCGGTAGCGCGTGGATGCCGGTCAGCCACTGCGGTGAGGCGGAAAGCAGGTTGAGGGCGACGCTATAGGAACCGTCGTTCGGATCTGGATTGAGCGTCTTCTCGATGGTGTCCTTGGCCTTCAACTGAGTGTCGGTATCGGCGAAGCGCACGCGGACGCTGTTGGCGTCGGCAAACAGTCCGGTATGAGTGATGCCGGCTGCCTTTACGGCATCCTCGATACGGGAGACGAGTTGCGCGTCAACCTTGACGGTGGACTTGACGCTCGATACCTGTACCGCCGGCACTTCACCGAAGAAGTTGGGCAAGGTGTAGAGCAGGCCGAGCACCACCGCGATGACGACGAGGGCGTTCTTCCAGAAGGGATAACGGTTCATGGTCTGGTCGGCCGGCGTCCGGGGACGCCAGCAGGTAAGGTTGTTAGAGCGACTTCAGCGTGCCCTTGGGCAGCAGGGTGCTGATGGCCTGTTTCTGCAGCGTGACTTCGACACCACCGTCCTTGCCTTCGGCAATCTCGACGCTGATGTAGTTCTCGGTCACTTTGCTGACGCGGCCGACGATGCCGCCCTGGGTGATCACTTCGTCGCCCTTCTGAAGTTCGGCCACCAGCTTTTGGTGTTCCTTGGCCTTCTTCATTTGCGGCCGGATCATCAGGAACCACACCACGACGAACATCAGCAGTAAGGGGATGAGGCCCATGAAACTCCCCATGGGGTCTTGCGCCGCGGGCGCGGCAGCTTGGGCGTAGGCGTTTGAAATCAGCACGGTAGGCTCCGGATGAGGAGGAAAACGCGCCATTATACCGGCCTCCGGCGTCAAACTAAGGCCAGATCCACCCACACCCAGGAATGGTCGCCCGAAAACCGCGCCCTGAACAGGTGGATTGACAGCCGCGGAGAGGCTCGGCGAGAATCCGCCATGCCGATTTTCCGCTGCGAGCCCACCATGTCCGCGAAATCCCGCCTGACCGCGCTACTCCCCACCCTGGTAGTGCTGCTGTCCTCCTGCGCCACCATGACGCCCGATGAGTGTCGGCAGGCCAATTGGTACGACCTGGGCGCGCGCGACGGCATGGCCGGCGAGACGCTGGCCAAGTTCACCGCCCGTCGTGACGCCTGCGCCGAGGTCAAGGTGGTCGCCGATGCCAACACCTATGCCAGGGGCCGCGACATCGGCCTGCGCTCGTTCTGCCGGCTGGAAAACGCAGCGCCCCTGGGCGCGCGGGGCGGCAGCTATGAAGGTGTTTGCCCGGCGGCGATCGACTACGAATTCCGCCGCCGCTTCGACATTGGCTACACGCTCTATCGCTGGCATAGCGAGGTCGACCGCATCGAGGAGCGCATGCGCTCGCATGAGCGCAAGCTGCGCGATGCCGACCATGACGAGGAGAAGGCGATCAAGGCGGCCGAGCGGGACGAGGATCGGCGACGCATCCACCGCGATTTCGACGACAAGCGGCATCGTTTACGCGAGGAATTGCACGACTTCGACCGCGATCTGCATCGGGCGCGCGACAACCTGCGCGATGCCGAAGGGGCGATGTACTCGCTGCGCTAGATCCCGCGCTGCCGAGCGGCGGCGAATTCCCGGCGGAACTCGTCGAACCGTGCAGCCTCGATGGCAGTGCGGATTTCCCGCATCAGCGTCTGGTAGTAGAACAGGTTGTGGATGGTGTTGAGCCGGCTGCCGAGGATCTCGCCGGTGCGATGCAAGTGGTGCAGGTAGGCGCGGCTGAAATTGCGGCAGCAGTAGCAGCCGCAAGTGTCGTCCAGGGGGCGCGTGTCGGTCTTGTGGCAGGCGTTCTTGATGCGGATGTCGCCGTAGCGGGTGAACAGGAAGCCGTTCCTGGCATTGCGCGTTGGCAGCACACAGTCGAACATGTCGATGCCTTGCGCCACCGCGAACACGATGTCCTCCGGTGTGCCGACGCCCATCAGGTAGCGTGGCCGGTCCGTCGGTAGTCGCGGTGCGGTGTGGGCGAGGATGCGGGCGAAGTCTTCCTTCGGCTCGCCGACCGAGAGGCCGCCGATGGCGAAGCCATCGAATCCAATGCTCGTCAGTCCGGCCAGCGACTCGTCACGCAAGCTCTCGAACATGCCACCCTGAACAATTCCGAAGAGGGCGTTCGCATTCTCGAGCCGGTCGTGTTCATCGCGCGAGCGCCGCGCCCAGCGCAGCGACAGGCGCATCGAATCCGCGGCCTGGCGCTGGTCGGCCGGATAGGGTGTGCATTCGTCGAAGATCATCACCACGTCCGAGTTCAGGGTGTGCTGGATCTGCATCGAATCCTCGGGGCGCATGAACAGGCGGTCGCCGTTGATCGGCGATTGGAACTTCACGCCTTCTTCGCTGATCTTGCGCAACTCGCCGAGCGAGAACACTTGAAAGCCGCCGGAATCGGTCAGGATCGGCTTGTCCCAGGCCATGAAACGATGCAGGCCGCCGTGGGCGCGGATGACTTCCATGCCCGGTCGCAGCCAGAGATGAAAGGTGTTGCCGAGCACGATCTGGGCGCCGATATCGGTGAGTTCATTGGGCGCCATGGCCTTGACCGTGCCGTACGTACCAACGGGCATGAACACCGGAGTCTCGACGCTGCCGTGCGCCAGCGTCAGTCGGCCGCGGCGAGAGGCCTCGGCAGTAGCGAGAAGTTCAAACTGCATGATTGCGCGCGATGAGCATGGCGTCACCATAGCTGAAGAAGCGGTAGCGGTGGGCGATGGCGTGGCGATAGGCGGCGCGGATGTCGTCCAGGCCGGCAAAGGCCGACACCAGCATCAAGAGTGTCGACTTCGGCAAGTGGAAGTTGGTCAAGAGCACGTCGACGATGCGGAATTCGAAGCCCGGCGTGACGAACAAATCGCTCTCGCCGGAGCCGGCAGCGAGCTCACCGCTGTGCGCAGCGGTTTCTAGTGTGCGCAAGGTGGTGGTGCCGACGGCCACCACGCGGCCGCCGCGAGACCGGCAGGCGGCAACGGCGTCGACGGTCGCCTGCGGTACGTAATAGCGCTCGCGATGCATGCGGTGTTCAGCCAGGTTGTGCACCCGCACCGGCTGGAAGGTGCCGGCACCGACATGCAGCGTCACTTGAGCCGTGGCGATGCTGTGCGCTGTGAGCGCCGCCAGCAGCGGCGGGTCGAAATGCAGACCCGCGGTCGGCGCCGCCACCGAGCCCTTCTCGCGGGCGAAGACGGTTTGATACCGCTCTTCGTCGGCTGCGCTGGCCGGATGTTCGATGTAGGGCGGCAGCGGCAAGCGGCCATGGCGCTCGATCAGCGCGATCGCCTCGCCGGGAAAACGCAGGCGATAGAACTCACCTTCGCGGCCGAGAACCTCGACGTCGAGAGCGTCTTCGAGGAGCAGGCGCGAACCGGGTTTGGGCGACTTGCTGGCGCGTATCTGGGCCAGTACTTCGCTGCCGCCGAGCGGCCGCTCGACGAGCACCTCGATCTGGCCGCCGCTGGCCTTCAGCCCCAACAGGCGGGCGTGCAACACCCGCGTATCGTTCATCACCAAGAGGTCGCCGGGCTGGAGCAGGGCAGGCAGGTCGGTGATCGCCTTGTCCACCAATTGCCCGCGGTTCAGCACCAGCAGACGGCTGGCGGTGCGCTCGGCGAGTGGCGCCTGAGCGATCAGCTCCGGCGGCAGGTGATAGTCGAAGTCGTCGAGCGTAAGCATCTGTTGAAGATGGAAGAAGAATCGCGGATAATGCGCGGCTTCCCAGCAAAGGCGCGCATTCTACGCGGCTTTGCTCCCGTGCCGGGATGGCGGAATCGGTAGACGCAGCGGACTCAAAATCCGCCGACACTTGCGGTCATGGGGGTTCGACCCCCCCTCCCGGCACCACTCTAAGATACTCAAAAAATAGACATT